>DIAV01000038.1 GCA_002415895.1 Anaerolineales bacterium UBA5069 | reverse complement strand
GTTGATTGGTTTATTGGTTGACTGCATCCGATCACCAATAAACCAATCAACCAATAACCACCCCACACCCGACCCCCAGATCCTACCCCCGACTGCGCAGCCTTGCTTCGTCACTGGGCGCGGCGCGCTTTGGTTACCACAACCGCCCGTGCATGTTCACCATCCAGTAGAGCAGGAAGAAGAGCACCATGCCCATGGCGCCAAAGAGCGTCCAACTCGCCGTCTCACCCAGGCGGTCGCCGTCGTCCCAGTCGTCATCCTCCCAATACTTGGGCCTCTCGCTTTGGTTGTGCACAATAGAGCCAGGCATGTCGCCGCTGAGGGGCTTGTCAGCCTCCAACCCGAGCACCAGCACATAAACCCACGCCGCGCCGATCAGAATCCAGATCACGTTGGCAAACGAAACGCTGTGCAAGAGATTCATCGCATACCCTCCCCAATCACCTCATTCGCAAGCCCTGCATCCGCAAGTTCAACATCCTGAAACTCAGGCTCCTCAATCGAGTCCCATTCCTCGTCCGGTAGTGCATCTGCACTGGATTTGAGCGCGCCAGTGCCGCCGCGCCGCGTGGCGCTATCCAACGAGAAGGGCACAACGGTTGTCAGCACGCCGTCAAGGCCGTTGAGCGCAAGCTGCTCAATGAAGTGAGCATTCTGGTGCAGGATCTGCGCCATGGGGCTGCCGGTGCGCAGTTCGCCCATTACAATATGCACGTAGCCTTCGGGGTTCTTGCGCAACTGGCGCTTGACGTAGCTGCGCAGGGGTTGGGCCACGCTGCGGTAGGGCGATTTGAGGATGAGCAGTTCGCCCATGCCAATGCGCTCATTCCACTTGCGCTGGATTTCGGGCACAGCCGCCTCGTTGACGGCAATATGCACGGCCTGCCACGGCATGCCCATGGAGTTTGCCACCTCCACCAGCCGCATTGTTTCGCGATGGACACCGCTAACCAGCACAAGGGTGAGCATGGGGTGGCGCGTGTGGCTGATCGTCTCACCCTGTGTGCTGAGCGCCTGTGCCACGTGCTGATAGTGATGATGAATGGTGAAGAAGAGCCATACCAGCATTGGGATCAGAATCACAATGATCCATGCGCCGTGGGTAAACTTGGTAATGAGGAATATAGCGGCGACGATAGCCGTAATGACTGCGCCAAAGCCGTTGAGCATCATTTTGGTCAGCCAGTGGCGATCGAAGTGAAGAACGCTGCTGTGCGTCGGGATCGACCGCTCCGGCGTCAGTTCGCCCGCCTTCATGAGATTGCCAATGCGTCGCCAGCGCTTGGCCATACCCCCCTGCGAAAGCGTGAAACAAACGAAGACCCCAATCGCGTAGAGAGGAATCAAACGGCTGACGTTGCCTTGAAAGACGACGATGAGCATGCTGGCAAAACCGGCCAGAATGAGCACGCCCCAGCCAAAGACAAGGCGACTGCCGCGAAAGGTGAATTGGCGGGGCAGGAAGCCGTCACCGGCCTGGAGCGCCGCCACGCGCGGGAAATCGGCAAAGCTGGTATTGGCCGCCATAATCAGAATGACTGTGGCCGAGAGCAGCGTCAGCGTGCGCATGAGGCCTGTGCCGTAGACGGCGCGCGCCACTTGCGAGATCAGCACTTCCTGCTCCGAAGGCTGGGCTTGCACAAGGTAGCCCAAAGTGCCCAGCCCCAGAAACATGAACATGAGCACTGCTGCATCCCAAACGAGTGTGGTGGCGGCGTTGCGCGATTTGGGCTTCTTGAAGACTGTAATGCCGTTGCTGATCGCCTCTACGCCTGTGAGCGCCGTTGTGCCCGAGCTAAACGCGCGCAGGATCAAAAAGACGAAGGCAAACCCGGTGAGCGACAACGTGCCGGTTTCCACCCCGGGCACATTCTGCACAGGCGCTAATCCCCCTGTGGCTGCCTTCACCAGGCCCGTCACCAGCAGGATCACCATCATGCCGATGAACCAGTATGCGGGCACGGCAAAGACGCGCCCCGATTCCTTGATGCCGCGCAGGTTCATCAACGTAATGAAGAGGATGAGCAGCAGCGCAATTTGCACTTTGTAGTTGAACAATACAGGAAAGATGCTTGCAATCTGGTCCACGCCGGAGGAGACACTGACCGCCACAGTGAGGATGTAGTCAATCAGCAGCGCGGCCCCCGCCACCTGTGCCGCCTTTTCGCCCAGGTTATCGCGCGCCACCACATAGGCGCCACCGCCGCCCGGGTAGGCGAAGATCGTCTGGCGGTAGGAAAATGTCAGAATAATCAGAAGCACCGAAATCGCGACCGTAATGGGAATGGCCATCCAGAAGGAGGTTGCGCCCAGCACGGCCAGAATCAGCAGGACTTCTCCACCTGCGTATGCCACCGACGAAAGCGAGTCGGAGGCAAAGACCGCGAGGCCAATCGTCTTGCTAATGGTTTGGTGTGCACTTTCGCCTGTGCGCAGGGCACGTCCAAAGGTCCACGCACGGGCCTGTGTCATATTCATTGCATCGCTCCAGCACTGCGCGCCTTTAGAGAGTTCGCCCACATGCGGCGCACACATGGGCAACAATGCGACGGTTTGCATCGCACCATGGCGAGTGTAGGATGCGCCGCACCCTCATGCAAGGTGAAGCCGGAGTCTTTCTCTCTGGAAGAGTGGATTGCGCGCCGTTTCTTGATACTTTCTTGACCTCGCGCTTCGTTTCCCTGACAACTCCTTGACGTGGGCTGCGAGCAAGCAGCGAGCAATGCCCACCCTCGCGTGGTTGCGCTACAATACGCAGGACATGGCAAAGCAAATGAGGGAAGTCTTCACAAAGCATGGGGAAGATGGGCAGGGGCGCGTGCCGGAGCACATGCGGCTGCGCGCCCGCATCGCGCGCACTCTCTGGATGCAGTATGCGCTCGGCCTCTTCATTGTTGTGCTGCTGGGCGCGGCCTATGTTGTGCTGCATAACAGCCTGCCCTGGTTCGGCTACCAGGCTATTGGGCTGATTGAACTCTTTGCCGTTCTCCTGATTGCCATCTATCTGGGGCGCGGGCCTGCGTTGCTGGCAGCGTTTGCCAGCGCGCTGGCGTGGAATTATCTCTTTATTACGCCGCGCTTCACCTTTGCCATTACACATGCCGCAGACGCTGTGCTGCTTGTGCTCTACTTTGTCATTGCACTCTCGGCAGGGAGCCTGGCGGCGCGCCTGCGCGAGCAGGAGCGCGCGGCGCGCCACAATGCCAAACGCACGCTGGCGCTCTATACACTTGCCAATGAAACCGCCACGGCTGCCAGCCTGTCGGATGTGCTGGCGACTGCCGTGGAGCAAATTACGCGCGTCTTCGCTGCCGATGTAGCCATCCTGCTCGCTGCCGACGATCATCTGGCGCGCAAGCCCCATCCCGCCAGCACGCTGGAGGTGGACGCCGATGCCTTTGTGGCGGCGTTGTGGGCGTATGCGAATGAGAAGCACGCAGGTCAGTTCACCGATATCTACCCCACTGTGTCGGCGCGCTTCGTGCCACTGCGCACGCCTGCGCGCACTGTGGGCGTGCTGGGCATGCAGCTCCACTGGGTGGATCCGCCCACCTTTGAACAGAGCGTCTTCATCGAGACATTTGCCAGCCAGGTCGCGCTGGCGATCGAGCGCGAGGTGCTCGCCGAGGCAACACGCCAGAACCTGATGTTGCGCGAATCGGAGCGCCTCTATGCGACATTGCTCAGCTCCATCTCGCATGAGTTGCGCACCCCGCTGGCCACAATTACAGGCGCGGCCAGCAGCCTGCGCGAGCCCCATTCGGTTGAGGATGCGGAAGTGGGACGCCAGCTTGTGCGCGATATTCAGGTCGCCGCCGGCCGCCTGAACCGCCTTGTGGAGAATTTGCTCGATATGTCGCGCCTGGATTCAGGCCGCCTGCAAATTCGGCGCGATTGGTGTGATGTGGCCGAGGTGATCGGCGTGGCGCTGCATAGCACAGCTACGTTACTTGATGGCCGGCCGTTATCTACACACATTGCGCCCAGGCTACCTCTTGTGCAGATGGATTTTCGGCTGATTGAGCAGGTGCTGATCAACCTGATCGATAACGCCTGCAACTACACGCCGTCCGGCACGCCCATTGCGATTGATGCGCGCATTGAACCGAATGCTGGCGGCGATCGCCTGCTGATTACGGTTGCAGACGAGGGGCCAGGTGTACCCCCCGACCATTTGGGGCGCATTTTTGACAAGTTCTATCGCGTGTCGGGCACAGCCACGGGTGGCACAGGTCTGGGTCTCTCCATCTGCAAAGGTCTTGTGGAGGCCCACGACGGGACCCTTTCTGCAACCAACGGCGCGACGGGCGGGCTGCGCGTCACAATTTCGCTGCCAGCCGCCGCCTTGCAGCCACCCGTACAGGAGGCCACCCTGTGAGCGACACTGTGCAACCAGCGCCGAATGGCGGCCCGCTTGTTCTCGTGGTTGACGACGAAATTCAGATTCGTCGCTTCTTGCGCGTCAGCCTCGAAACCAATGGCTATCGCGTGGCCGAGGCCGAGAACGGCAAGCAGGCCATTGCCGAGGCGGCGCGCCTGCGCCCCGATTTGATTGTGCTTGACCTGAACCTGCCCGATCGCGACGGCCTGGATGTGCTCAAGCATGTGCGCGAGTGGACGAACACGCCCGTGATCATGCTCTCGGTGCGCGACGCCGATCGCGACAAGGCCGCCGCGCTTGACGCCGGGGCCGACGATTATCTCACGAAGCCTTTTAGCACAGTCGAACTGTTGGCGCGCCTGCGCGTGGCCGCACGCCACGCCCAGCCCGCGCCCGCCGACACCATTTATACCTTTGGGGATCTACAGGTTGACCTCGTACGGCGCGTGGTGATGCTGCGTGGCGAGCCGGTGAAACTGACGCCGACCGAGTATGCGCTGCTGCGCCTCATGGTCCAGCACGCCGGGCGCGTGCTGACCCACCGGCAAATTCTGCGCCAGGTGTGGGGTCCCGACTATGTTGAGGAGACGCACTATCTGCGCGTCTACTTTGCGCAGTTGCGCCAGAAGCTGGAAGCC
>DIAV01000061.1:1053-6815 GCA_002415895.1 Anaerolineales bacterium UBA5069 | reverse complement strand
GGTGTGCCCACGCTCACCGTGGCGGCCGCGCCCTGGCTGGCCGCAGCGTGGAGTACGACGCCGCTGACCGTTACATGCGCCTATGTGCAGGCAGGGCGCGGGCGCTACAACTGGTGTTGGTTCGGCCCGGAGGACCTGCTCTTTCGCCCGTCAGCAGAGGATCATCATGCAGGCGATGCCGCTGCGTTCGCTGCGGCGCTGGCCGCCCACGGCGCCGCCTCCATCTGGCTGGCGGGCGAAGTCGATGCACAATTGGCCGCTGCGGTTGCGCCCCTGCAGCACGTTACGCTGCTGGACGGCGTGAGCGCACAGCGGCGCGCGGGGCAGCTTGCGCGCCTGGCCGCCCTCTATTTTGACGAAGGGATTGTTGACAATATCGAAACGCTGCAACCGCTCTACCTGCGCGCACCCTGAAATCAGCCCTCAACCCAGCCCCTTAGCGAACCATGCCCACGCCCCACTTCACACCCATGACGCTCGACGACGTGCCCGAGGTGCTTATCCTCGAGCGCGCCAGTTTTTCCACACCGTGGACTGAATACACCTTTCGGGTTGAGATTACGCAAAACCCGCGCGCCTTCTATTTTGTGCTGCGCGCGCGGAATGACGCACACACGGAGCATGTGGCAGACATAGGCGCGGGCGACGGCGCGGCCAGCCTCCAAGCGTTCCCGCCCATTCTGGCCTATGGCGGCTACTGGCTCCTTGGCGACGAAGCGCACATTGTCACAATTGCCTCACACCCCATGCTGCGTGGTCATGGCTTTGGCGAACTGATGCTCCTGCACTTGATCGACCGCGCCCGCGAGGCGGCCATCACCGCCGTTACGCTGGAGGTGCGCGCGGGCAACATGCCAGCGCAGGGGCTGTACACCAAGTATGGCTTTACACAGGTGGGGCTGCGCAAGCGCTACTACCGCGACAACGACGAAGACGCGCTGCTGATGACGCTTTATGACATCGACAAGGCTGAAGTCTTCGAACCCCTCGCCGCCGCCCTGGCACGCCTCGAAGAAGCATTCAACCACCCCACAGGCCCGGTGTGAAGGGTGAAGCCAATAATCAACGGTTATTGAAAACGCTCACGTAGCCCCTCCCCATTGTTTGCATCGCGTTTGCGTCGCATTATTCCTCCATTAGTTTCGTAATTCATCCTACCCCTGCGCGTGCTTTCAGGAGTATAGTAAGTGCAGCCGGAGAAGGCGATCATGCGTCCTCCTGCGTGTGCCTCTGGATAATCCCGTTAGTGACGCGGCACGTAATCCGCCGGCGCATCGCTTTTGACACCAGCGCGTAGCAACGCCTGGCCTTGTTTGCACACATTTAGATAAAAGGATTGCCAGGATGCGATTCGATCGATTTACTGAAAAAGCACAAGAGGCCGCAATGCGCGCCTATGAAATCCTGCAGCAGTACAAACATACGCAGGTGGACACAGAGCACGTCTTTCTCGCGCTCCTGCAGCAGGCGGACGGCGCGGTGCAGCAGGTGCTTGCGCGCATGGAAGTGACCGCCGATGTACTCGAGCACAAGCTCGAGGCCGTGCTCGAAGCGTCGCCCAAGAACGCGGGCGGTGTGGGCTATGGGCAGCAGGCGCAGGTCTTCATTACGCCCCGCCTCAAGCGCCTTATGGATGTCGCGCTGGAGGAGGCGACCAAGCTCAAGGACGAGTACATCAGCACGGAACATCTCTTTCTGGCCGTGGCCAGCGAGCGCAATACGCCCAGCGCCAATATCCTGCGCGAAAGCAACGTGACAAAAGAGCGCATTTACGCGGCGATTGAGGAATTGCGCCAGGGCAAGCGGGTGACCGAACCCAATGCCGAGACCAAATATCGCGTACTCGAAAAGTATGGCCGCGATCTGACCAAGGTGGCGGTGGAGGGCAAGCTTGACCCTGTGATTGGCCGCGACACGGAAATCCTGCGCGTGATGCAGGTGCTCAGCCGCCGCACCAAGAACAACCCCGTGTTGATTGGCGAGGCGGGCGTGGGCAAAACGGCCATTGTGGAGGGGCTGGCGCAGAAGATCATTGCCAACGACGTGCCCGAAACACTCATGAACAAGCGCGTCATCTCGCTGGACCTGGGCGCCATGCTTGCCGGCACGCGCTTCCGCGGTGAATTCGAGGAGCGCCTCAAGGCCTGCATTGAAGAAGTGCAGCGCAGCGACGGCGAGGTCATCCTCTTTATTGACGAACTGCACACTGTGGTGGGCGCAGGCAACGCCGCCGGCGCTATGGACGCGAGCAACATGCTCAAGCCTGCGCTGGCACGCGGCGAATTGCAGTGCATTGGCGCCACCACGCTTGACGAGTATCGCGAGCACATTGAGAAGGACGCCGCCCTCGAGCGCCGCTTTGCGCCCGTCTATGTGGATGAGCCCACTGTGGAGGACAGCATTGAGATTCTGCGCGGCCTGCGCCTCAAGTATGAAGAGCATCACAAAGTGACCTTCTCTGAAGACGCAATTGTGCAGGCTGTGCGCCTCAGCCATCGCTACATCATGGACCGGCGGCTGCCCGACAAGGCGATTGATCTCATGGACGAGGCTGCCGCCAAGCTGCGCGTGGCTATCTTCTCCATGCCCAAGACGCTTAAGGATAAAAAGACAGCCCTCGAAGCGCTGGTGAAGGAAGAGGAGAATGCCTGGGCGGCGCGCGACTATGAGGCGGCGGCACGCGTCAAGACCGAGCGGGTGCGTCTTGAAGGTGAACTTACCGAGGAGATGACGCGCTGGCGCGTGGACGCCAACCTGGATGACGTGGTGGAAGCCAGTGACATTGCTGCCATTGTGAGCCAGTGGACGGGCATCCCCGTGACCAACATGCTGGAGTCCGAAGCCGAGAAGCTGCTGGGCATGGAGGAGGCACTCAAGACGCGCATCATCGGCCAGGAGCAGGCGATTGTCGCCGTGAGTGATGCCATCCGCCGCGCGCGCAGTGGCCTTAAGGACCCGAAGCGCCCGATTGGCGTCTTCCTCTTCCTGGGGCCCACAGGCGTGGGCAAGACGGAGCTTGCCAAGGCATTGGCCGGCTTTATGTTTGACGATGACGACGCGCTCCTGCGCGTGGACATGAGCGAGTATCGCGAGCCGCACACCGTCAGCCGGCTCTTTGGGGCGCCTCCCGGCTATGTGGGCTACGATCAAGGCGGCCAACTGACGGAAAAGGTGCGCCGCCGCCCCTACCAGGTGATTCTCTTTGACGAGGTGGAGAAGGCCCATCCCGATGTCTGGAACTCGCTCCTGCAGATCATGGATGATGGCCGTTTGACCGATGGGCAGGGGCGCACGGTTGACTTCCGCAACACCGTTGTCATTATGACGAGCAACGTGGGTGCAGATTCGATCAAGCGCGGCCCCTTTGGCTTCTCTACGCCAACCTTTGACGAGAGCAAGTACGCCCAGGGCGAATACAGCCAGCAACTCAAGCGCCTCTTCCGGCCCGAGTTCCTGAACCGCATTGACGAGACGATTGTCTTCGACACGCTCTCCCGCCCGGAGATTCGCCAGATTGTGCAGTTGCTTATGAACGAAATCTCCAAGCGCATGGGTGAACTGGGCTTTACCGTAGAGATGAGCGAGAGCGCCGCCGACTACATTGCCGAAATCGGCTATGACGCTGCCTATGGGGCGAGACCCCTGCGCCGGCTGCTCCAGCGGCGCGTGGAGAACGAGATGAGCAAGCGGCTTCTCAATGGCGAGTATAGCACGGGTGACCATGTGCTGATTGACCGAGACCCCGCGGCCGGCCCTGATGACAATGCGCTCACCTTTACCAAGATGGACCAGGCGCCCATCGCGATTGAACTGCCCGTGCAGAATCGGCAGTAGCACAATCCAGTTTTTCGTCGCCGGGGGCTTCCAGCCCCCGGTTTTTTTATGGATTGCGCCCCCAAAGCATTCGCCTCACATTTGCCACGCAACGCGCTGCGTGTGATAAGATCACACACAGCGCACACACGCACGCAAAGATCAAAAAACCAAAGAACACTGGCAACGCACCGCCTGCATCCGCCGCGGCGCACACAAAAAGGATGATCATGACACAATACATCTTCCCCGCGGACTTTGTCTGGGGCAGCGCCACCTCGTCCTACCAGATTGAGGGCGCGTGGAATGAAGACGGCAAGGGTGAATCCATTTGGGATCGCTTTGCCCACACCCCCGGCAAGATCAAGGACAACAGCAACGGTGACGTTGCATGCGATCACTACCACCGCTGGCCCGAAGACGTCCAACTCATCAAGTCGCTTGGCTTCAACGCCTATCGGTTCTCGGTGGCGTGGCCGCGCGTCTTCCCCGATGGCCGCGGCGCCATTAACCCGCCCGGTGTCGACTTCTACAATCGTCTGGTGGATGGCCTGCTCGAGGCGGGCATCACCCCGTATGCCACCCTCTATCATTGGGACCTGCCGCAGGCGCTGCAGGATGAAGGGGGCTGGGGCAACCGCGCGACGGCCGAGGCCTTTGCCGAGTACGCCGATGTAGTGAGCCGCGCCTTGGGCGATCGTGTCAAGAACTGGATTACGATTAATGAGCCGTGGTGCGTCAGCTTGCTCAGCCACCTGATTGGCGCGCATGCGCCGGGCCTGCACGACGGCCCGCTGGCGTTGCGCGCCGCGCACCACGCACTCTTGGCGCATGGATTGGCCGTGCCTGTACTGCGCGCCAATAGCCCCGGCGCCGAGGTGGCAATTACCCTGAACTACACCCATCCGACGCCGGCCACGCTGGCCCCCGCGCCCACCGCCGCCGCCGACTATAGTGCGACGCGCCTCTTTGATGGTTTCTTCAATCGCTGGTTCTTTGATCCCGTACATGGGCGCGATTACCCTGCCGACATGGTGACCTACTACACCGAGCAGGGATTCCTGCCCAACGGCATGCAAGATTTTGTGCAGCCGGGCGACATGGAGATCATTGCTGCACCCACCGACTATCTGGGCGTCAACTACTACACGCGCGACGTGATCAAGGCGGCCCCGGACGGCAGCGGCTGGGCGTCGGCCCCCGAAGCCGCCCCGCTGGAGCGCACAGACATGGACTGGGAGATCTATCCCGACGGTCTATACAGCTTGCTCTGCCGCCTCCACTTTGACTACCAGACGCCCAAGATCATCATTACCGAGAATGGCGCCTCGTACCCGGACGGCCCCGGCCCCGATGGCAAGGTGCATGATCAGAAGCGCATTGATTATCTGCGCAGCCACTTTGCCGCAGTGGCGCGCGCCCGCGCTGCCGGCGCGCCGGTGGCCGGCTACTTCGTCTGGTCACTTATGGATAACTTTGAGTGGGGCGAGGGCTACTTGCAGCGCTTTGGCACAGTGTGGGTGGATTTTGAAACGCAGGCGCGCATTCCGAAGGAGAGCGTGCTCTTTGTGGGCGAGGTCATGCAGGCCAACGCGTTGGATGCGTAAAGGCCAGGCCTAAGCACAGGACAACCTTATGAAAAGAGGCGGACTCACCCGATGGCACCGGTGAGTCCGCCTCCTTGTTTTCAGCTCAAGCCGGCGGTTGGAGACCGCCGTTGCGCTCCTGAATGACAGCAGCCGTGCCCCTGCTTTGCGCGCCGTTGTCTGTCGCCTTGGGCAGCGGATTCAACGCGTTTTGCGCCTGCCAGCGCCGCTTGCGCTCTGCAATATCCACCGTGCCGTCATCGTCCGACGTGAGCCATCCCCGCCGCCAGAAAGAGAAGAGCAGCGATAGCGCAATCACCAGGAAAATGATCCAGACAAAGAGGTAGCCATAGCGCCAGTGCA
>DIAV01000061.1:0-989 GCA_002415895.1 Anaerolineales bacterium UBA5069 | reverse complement strand
CTCGGGCATGAATTCGAAGTTCATGCCATAGACGCCAGCAACGAAGCTGAGCGGAATGAAAATCGTGGAGATGATCGTCAACAGTTTGACGATCTCGTTCATGCGGTTATTGGCCAATGCCAGGTGCGTCTCAATGGTGGAGCCGGCCAGGTCGCGCATGCCGTCGGACAGGTCCGCCAGGCGCACCATGTGGTCGTAGACATCGCGGAAGTAAATGCGCATCTCGTGCGGGATGACGGCGTAATCATTCATGGCCAAACGGTTGACGAGTTCGCGCTGGGGAATCAGGATACGGCGCAGACGCAGCGCGCTGCTTTTGGCTGTGAGGATGTTGTTGAGCAGCAGCGCCCGCCCCTTCTGCGAGTCCGAGTGAAAAATCACGTCGCCCAGTTCCTCAAGGCGCGCCTCGAAACCGTCCAGAATGGGGATGAAGCCATCCACCTGGCGATCGAGCATTTCGTAGAGCACAAACGCAGGGCCGCGCGCCAGCCCGCGGCTTTCGTGAAAGTCCATATGCCACAGGCGATCAATCGAGGCGCGCGGCCGATCGTGCATGGTGACGATGTAATTGCCGCCCAGGAAGATATCCACCTCGTCGGTATCCAAATCCATGGGTTCATCGCCAAGCGAAACCGTGTGGATGACGACAAAGAGATAGCTGCTGTAATCATCCAGCTTGGGCACGTGGATATCTTGAATCGCATCCTCCACCGCCAGCGGGTGGAAGCGGAAGGTCTGCTCCAGCACCAACCGCCACTCCTCTTCTGTGGGCGCCTGCATGTCAATCCACAGGTTAAGGAGTTTGTCCTGCACGGCTGTTTGCAGCTTCTCCACAGGTAGCTCGGCCACAATGCCCGTGCTGCGGTGGCGGTAGAGGATGCGGATCAAGGGACTTCCTCAGTGTATTGTGTGGCTGGATGAAGTGCAGCGACTAGGGCGCAAGCACGATCTTCTTGATTGCGCCGCCATAGTCTACCACGTAGAGCGCG
>DIAV01000002.1 GCA_002415895.1 Anaerolineales bacterium UBA5069 | reverse complement strand
TGCTGCGCGTGCAGCCGCACAGGCGCGCCGGATTGGTTGCATACGGGTGCGCGCTTATAATGGGGCGCGGGCTAGCGTGGGCGTTCGCGCCAGCCCTGCTGCGCAAGATAGAGCTTGTCGGCGGCGCTCAGGGGCATGCGCTCGAGCAGATCCGGGCGGCGGCGCAGTGTGTGCAGCAACGCTTGCTCGCGTCGCCAGCGCTCCACATTGGCGTGGTGCCCGCTGATGAGAATATCGGGTACAGCTTCGCCGCGAAATGTGAAGGGCCGCGTGTACTGCGGCCCCTCGAGCAGGCCGCCCATGCCGGGCGAGTGGCTGTCCTGATGCGCGCCGAGCGCATCACCCAGCGCGCCGGGCAACTGGCGCGTGACGGCATCGACAATGACCATTGCGGCCAGCTCGCCGCCGCTGATAACGTAGTCGCCAATGCTGATTTCATCGGTAATCAACTGCGTGCGCACGCGCTCATCCACGCCCTCATAGCGGCCACAGATGAGCGCCAGGCGGGGCATGGCCGCCAATTCGGCCACCAGCGGTTGCGTCAGTTGCCGCCCTTGCGGCGAGAGCAGGATCACGGGCACGCCGGCGGGTAAAGCAACCGGCTGCTCTGCGTCCCACGCGGGCAGGTTGGTATACACATCAGCAGCAGGCAGCGCCCAGCCCGCTTTGCGTGTGAGCACGGTCTCCACGGCGCGCACAATGGGTTGGGGCTTCATCACCATGCCGCCGCCGCCGCCATAGGGCGTATCGTCGCATACATGGTGGCGATCGCTGGTATAGTCTCGAATGTTGTGCAGCGCCACCGAGAGCAGCCCATTTGCCAGGGCGCGCGCAACAATGCTTTCTCCGAACGGCCCCGCGAACATGAGCGGGAATAGTGTAAAGATATCCACGTGAAGAGCGTTCAACGCGAAAATGTCACCGACGGGTTGCCCCGTCGCGAAACCCAGGGCTTCGCTCGCTTCATTGAATGGTGTTTCGGCGCCGAAGTCGTTCACAGCATGGAGGCCTCTGCATGGGGGCGCCGGCTGGTGGGTGCGCCGCGCAGCGCCCTGGTGATTCCCGATTATTCCAGTTTAGCACAGCTTAAGGGGGCAGCGCAGGCGGGGCAGGGCAGCAAGCCCGCAAGCGCGCCCGTTGCACCGCAAACCGCACCTGCCGCCGCCGTGCCAAGTGAAGTGCATGCGGCCGACGACGAACTGCTGCCCAAACAGCGCGGCTCTGCGCGCCCCTCCACCATCGATCTGGTGCCCAATACTCCTGCTGCGCCCACGCGTGCGACGGGCCTTGCGGTTGCGCGCGCAGTCTCCGCGTCAAGCGTGAACGCCATGGGACGCATGCCCAGCGCCGAACGCGCCACACCCGTCTTCGATGTGGAGGTGGACCTGCCCGAAGCCGTCTTCCCTGTACGCAGCGAGGCTGTTGCACCCGAAGCAGGTGCAGCAGAGGCAGAGCCGGAGACAGCCACAACGGCTGTCATGGCCTCTAACGACCTTGTGCATGAAGCCCCTATTGTGCTTCCAGCCGCAAGCCCCGAGGAGACGCACGCCGCTGATCTTGCGCCGGATGCGCCTGTTGAGCCTGTAGCCCAGCCCGAGTCATATCCTGCCCTTCAGCCCGCACTCGCGCAGTGGCTGGCAGAGATGATCTTCAGTGAACTCTATTTCGCAGCAGCCATCCCGCTTTATGAAGCGCCGGTTGCACCCGAACAGTCCCAGCAGGCAGATGACGGCCTGCTCGCGCAAATGCTGCTGGCCGAACTGCACTTCACGCGCGCCATAGCGCTGCCTGCGCAGCCGGCAGCAGACGCGGAGACTGTTGCGCCTGCGGCTGCTGCGCCTACCACGCCGCACCACGCTCTGCAGCTTGCACCGCGCACACGCTATCTGGGACCCACACTGCTTGCGTCTGCCGCTTTGCGCCTGAGCGCAGCCTGGCTGCGGCCCGTGCCGGGCGTGGTGCTGCCTGCGCTTGTGAATGTGGATGCCCGCGATGCGGTTGCGCCGGCCGAGGACGGCGACGCGCGCTTCTCCTTCAATGGGCTGGCGCTGCCCGCGGGCAGCGTTGTCGAGTTGAGCACGTGGGACGCGGGCGGCGACCTGGTTGCCGCCCCCACACCGCGCCGCGCGCTTGCTCCCCTTGCACCCTATGCCTTTGTGGGCGCGGCGGCGCTGGCACTGGCGGCCATACTCCTGCGCCCGGGCATGACCGATGCGCCTGCGCAACAGAACGAGGCGGCCGCGTCGGGAGCCATTGTCGCAGTCGGGCCTACTGCGGTCCCCTCACCCACCGGGCTGGCAGGCAGCCTTGCCGTTGTGAATCCCGCCAACAGGCCGACGGCCAGCCCCGTGGCCGAGTTGGCTGTTCTCGCAAGCTCCATGGCGGGGCGCGCAGCGGTGGGGATGAGCCAGGGCATCAGCGGCACGCTCGGCTCCGTCTTCCCCTTCAACATCGACATCGTCACGCCCACGCCCAACTCGGCCGCCGAGCAGTTGCTTTTCCGCGACCCGCTTGTGGCTGCCGAGCCTGCTGCGGGCGCCCCCGTCGCGCTTGCACCCGAGTCCCAGTCGCCCGTCTCCCTGGAACAGCCGGTGATTGTGCCGGCGCTGGAGTCTGAGCGCAACGGCGGTGCGGCCGTGGCGGCCCGCCCACTGGAGGAGTTGGCGCGGCCACGCATTTTGCCCGCAATGTCCGTGGTGCAATTCCCCGACATTGCCACGCCCATTCCCACGGCTCCGCCCGAGCCAACCGCAGCGCCGATTGTGCTTGCTCCGGGCCGCGTCTGGTCCTCCTTTACGCCCAGCGTCGAATCGCACTTCTGGGTGGAGCGCCCTCACCCCGCCTTTGTGCAAAACCAGATTGCCGCCCCCTCCTACCAGTTTGGCTCTACGGGCGGCGGGCGCTACCGGCCCCACCATGGCATGGACATTGCCAACGCCTACGGTACGCCTGTGCGCGCCGCCACCACGGGCGAAGTGGTGCATGCCGGGCTGGACGACCCCGATGTGCTGGGTCCCTATCCCAATTTCTACGGCAACGCCGTCGTCATCCGCCTGGACAAGCGGCTGGCGGTGGCCGGCGGCGAGATGGATGTCTACCTGCTCTACGGCCACCTGAGCGAAGTGACCGTGCAGAAGGGGCAGCGCGTGCAGCCCGACGACATTGTGGGCATGGTGGGCATGACGGGCATTGCCATTGGCCCCCATTTGCACGTGGAGATGCGCGTGGGCGCCAACACCTACGAGGCGAGCGTGAACCCCTACCTGTGGGTGCAGCCGCCCCCCGGTGACGGCGCTGTGGCCGTGCGCTTGCTCACCGCCGATGGGCGCACGTGGCCCAACGCACGCGTTACACTGGCGCGTTTCGAGGGCAACCTCGCCACCTGGGCGCGCGTGCTGGAGGCCTACCCCGACAACGAAAGCATCAATCCCGATCCCTCCTTCGGCGAGACAACGGCCATGGATGCCGTGCCTGCGGGCGTCTACTACGCCGTGGCCGTCGTCAATGGCGAGCGTGTGGCAGCGGAGGTGACTGTGGAGGCAGGCAAAACGACATTCGTGGAGATGCGCACGCAGCAGTAGGTTGATTGGTTGATTGGTTGA
>DIAV01000197.1:7405-20904 GCA_002415895.1 Anaerolineales bacterium UBA5069 | reverse complement strand
CCCGCCGCTGTGACGACGTGGGGCCCCACGCTCTATCTGGTGGACGAGAACGCGCTGCAACTGCTCGACGTTGCGGACGCGGCCAGCCCCCTGCCCGGTGCACGCCTGGAGCCACCTGCCGGTATGCGCTTTACGCTGCTGGGCGCGGCGCGCAACAATCGCCTTGCCCTGCAAGTGCGCAAAGCTTCAGGCGGCACCGCACAACCCTACGTTGCCATGTACGACCTCGCGCAGTCAGGCGCGCCACGCCTTGTCGCCACCGTGCCCGGTGACTTCACAGATGCATACTTTGATGGTGCGCGTTTAATTCTGCCGGGCATGCGCGTCGTGGCCGTTGGCCCGGGGGCGCGCTGGACGGCGCCGCTGCCCAAATCTTCTGTCGAACCCTTTACCTTTGCGCCCGTGGGCGATCTGCCACCCGGCGTCGCGATCACCTACACCCTGGCGTCCACCGGCATGCCCGCCCCCGGCGCCACCCGCGCAGCGGCTCCCCTCTCTGGCCGCGCCTGTCTGCAGCATGAGAGCGACCCCAACCGGCGCTGGCTCGCACCCCTGGGTCAATCCACCTACGCCGGCCCCTTCACAATCCGCAGCGTGGACTGCGCCACGGGTGCGACCGTGCCAATGGAGACACCCATCGTGCTTACGGTGGCCTTGCCGACGACCGACCTGCCTCCTTACACATGGTCCCAGGCTGCCCTCTACGCCGACGAAGGCCACACCTGGACACCTCTGCCCAATGCCCAGGTCGCCGGGGGCGTGTGGAGCGCTACGGTGAATGCACCCATCATGTGGGGGGTGCGCGGCCCCATGCCCGATCCGGTGCTGCTTCCCATCGTGGCGCGCTGAATCTGTGCGCAGACGGTCGTGCCGTGCCGATTAGCTGCGCGCGCGCATCCCTGCCTTTGCATACACTGCATCAATCACGCGCATATTGCGCACGGCGTCGGCCGCATCAGTCGCCACGGGCGCCGCCGCGCGTATAGCGGCCACATATGCCCTGAGCTGATATGTGTAGCTCGAGGTGCGATCAAAGTGCTCTCGGCGCACGCCCGCCCTGGTTTGCAGGCGCAGGCGGTGGAACAGATGCGGCAGCACAGGATTCACCACCTGCAGCGAACCTGAATCACCAGTCACCACGAGACGAATGTCAGGCGCGCGCAGCGCCTTCATTTCTACATCCATGCGCCCCAGCGCCCCGCCAGGGAACGCAAACGCAGCCACCATGCGGCGATCCACGTCTACTGTCAACTCGCGCGCGCTGGCATGCATGACAATCGGCTCCTCCCCCACGACATAGCGCATGAGGTTGATCATGTAGCAGCCCAGGTCCATGGTTGCGCCGCCGCCCAGCGCATAGTGGAAGCGAATGTCATCGCGCCGCAGCGAGGGCGTGCGAAAGATTGCCTCAACCGTTTGCAGCCGCCCCAGCGCGCCACTGCGCACAATCTCGCCCACGCGCAGCAGCAGCGGATGGTAGCGATTGTGAAAGCCCTCCATGAGCACGCGCCCACTCGATGACGCGGCGTCCAGCAAAGCCTCCGCCTGCGCCGTATTGGCTGTCAGCGGCTTCTCGCACAGCACATGTTTGCCGGCGGCCAGCGCGCGCAGCGCCCACGCGAAGTGCAAGCTATTGGGCAGCGGAATGTAGAGCGCATCAATCGTGCGATCTTCAATCAAAGCGGCATATGAATCGGTCCAACGCGCTATGTGATGTGCGCGCGCGAACGCAGCGGCGCGCGCCCCGTCGCGCGCTGCCACAGCCACAACCTCTGCATGGGCCAGCGTGCGCGCGGGATAGATAATGGCGTGGGGCGCAATGCGCGCAGCGCCCAAAATGCCCAGGCGCACGACTGCCGCGCGCCCTCCCTCACCACTGCCAGCACTCTCGCTCGTTGCCATCATAGGGCGGCTTTTCCTGTTCTTCAGATCAATTCCTACGCCCTCCCTTTTTCTGTTTGCCTGTTCGCTGTGGCAACATTGGGGAATGCGCATTGCACTTGTGATCTATGGATCGTTGGACACAGTATCAGGCGGTTACCTTTACGACCGCAAGTTGGTAGAGCGACTGCGCGCCCGCGGCCATGAAGTTGAGGTAGTCTCTTTGCCGTGGCGTAATTACGCCCGCCACCTGGGCGACAGCGCGTCCAGTGCATGGAGGCGCACGCTGCGCGAACTCAGCGCCGACCTTATCCTCGAAGACGAACTCAATCATCCCTCGCTGGCCTTTGCACCCCGCCCTGCGCATTCAGACGGATCACGTCCCCCCATCGTGTCAATTGTGCATCATTTGCGCATGAGCGAGGAGCTCCCGCCGGCGCTGCGCCCGCTCTATCGCGCCGTGGAAGCGCGCTATCTACGGCGGGCCGACGCATTTATCTTCAACAGCAAAACAACGTGCGCAACGGTTGCGGCCATGCGGCCAGATCTGCCCCCGCACATCATTTCGCTTCCTGCGGGTGATCATGTTCTTCCTGACGCCTTTTCTTCACTACACGAACAAAATGCGCTCAACGAGCATTTGACCCATGACCTAAGCCGTGGACTTGATGGCGGTGTACTCCCGCGCGACCCGGCACAACCCCTGCGCGCCGCCTTTGTGGGCAATCTCATTGCGCGCAAGGGGCTGCACACCATCATCGCCGCACTTGCCGCCACCGATGCGGCGATCACCCTCGCCATTGGCGGCAGTGACACAGCAGACCCGCAGTACGCGGCGCGCGTCCGCGCACAGGTTGAGGCCGCCGGTCTTGGTGCGCGCGTGCATTTCCTCGGCCCTCTGTCAGATGCCGAACGGACAGCACTCTACGCGCAGAGCGACATCTTCGTGTCACCCTCCTACGAGGGCTTTGGCATTGTCTATCTTGAGGCTATGGCCCATGGCCTGCCTGTCATTGCCGCCACCGTGGGCGCGGCGCATGAAGTTGTGACTGCGGGCGACAACGGATTCCTCGTTGCGCCCAATGATGCAGCGACGCTGGCGCGCTACCTGACGGCACTGGCGCGTGACCCTTCGCTGCTGGAAGAAATGAGTACTGCCGCGCGTGCCGCCTTTGCCACGTTTCCCACCTGGCACGAAAGCACAACCCGCACCGCCCAGTTTCTGGAGGAACTGGTTGGACCATGAGTGCGATCCATCCCTCGCCCTTTGCTCGCTATTTGTTGGCCAAACGCAGCGTGGACGACCGCGCGCTCAACCGCAATGTCTATGACGCACTTCTCGCGCAACTGCCCAACGTGAATGCACCCTTGCGCACGCTCGAAATTGGCTGCGGCGTGGGGACCATGCTCGAGCGCATAGTGCGCTGGGGCATGCTGCAAGAAAGGCGCATTGACTATCTGGGCATTGATAACGACGCCGGCAACATTGCAGCGGCAACCGCGCCCGACGCGCCCAACCTGACCGCGCGCTTTGAGGTGGCCGACTTTTATACGTTTGCCGAACTGCCTGCGCACCAGAGCCACTACGATCTTGTCATCGCGCACGCTGTTTTGGACCTCTTCGATCTGGATCGGGCGTTGCCGCTCGTGCGCGCACTCCTGCGGCCCGGTGGTCTCGGCTGGTTCACCATCAACTTTGATGGTGCAACAATCTTCGAGCCGCCACTGGAGGGTGACCCTAACGACGCGCTCAATACGGCCATGCTTGCCGCGTACCACGCCACGATGGATGCGCGCACGATTGACGGCGCCCCTGCCGGCGCAAGCGCCACAGGGCGCCGCCTGCTGAGCGCGCTGCCGCGTGCTGGGCTGCCCGTGCTGGCGGCGGGCGCATCCGACTGGGTGGTATTCCCATGCAACGGCGCATATCCCGATGATGAACAGGCGTTTCTTGAGGCTATTCTCGGCTTTTTTGCACACTCGCTCGACGGTGCTGCCGGCGTCTCGCCCGCAGCGCGCAACCAATGGCTGACACAGCGGCACGCGCAGATCGCGCGTGCCGAGCTTTCATACATTGCGCACCAACTGGATTTTCTGGTGGCGCGCCCCGCAGAGGTGAACTCGTGACCACGACCGCCGCACCACTTGTCGCTGAACCGGCCACTCGCAATGGCCGACTGATTGTCGTTATTGTCTCCTACCTGATCTTTGTAACGCTCGGCATGATGGATGGCATGGTGGGCGTGGCCTTCCCTGCCATTCGTGGCGAGTTCGGCCTCCCGCTGGACGCGTTCGGGCTAATCTTCATTGCCTCCACCATTGGTTTTCTTGCGTCCAGCTTCATTGTGGGGCGGCTGCTGAATCACTTTCGCACCTCCCACTTCCTGATAGCCGCCGGCGTGCTGCGCGCATCGGGCATGTTCGCAATTGCGCTGCTGCCCAGTTGGTGGGGCTTAATTGCGGCAACGCTCTTTATTGGCTTTGCCAGCGGTATGCTCGACGCAGGCATGAATACGTGGTTCGCCATGCGTTTCAGCCCGCGCCTGATGAGCTGGCTGCATGCCTCGTTTGGCCTGGGCGCTACCATCGGGCCGATCTTCCTGGCATCTCTGCTGACGGGCGGCTTTTCATGGCGCTGGGGCTACGCCATGATGGCCGCGCTCCAGTTGCTGGTTGCGGTGATCGTCATCGTCACACGCACGCGCTGGCAGATACCACCATCGATGATCCAGGAAGTTGACGCATCGTCAAAGCCGAAGGCCAGGATTACGGGTATGGAGACGATCGTTCTGCCCGCTGTCTGGCTGGGCATTGCCGTCTTCTTCTTCTACACAGGTGTTGAACTCACGGCCAGCAATTGGGCATTCTCAATCTTCACCGAGTCGCGGGGCGTGAGCCTGGCGGCGGCGGGTTTCTGGACAAGCGCATTCTGGGCCACCTTTACGGCCGGCCGCATCTTCTTTGGCTTTGTCACTGTCAAGTCACTCGCCAATCTGCTGCGCGCCTGCCTGGTGGGTGCGCTGGCCGGCGGGTTGCTCTTTGCCTGGGCGCCGCTCCCCATTGTTGGTTTCCTGGGGCTTGCGTTCATGGGGTTTTGCCTTGCGCCGGTCTTCCCATTGCTTGTCTCCGAGACGCCGCAGCGACTTGGTGTTGACGTGGCTCAGCATGCGATTGGCTTCCAGGTGGGCGCCGCCAGCCTTGGCATTGCCGTAATCCCCAGCTTTGCAGGTGTGCTTGCTCAACGCACGACACTCGAGTCGATTCCGCTCTTTGTCATCGCGACGTGTGTTGTCCTGATCGCGCTCCACGAATGGATGGTGCGCACGGCCAGGCACTAAAGCAGAATCTGCAGCCACATCGCAACGCGCAGATGCGCGGGCGCAATGCCCGCGCATCTGCATTTTGGGAGCATGCCACTTATTCGGCCGTGGTAATCCGTACTTGTTCGTCGTCCTCCAGCACAAGAATCAACTCGGACGATACGGACAGCCACTGCGCAGCCTGGTCATCCTGCGCCAGTTCAAAGAAGCGGTCGGAGCCGAAGGCCACAAGTTCCACGTCCACCTCCTCGCGGTAGGCTGTATCCACCCACAATGGCACTGCGCGGCCAGCGGCCCCCTCAACCCAGCCACGCTGGACAAAGGTCTTGCCGCCCACAAAGCGCACCTGGCTCTGCTCGGCCACCGTCTGCGCCCTCTCAAGGGACGCGCGTGCCTCGGATGCCATGACCGCGGCGGCGCCTGCGGCGGGCGCTGCAGCGGCGCTTTCCATGGCTGCGCCGCCCACCAGCGCGGCATCATTGCGTGGTGAAGAGACCACACCTGTACTGTCCTGCATCGTCTGCAAATTTGGCGCTGCCCCAGGTTCGATTACGAGATACGATGTGTAGGGCGAGACAATTCCATACTGCAAGCTGAGTTCAATCACGGCGTCCACAAGTTCCTTGTCTGCGCCGTTGCGCCGAATCTGCTCGAGCAACGCGCCTACCTTGCGTGTGGCCCACAGGCGCGCCACAAAGGGCTCACCCCCGCCCTCAGCCAGCACCTGATTGGGGTAGACAAAGGTCACTTCCTCACCGTTGACGTCGCCTGCAATGCGAATGTCCACCTCACCCCCGTTGCGATATCGCCCAACGACGACGAGTTGCTCGCCCGCAAAGAGATCCGGCAGTGGAAACGGATAAATCTCGTCAATCAGGGTGCTGCCCGTGAGCGTGAGGTCCACGTTGGCCAGTACGGGCTTGCCGATTTGATCGTAGAAAGCGCTGACAACCTCGTCGATTTGCTGGTCGGGCTTGACATACGTGCTGCGGCCCCCCATTTCGCTGCTGAGCGTGTTAAGCAAGTCGGTGTTGACATCGTAGCCAACGCCGAAGGTAAAGAGGCGCACGCTCCGTTGCGCGGGGCGGTTGTCGGCTGCATTCTGGACAATCTGGTCCGGGTCAATTTCTCCCTGCGTGGGCAGCCCGTCCGTCAGGAAGAGAATGTACGCGGGTCGCGTGGCATCGCCCTCCTGCAGTTGCCCCAGCGCTTCCAGCAGCGCGCGATTAATATCCGTAGCACCTGTTGCCACGATGGACTCAATCCACGTGTCTGCGTCGGCCAGCGTGCGCGCGGATACCTCCTGGGGATCGTTTTCCCAAAGCCGGACGCCCGTGCTAAAGGTAATCAGGTTTAGTCTGTCACCCGGGTTCAGTTGGCCAACAATCGCGTGGGCCGCCTGGCGCGCCTGCACGATCTTGTCGCCCTTCATGGATCCAGAGGTGTCGAGGACGAGCACAATGTCGCGTGCAACAACTTCAGCGCCTGCACTCTCAACGCTGGGCGCAACCAGCAACATGAAATAGCCATCTTCGCCGCGTGGCTTATGGCTCAGCAAATTGGCCCCAATCGCGCTTGTGTCGCTGCCGAAGTAGAGGCTAAAGTCACTCTGTGTGTCTTTGCTGCCGCCCTCAAAGCCAACCAGGGCGCCGTTGTTACCCGTGCGCGCAATGGCCACATCGTGGCTGGGGCTGTAGAGGGCGCGCAGGCCCGGCTGATTGCGCAGTTCCACATTCACAGCCACCGTCTCGGCCGGCGATGCACCGGGCACATACGCCTTGAGCGGGACAGCGAACTTGAAGAGGCCATTCTCCAATGCCAGCGGCTGATCGTACGTTAGCTCAACTGTGCGTGTCTCGCCCGCAGGAATGGGGAAGACACTGATCTGAAAGAGGCCGCGACCAAGCCATTCGAGCAATGCCGGGTCGCGCCGGCTGCGCACAATCTCCTCATAGATGGCGCGTGCCTCGTCCTTGTCGTACAGTTTCCCCTCCACGGTTTCGCCGTTGATGGTCATCTGCAAGCTGCCGGGCGCAGCATCCACTGGCAGCGGGAAGACGTAAGTCCCTTCAATTTCGCGGCCGGTGTCGTTGCGAAACAATTGCTTCACAGTCACCGACGCCACAGCTCCATCGACAAGGGCGTCCACCTGATGCAGTTCGACGGTGACAGGAAATTGCATGGGCGGCACAGGCGCTGGTGGCCACGGCTGCGGCGGATCAATGGGCCAGTGCGGATCGATGGGCAAAGGCGGCTCAACGGGGATCTGCGCAGCGACCGGCAACGCGCTCAGCACAATCAGCATGAACAACATAACGGCGCCGGCAAACCGGCGTGCAATTCGCGAATTCGGGCGGTGCATAGTTTCCTCCTCGTGCGCATCGGCGCAGGCTTGCGGTCCGGGTCCTGTCCGGTTACTGCGTTCACGGGTGGGACGGGGCGCCCTGCGCGATTGTTCCGCCAGGCGCGCGATCGCCTGCCACTTGGTGCATCACCCCAGCGGTTTTGACGAATGCATCAGTGTGAGTACAATAGAAAGACGTGCGGGCGTAGTTCAGTGGTAGAACGTCAGCTTCCCAAGCTGAATGTCGAGAGTTCGAATCTCTTCGCCCGCTCCACTTGGCAACCAGCCACAACACAAGCAAATGGCCCCGCCCCTCAATCAGGGACGGGGCCATTGCTTGTTGCTATCGCAGTTGTTGCTGTCGCAGCAGGATGCGCGGTGCGCAATCTACTGCGCAGGCTTGATATTCTGATTGATGTGGAAGAAGTTCGTCGGGTCGTACCTGGTTTTTGTGGCCGCCAACCTCCCCATGTTGGCATCATACGCTGCCTTCACCCGTTCTTCACCCTCATCCATCATCATGTTGACATAGCCGCCACCTGCTGAGTAGGGATGCAGCGCGGTCCAATAGTCCTTGGACCACTCAATCATGCGTGGATTGTTCGCCGGATCAGGATCCACGCCCACAATCACCTGTGCAAAGTTGGCGTCGCGGTACGCCCAGGCTGTCTCGGCCTTGCCCACACGCTCGGCAGCGCCATTGATCGGATACATGTGCATGGTGGAATGCATTGTGGGCAACTGCGCCCCATATTTCACCACCAGCGCCTGTGCCTCCTCACTGAACCGCTCGAAAAAGTCCGCACGCCAATACCATTGCAGCCCGGGCGGATAGAGGCCGTCAAACATGCTGTTCAGTGCAGGGAACGGAATCGGCCCTGTAAAGTCCACAGCCGGCGGTATGGCGGTGCGGATCGGGCGAAACATGCGCTCAGCCTCTTCCAGCGGCGCCGTACAACACCAAACAACCACAACCATCTTGTGCATGTGGACCGCCTCCGGGAAAGGAGGGGCAGGCGGAATTGTGTGCAGACCGAACCATCCATTGAGATCTTCCGGCGCTTTCAGAATCAGCTGCTGCCAGTAGGCAAGCACTTCCCGCGCCTGTTCGAGCGGCCACAGCATTGGCCCACCATACACAGTGTGTACGGGCCGCCCCTGAAAGAGGAAAGAAGTCACAACGCCAAAGTTGCCACCTCCACCCCGCACCGCCCAGAAGAGTTCGCTGTTCTGCGTCGCACTGGCCTGCACAAAGCTCCCATCAGCCAGCACAATATCCACACCCAGCAGGTTGTCAATGGTCAACCCGTATTTGCGCGTCAGATAGCCCACACCGCCGCCCAGCGTCAATCCACCTACACCTGTCGACGAAATGAAGCCGCAGGGCACTGCAAGGCTGAATGCATGGGTGGCATGGTCCACATCGCCCCACAGCGCGCCGCCTTCAACGCGCACCGTGCTGCTGGCAGGATCAACATGCACAGCATTCATGCGCGACAGGTCAACCACCAACCCGCCCTCAACCGACGCAAAGCCGGGGCCGTTGTGGCCGCCACCGCGTATGGCAACCTCCAATTGCTGAGCGCTGGCAAATGCAAGCGCTGCCATCACATCTGCCACATCCACACAGCGCACAATGACCTGCGGGTGCTTGTCAATCATCGCATTGTAGAGAGCACGCGCCTGTTCATATGTTGCATCCTCCGGCCTAATCACTTCTCCGCGTACATGGCCCCGCAATTCGACAACTGCTTGATCGGATACGCGGCTTGTCGCTGCAACACCATTGCTCCACATACAGTACCTCCCCCTGCAAAAAATCCTCCCCAGAACGTCGTTGCAGGCAGAGTCTACACCTCCAGTCGTTAGGTAACCGTTAGGCGGCGCGTTATTTCATTTCGTTTAGCAGCGCCCGTGCCGTTTCCAGATCGGGAATCATCAAATCGCTGGCATACACGTCGTACAAAGGTTGGAGCAAGGCGCGCGCGGCCTGCGTGCGCCCCTGCGCGTGCCAATGCCTTGCCAATGATGTGGCCGCCCGCAGTTCATGCGACCTTGCCTGCAAGTCGCGCGCAAGATCAAGCGCGCGCCGGTAGGCAGCGGCGGCGGCCGCACTCTGCTTGGGGTGTTGCGCCAGGTTCTCGCCGCGCAGGCGCATAATCTCTGGAACCCACCACTGCTCTTTGCTCTCTTGCGCCGCCTCCAACGCCTTTTCCAGCGAAGCCAGCCCTTCGTCAAGCCTGCCGGCCTGCGCTGCGGCGCGTGCGTGCAGTGAGAAGAAATAGGGAAGGCGCACGCGTGCGCCCGTCGACACAAAGTGAGCAATTGCATCGCCCAATTGCTTCAAATTAAGATCGGTCGGTTCGCGCCACGCGCGCGCAAAGTGAACGAGAATAGTCGCCCAATTGCCATAGTAGGGAACCCTGTGCTCCAACGCCAGGCGCAGCGCCTCTTCAGCCTGTGCACTGAAGGTCGCAAAATCAGCCTGAATTTCCAGCAACGTGGCCAAATATGTGGCCGCAAGCACCTGGCTAAAAGGCTGCGCGAATTGTTGGGCAATGTGGACGGCGTTCATGGCGGATGCAAGCGCAGGTGCGGGCTGTCCCAATTGCCAGAGCGCGTGCGCATCCCAGGCATGCCCCAACACGATATAGTTTACGCCCTGTGACGCTTGCAGGTCGATGACATGCCTGTCGTCTCGATCCGATAGGATCTCGTCAAAGAGCTTGTGCGCTTCGACGACAAAGCCCATGTGTAACCGTGACCCGGCATACATCAGCCATGCAAAGGGCGGCACACGTCCGTCGTTCTCCATGAAGAGGCGGCTCATCTCGGCAAAGTTGCTTTCCACCTTGTCGAATTGGGCAGCCACCACAAAGACACTTTGTGCGCCATAAAGCGCCTGCGCACGCTGGCGCGCGTCACCCATATCGCGGCTTAGCGCGAGCGTGCGTTCCACTGCCTCCACCACCTCGGGTGATGTCCAGCCCATGGTTGTTCGATATAGCGCAGAAAGCGCCGCCTGCAACTTGATCTCTTCAACATCGCGTACGCTGTCCTGCGGCAGCGCGCGCAACTGCGCAAGGCTGCGGTTGAGCAGCGCGATTGCGTCTTCATTGGCGTATACCGCCGCGGCCACGTGGCCCGCGCGCGCGAAGTAGGGCGCCGCCTGCGCCGCAGCGCCCGCTTGCTCAAAGTGATAGGCAATCTGCCCGCTCACAGGATCGAGATGGCCTGCATGCACACCTTCGAGTGCGGCCGCAACGCGCCGGTGCAGGAGGCGGCGCATGGGAGCGCTCACCAACGCATAGGTCACATCGCGCAGGTTGTCATGGGTAAAGTCATAAGTGTTCGCCCCCTGCTCGCGCACAATGCGCTTCTGTACAAGCTCGTCGAGGGCAGTCGCCAGCGCTTCTTCGCTCTCTCCCGCGCTATCCCCAAGCATCGCCACGAGAATTTGCCACGTTATAGCCCGGCCAAATACAGCACTGACATCGGCCACTTTGCGCGCCAAGGCCGAAAGGTGAGCAATGCGCCGTTCAATCACCGCATAGACGCGCGGCGGCAAATGCATGTTGCCATTGTGCACGTGCGGCTGCTGATCGGTGTCACTTGCGCCCATCGGTCCGGCACGCAATGTCTCCACCACAAAGAACGGGTTGCCGCCAGTCTGCCGATAGAGACGCACCAGGCTTTCAACTTCGGGCTCCCTGCCTTCAACCTGCGTCACCAAACGCGCCGTCTCTGCGGCATCCAATGATGCAAGATCAACGCTAATGAGCTTGCCTTCACTGCGCAGTTCACGCAGGAATACGGCCAACGGGTGGTCGACGGGCGATTCTTCGCTGCGCGCCGTGCCAACTAGTAACAACGCGCCCTGGGGCTCAGCGCGTAGCAAATAATGCAGCCACTCAATTGTTTCAACGTCGCACCATTGCAGGTCATCAATCCAGAGCAGAAGCGGGCCCGCCACCGCATACACAGCACGCGCCAGCGCCTCAAAAAAGCGCCGGCGCTGCCCGTACTCAACAATAGGTTCCGGCCGCAGCAGCGCGGGATTCTCGACCAGCAGCTCAGGCAGCAGGCGCGCAGCCTCTGACTGCCAAATGGCTTCGAGCGAGAGCAGCCCGGCGCGCAAGTCCGGTGCGCGCAGCCACTCGGCCACAGGACCCAGCGAGAGCGTACCCTCGGCGGCGAACGAACGCGTGCGTGCGGTTGCCGCGCCCTCCTGGCGCGCCCACAGGTAAAGCTCTTCGGCAAGGCGCGATTTGCCGATGCCAGCTTCCCCTGTGATGAGCACCATGGTGGGATGTCCGGCAGTCGCACGCTGCCACGCCGAACGCAACGCCTGCCACTCATCCCTGCGCCCCACCATCGGCAACAAGGCGCCGGCTGCGCCCTCATCGCCAGACACCCTGGCCGCTGCCTGCCTGGGTCGCTGCGACAGCCCATAGGCCCGCGTAATCGCCTCGCCGGGTTCGCTGTCAAGCTCGCGCGCAAAGGTGTCGACAGCGGTCTGATAAACAAGGCGCGCCCCAGCCGGGTTCTGCATCAGCGCGCTTAGCCGGATCTCCTGGATATACGCTTCCTCATCCACAGGATCAATCCGCCGCAGTGCTGCGGCTGTGGACATCGCAGCGCCGTATGCATGCGCGTCCTCTTGCAATAGGGCGAGCCGGCGCAACGCACCGTGGGCAAGTTGTTGCAAACCTTCGCGCATTGGCCGAATCCACTCGTCATAGCTGCCCGGCAGCAATTCGCCCTTGTACTCAGCTGCGGCCCGTTCCAGCCACATGCGCTCAGTTGGCAGGTCGCCGGCCTCTGCCGCAGTGCGCGCGAAATGCAGCGCCTCGCGAAACTGATTCACGTCAATGCGTTGGTATGGATCATGCTGCCAGCGCACGCCGCCCTGCGCGCTGGCCAGGAAGCGCTCGGGTTCGGGCAACGCCGCACGCAGTTGAAAGAGCAGTTGGCGCAGGTTATTGCGCGCGCTGGCTTCCTGTGTATCGGGCCACAGTTGAAACGCCAGATATTGACGCTGGACAGGAGCCTCATTGGCAAGCAGCAGGTAGCTCAAGAGCGCCTGCAGGCGCACGCCCCGAAAAGCTTCAAGCGCGATGCCACCGTAGCGAATCTCAAAAGTGCCCATTAAGGAAACATCAAGCTGCGTCTGAAGCATGTGCGGGCTCGCTTCGGTGCCACTGGTGAATCAGGCAGCGTTGCGCGGAATCGGGGGGACAAGCGGGGTGGAGGCACAGTATAACTCTCTTCACGCGCGATCAAAAGACCCCCGGAGTTGCAGCCATGGATCACACAGCAACACATTCACGTAGAGTGAAATGCAACTGCGGGCAGGAAGACAAGCAGCGGCGGGGGTCTGGTGGCCCCCACCGCTGCTTGTCGCGTAAAAGAACTGAGTGACGATCTGGACTGCCGGTTAGTCAGAGTCGACCAACGGCAGGAAAACTATGTTGTCTGCCTGCAGTTGGGCGGCAATGGCGCTGCCGTTGTCACGTACGCTGCCGTTGAGCGGACATCCCAGGTTGTTGTCCGCGTCCAGCTCTGCCGCAAGGACAAGCAGGGCGCTCCGATTTCCGCTGGCAAGCGCGGTGTTAACATCGGCAATCACCTCGGCGGTGGTGCGCGGGTAATCCACGGTTGGATCGGACGCATTGAGCAGGGCTGCTACAGCGGCCCGCAGCATAATCCGGGCCCCACCTGATACGCCAGGTCCCCCCTGATATTTCAGGGCTTTAAGCAGCGTATCGTTGTCCTGACCCAGGGAATCTGGAAGGTCAAAGACACTCTCCAGCGTTTGGAAAGGCGCATAACCTGTCGTCCCCCACGCCTTGAGGTGGTTCTTCCAATAGCCGGGCGAACACCCTTCGAAGGCAACCGGCGTCGGTGTGGGCGTGTAGGTGGGCGTCAAGGTGGGCGGCACAGGCGTGCTTGTC
>DIAV01000197.1:2734-7300 GCA_002415895.1 Anaerolineales bacterium UBA5069 | reverse complement strand
CGTGTTCGTCGGTGGAAATGGCGTATTCGCCGGCGTCTCAAGTGCGGCAGTCGCGGTTGAGGGGTTCACCATGAGCAGTAAGGCCAGCATCAATACAATGCCGAGCAGGCTTGCACTGAGCAGGCGACGCTTCCCCATTAGTCCTTGCATGACGGCTTCTCCTTATGCCTCTACATGCGGCTGTGCGCGCAACGCAACGGCGACAAGACGGAGCGCATTGGTCTCTGGATGGAATTGCGTTCCGTCATGGGGGTGCGCCACACTACCACCGGCATTGACCCTTGTCAAATCGCGTTTCCTACCCGTAAGGGCGCGTTCAGGTTCTCTTTCCTTGCCCGCCTCCACAGTCGTTTCGAGAATCGTTTCTCCCTTGCCTGCGCGGTTCCGTATGTTGCGCATACGGCCAGTTTGCGGGGCCTTACGGGGCCAACTTTCGGCAAGCAACCGCATACAATCTCTCGAAGCGCTGCGCGACAGTTGCGTACAAGGCGATTCAAGTGACCCCCAAATTCGTTTCGGATATACTTGACTAGAACACCTGTTCCATCATATAATTGAGCCTGTCAGACCTGAGCGCTGCGTTGCACCGATCGGACGCGAACGATCAATTGGAGTAAGGGAGTTCACATGAAGAACCTGCTAGGCGCGCTCCTTAAAGCGCAACAGGATTTCCCGGTGCTGATTACCGACGCCACCAACCCTGCCTACCGCTCACGCTATGCAACGCTGAGCGCCGTACAGGAAGTGGCCTTTCCCGTGCTCCACAAGCACGGCCTAGTGGTGCTGCAATCTGTACGCACGGAAGTCACAGAGAAGGGGATTATCGTCTTTGTGGGCGCCATGCTTCACCATGTGGAGAGCGGCGAAGAGACCTTTCAGGAGCTTGGCATGTTGCCCGCCCGCCAGGACGCGCAGGGCGTCGGCAGCGCCATTACCTATGGCCGGCGCTACCTGTTGATGACCATGCTCGGCCTTGTGGCAGACGATGACGACGGCAACGCCGCCAGCCGCGCGCCCTTGCACATGGCGCAGAACGGCGCAGCATCCCGTTTGGGCCCTGCTGATGGCAGGCCTGTCCGGGCTGTGCGCGAAGCGCCCCTGGCTACGGGCAAGGGCAAGAAGGGGGCAACCGAGACCCGCCCCGACTGGCAGACGGTGCCCGAAGCCATCGGGTGGGGAATGGAGCAGGGCGCGTTTGACGATGAAACGTCGGCACGCGCCGAATTGCGCAATGTTCTGCAAAAGGTCTACCCCGGGCGCGAAAGCTGCAAGTCGCAGGAGTTGCCCCCCGTGCTCGACGGCTGGTACACTGAAGTGCAGCGCCGCCTTGCCGCAAAGAAGGCTGCATAATCTCGTTGTGCCACCCCACGCCACACATAGAGGCCGGCAGCGCTTGCTGCCGGCCTTTTTTATTGGCCACCAAAAGGGCACTTCTGGCCGACGAGTTCCGCACCTCTGGTTGGCAACGGACTGATGATGTAGACTTAAAGCAGACAGCCCCGTGTCCATTTCGCACCCAATCCAGGTGAACATCTACCTCTATGCCCACCGACCAAGTGATTCTCGTCGCCATTCTCATCGCCAGCACAACGCTCTATCTCGGCGCGTGGGTCTCCATGGAGGTGACATCTCTGCTGACGATTGTGGCGCTGCTCTTCACACGCGTCGTCTCGCCGAATGATGCGCTCTCAGGCTTCTCTTCCAGCGCCACAATCACCGTGGCGGCCATGTTCGTCCTGAGTGCAGGCATTGTGCGCACAGGTGCGCTCGATCACCTTACCCTGGCGCTCGTACGTTTGTCCGGTGGCAAGATCAACAGGCTGTTGCTGCTGGTCGCTGTCGTCGTGCCGGTGGCCAGCGGCCTCATGAACAACACGCCGCTCGTCGTGCTGCTCATTCCTGTCATGCTCACAATCAGCAGGCGCATGGATGTGGCGCCATCCAAGCTGCTGCTTCCCATTGCCTATCTGGCGTCACTGGGGGGCACGATGACACTCCTGGGCACAAGCGCCAACATCATGGTCGATGGCATCTACCGCGACCTGGGCGGGCCCGGCATCCGCTTCTTCGAGTTCACGCCCATGGGGATTGTCTACTCCGCGATCGGTGCAGCATATATCCTGATTGCGGGAAAGTGGCTGCTCCCGGATCGAGCGCCGCTCACGGGGCTCGCCAGTTCGCGCCCCGACGCCACGTATATCAGCGAAGTGAGAATTGGCCTCGACAGTGCGTTTGTTGGCAAGCCGGTGCGCCTGCTCTTCGGACGCATTGCCGAATCGGCTCCCACCAGCCACCCGGCGCAGCGCACCGCGCACCGTCGCATTTCGCGCCCAATGCCTGCCGCCGATAATGGCGTGTTGGAGAACCCGGGCGCACAGTTGCTCGAGCTCGTGCGCGGCAGCGACTCCTTTCGCGCCGAGGAAGCAACCCCGCTGCTTGTGCAGGTGGACGACGTGATGCTTGTCGCGGGCACACCCAACGAAATTGCCGACCTGCTGCGCTCCGCACGCGCCACCCTTGCCACGGTGGTGGAAGATGGCGAACGCATGCCAGGGCGCGCCATCACCCAACAGGTCATCGAGGCCATCGTCCTGCCCACCTCGGCGCTGAATAACCGGCACATTGGTGAGCTTGAACTCAATCGACTCTACGGCGTCGCAGTCATGGGCGTGCAGCACTTTGGCCGCCAGCGACTGGAAGGTTTGCGGGCGCGTCGCCTCATCGCCGGTGACGTGCTGCTGCTGCAAGGTACTGCCGAAGGTCTGCGCGCCGCATGCGAGACCAATGGCCTGATGATTATCGAGGGCGTAGAGCAGTCCATTGCGCGCAGCAGCAAACGCCTGGCGGCAATCACCATCATGCTTGGCGTCGTTGCGCTGGCATCATTCACGCAGGTCCCCATTGTAACGCTCGCCCTGGCGGGCGCGGTGCTCATGCTCCTGACGGGCTGCCTGCAACCTACCGAGGCCATGCGCTCGCTTGATTCGGGCTCGCTGCTGCTCCTTGCCGGCACAATCCCGCTCGGCGCCGCCATGGAGCAGACCGGCCTTGCGCAAACCCTTGTGGATGGCCTTGTCGGCGCGATTGGCGTCTCGCAACCGCACATCTTCATTGCCCTCTTCTTTGTCGTCACCTGGATTCTGACCGAGCTGCTCTCAAACAACGCGGTTGCCGTTTTGCTCACGCCGATTGCACTGACGATCGCGCGCACAACCGGCATCAACCCAACCGCCCTCATCATGGTTGTCGTCTTTGGGGCCAGCGCCTCCTTTACGCTGCCACAAGGCTACCAGACCAACGCCATGGTCATGGGGCCGGGCGGCTATCGCTTCGTCGATTACCTGCGCTTTGGCCTGCCCCTCTCCATCATCTGCTGCATTGCGGCATCCATCCTCATACCGATATTTTGGCCCCTGACGCCATGAGACAGCGCACATCAACGAAACACATGGATTCGGCGCATGCCCATGATCCCATCGTCATCATCGGCGGCGGTGTGGGTGGCCTCAGCGCCGCCATCCATCTCGCCGCCGCCGGCCGCAGAGTCATCCTCTTTGAGCAAAATCCCACCGTAGGCGGCAAAATGAGCCAATGGGAAGATGCCGGTTTTCGCTGGGATACAGGCCCCTCGGTGATTACCATGCGTGCCGTTTTTGAAGACCTCTGGCGGCGCGCCGGCTATCGCCTTGACGATGCTCTCACCCTGCTCCCCGTGGATCCGCTCACGCGCTACTTTTACCGTGACGGGACAGTGCTCGACATGCGTCAGGATGCAGCTGCCATGGACGCAGCGATCGGCGCGCTGGCACCGGACGACGTGCAGGGTTACCGCGACTTCCTCGCCTACGCCGCAGAAATCCATCGCATTACGGCCCCTGTTTTCATTGAAAGCGGCCCGCCTTCGCTGGGGACGCTGCGCAAGGCTAATCCGCTTGATTTCCTGCGCATCGACCCCTGGCTCACCCTCGACCAGGCCATTGCGCGGCGCGTGCGCTCACCCCACCTCCGCCAATTGCTGGGGCGCTTTGCCACCTATGTGGGAGCCAGCCCCTACCGCGCGCCCGCCACGCTGGCCGTCATTGCACACGTGGAGCTTGCCGGCGGCGTCTGGTATCCCCAGGGTGGCATCTACCGCATTGCCGAAGCCATGCGCGATCTTGCAGTATCGTGCGGTGTTGCCATTCATACAAGCAGCCCTGTCGCATCCATCCTCGTGGAAGACGGCGCAGCGCGCGGCGTGCAATTGGCCGATGGGACAAGGCACCCCGCCGCCGCGGTCATCTCAAACGTGGATGTAGCGACCACCTACCACAAGCTGCTGCCGCCCCTTGCCCATGTCACACGACGCGCAAAACGGCTGGCGCAGCGCGAAACCTCCTGCTCCGGTTTCGTCCTCATGCTGGGCGTCGAGGGCGTGCATGACGAACTGGCCCACCACAACATTTTCTTCACTGAGGACTATCGGCGCGAGTTTGATGATATCTTTGGCAAAGGCATCCCGCCCGCAGACCCCACGCTCTATGTCGCGATTACCTCCAAAACGGACACGACCCACGCGCCGCCTGG
>DIAV01000197.1:0-2577 GCA_002415895.1 Anaerolineales bacterium UBA5069 | reverse complement strand
GATCTGGCAGGCCGCGTGCGCAGCGAACGCATGTTGACACCGGTTGATCTTGAGCGTATGAGCGGCGCATGGCGCGGCGCACTGTACGGTATCTCCTCCAACGCTGCGCTCAACGCATTTCGCCGTCCCAATAACCGCTGCGCCGACGTGCGCGGCCTCTACTTCGCAGGCGGCGCGACGCACCCGGGTGGCGGCGTGCCCATGGTCACACTCTCGGGCCGCGTGGCTGCTTCCATGCTTCTCAAAGATCTGCCCTGACCCGCACCTGCTTTCCGCACCATTCTACCCAATATCGACACCCCATATCGACACCTGTAATCGACACCCAAAGTGGACACGAACACATGACTGCACAGACGCCCGCCCAGCAAACCAAACCCAAGCGCACGTGGCTCCGCATTCTCTTCTGGTTGCTCGGCGCGCTGGCACTTGTTATTGTGATTGCCGCTGCCGCTTTTCTGATCTGGGCGCTGCGTATTCCGGCACCCATGGCCGAAGCCCTGGCGGCGCTGGAAAGCGACAGCGCAGTCACTGTCGTGGTTGATGACCCGATCACTTTCACGCCCAACACGGCGGCAGCCTGCGGTGTGATCTTCTATCCCGGCGGCAAGGTGGATTATCGCGCCTACGCGCCGTCCATGCGCGCCATCGCCGAGGCCGGTTATTTCGCCGCCATTTCACGTGCGCCCCTCAACCTCATGGTGTTTGCGCCCAACAAAGCGCGGGCTGTGATGGCGGCGCACCAGGAAATCGACCATTGGGTGGTGGGCGGCCATTCGCTGGGCGGCAGCATGGCGGCGCTCTTCACCTTCAACAACCCGGACGCGGCCGCGGGGCTCACGCTGTGGGCCTCATTTCCCGCAGGCTCTTCGCCGCTGACCGACCGCACAGACCTCGCCGTGAGTTCAATCCACGGTTCGCTGGATGGCTTGGTATCCGCTGCGGACATTGAGGCATCGCGCGCGCTGTTGCCACCACAGACCGCCTTTGTTGAGATTGAAGGGGGCAACCACGCGCAGTTTGGCTGGTATGGGCCGCAGGACCGCGACAACGAGGCCACAATTACACGCGCCGAACAGCAGGTGCAGACCGTGGCGGCCACGTTGCGCACGCTGGAAGCCGCCTGCCGGCCATGAGCCTGATGAGGCAAAGGCACGCTGCCGGCGCTCGAAGACCAGGGAAGCGAAAAACCAGCCTCATGTCGGTTTGCGTTGAACAGTTGCTCATCAGTACACCCTTTGCGCGCTTTTGTGTTGAATAAGGGCTGTGCAGGATATTGACGCCGCGCTGAGCTTCGGCGGTGCTGCACGTGCAATAATACGTATCCTTCCATGTTATGCGCTGGAGGCGCAGGACGCATCCATGTCAAACGCACTCATTTGGGGCGGAACGGGCGGCATTGGCGGTGCACTTGTACACGCACTGGCTGCCCGACAGTGGACCGTTGCATCGATTGGGCGCCAGATCGAATCCAGCGCTGCCACAATCGCGCTCCAGGCCGATGTAACCTACGCCGATGAGATTGCCAACGCTGTGCTTGAAGTCGCGCAGACGCTTGGCGAAATCGACCTCTGGGTCTACGCGGTTGGCGATATTGTGGCCGCACGCATTGAGAAGCTCTCCGAGAGTGACTGGAATCGCATCATCGGCGCCAACCTGACGGGGGCCTTCCTTGCCACGCGCGCCAGCCTGCCGCTGCTAGCGCCCGCTGCCCACATTGTTTATGTCGGCGCACTGCCCGAAAATGTCCGTCGCCCCGGACTGGCGGCCTACGCCGCAGCCAAGGGCGGGCTGGAAGCCTTGGCGGCCGTTGTGGCCGCAGAAGAAAAGCAGCGGCGCGTCTCGGTGGTGCGGCCGGGCGCTGTGCAAACGAAGCTCTGGAACAAGATCGGTGCGAAACCGCCGCGCACCGCCGCGCAGCCGGAGTCTTTGGCCGAGGCCATTCTCGCAGCCCACTTCGCCGGACATCAAGGCATCCTCGATGTAGAGGGCAACAATGTTCCGTAACGTATTGCGCCCCGCGGCCTACCATGGCCCTGCCAATGGGCGCGGACCCTATTTTGAAGGCTGGTACTACAAGCTTGTGGCGTCCAATCGCACGCAGAGCATTGCTATCATTCCGGGCGTCTTTCTGGGCAAGAATGCGGCGGAATCGCATGCGTTCGTGCAGACGCTGGACGGACGCACTGGACGCACCAGCTACCATCGCTACCCACTGGAGAGCTTTCGCGCCCACGCCACAGAGTTCGCAATCAGCATTGGCCCCAACAGCTTCCGCAAGCAGGAAATTGCCCTGCAGTTGGATGGGCCACGCCGCATTACCGGCGTTGTGCGTCTCGCTGATGCGCCCGGCTGGCCCGTGACGCCACTTGCGCCCGGCATCATGGGGTGGTATGCCTGGGTGCCCTTCATGGAGTGTCTGCACGGCGTGCTGGCATTTGATGCCGCGCTTGAGGGCATGCTCTTCGTGGATGATGCGCCAGTTGATTTCCACGACGGCCGAGGCTACATTGAGAAGGATTGGGGCGATGCATTCCCGCGTGCATGGATCTGGATGCAAAGCAACCATTTTGCGCG
>DIAV01000369.1:5204-6969 GCA_002415895.1 Anaerolineales bacterium UBA5069 | reverse complement strand
CTGCGCCACGAGAACGACCCCGATCCGCAGGAAAGCATGCGCCGCCTCTGCGATCTGGAGCGCCGCCTTTGGTCGCGCCGCCCCGACGATGACGACTTCCTGTGCCTGCGCCTGGGGCTGGGCGATTTGCCTTCCACTGTCACCGTCAAGACGCCCGCTGTGCGCGATGCCGTCAACCCGGACCCGCTGGTGGTGCAGGCCGTGCAGATGGCGCAGCACTACACGCTCATTGCCAACGCACCCTTCACGCTCGACGTGCGCGCGAGCGGCGTGATTGGTTTTGCCGGCGAGCGCACGCCATTGCTTGGTGTTACCTTTGCCGCGATTGCGGCGCTGGCCACCTATCACGCGCCCGCCGAGGTGAAGCTGGCTGTTATTTATGGCCCCAATGAACGCGACGCGTGGAAATGGGTGCGCTGGCTGCCCCACACATGGAGCGACGATCACCAGGTGCGCTACGTTGCCGAAGATGACGCCACTGCAACGCAGACGCTGGCGGCCATCGAAAGGCTGCTGGATGCGCGCCGCCGCCTTGCCGATGACCAGAAGGCAAACGCTGAAACGCCCTTTGCCATGGTGGTCTTCATTGCCAACGAGCATGTGGTCGAGGCCAACTCCGTCATCGACCGCCTGCAATTTGAGGGTCCCGAGCTTGGCATTTATCCACTGTTTTTGAGCGCGCGCGTCAAGCTGCTGCCCCAGTCGTGCCGTGTCGTGGTGCGCCTTGTTGACGGCCAGGCGCACCTCATTCGCCAGGGCGTGGCCTCTGACGGCGCTCTCTTTGAGGTGGATTACGCAGCACCCGAGTTCATGGACAGCTTCGCGCGCAAAATGGCGGCAATCCGTCTGCGCCAGGCCCAGGCGCGCGACATCCCCTCCATGGTCACCTTTCTCGACCAAATGCACGTCACGCGTGTAGAGGAGATGCAGGTGGGGCGGCGCTGGCAACAGAATGCGCTGAATGGCAATAAACTGACGGCAGTCGTCGGCACGGCCCCCGGCCAGGAACCGCTGGCGCTCGACTTGCACGAAAAGGCGCACGGTCCCAACGGTCTGGTGGCGGGCACAGTGGGCGCAGGCAAGAGCGAGTTGCTGCAAACACTCGTTGCCATGCTTGCGGTTGAACACCATCCCCATCATCTTGCCTTTGTGCTGATTGACTATAAGGGTGGTGGCATGGCCACCCCCTTTGTGCACATGCCCCACACGCTGGGCGTCATTACCAACCTGCAAATTGAGGGGCTGGCGCGGCGCGCACTTACCTCGCTGACGGTTGAGCTGGCACGGCGGCAGGAAGTCTTCGACGCGGCCGACGTCAAGCATATTGACGAATACCAGCGCAAGTACGACGCGGGCAGGCTGCCCGCCGACGCCGAGCCCGTCCCCTATCTCATTGTGATTGTGGACGAGTATGCTGAAATGAAGATAGAGCAGCCCGAGGTTGCCAAGGAGTTTGTGCGCATTGCGCACATTGGGCGCTCGCTCGGCTTTCGCCTCATCCTTGCCATGCAGAAACCGGCAGGTATTGTTGACGACCAGATTGAGGCCAACACACGCTTTCGCCTCTGCCTGCGCGTGGCCCAAACCGACGACAGCATGGCCATGCTCAAACGCCCCGACGCGGCCTACCTGGTTGGGCGCGGGCGCTGTCTGCTCCAGGTGGGGGCCAACGAGATCTATCGCGAGTTTCAGGTTGCGTGGGCCGGGGCGCACTACGCCTCGCAGAATGCCATTGACGCCGACCGCTTCCGCATTGTGCAGATTG
>DIAV01000369.1:3371-5120 GCA_002415895.1 Anaerolineales bacterium UBA5069 | reverse complement strand
GTTGAGGAGATTCGCAGCGAAGCCGCCGCGCAAAATATCCGCAAGCTCAACACGCTCTGGCTGCCACCGCTGCCCGCACAACTGGCGCTGGATGCCATTCGCCCGGACGAGGGCTGGGACGGTGCGCAGTGGCGCCCAACGGCCACATGGATGGCGCCTGTGATTGGCGTCATCGACCGCCCGCGCGAGCGCAGCCAAACGCCTTACGCGCTGGCGCTGGGCAGCGCAGGGCACCTGGCCATTTATGGCGCGCCTGGATTTGGCAAGACCACGGCGCTGCAAACAATTGCCGCGTCGCTTGTGCGCAGCTACTCCCCCGCCGATCTCAACATGTATATCCTGGATTACGGCGGCCGCCTGCTCAAGGGGCTTGAGCGCTTCCCCCAGGTGGGTGCAGTGATTACAGCCGATGAGGAGGAACGGCTCGACCGTCTTGGCCTCTATTTGCGCAAGACGATTGAGGAGCGACGCGCGCTGCTGGGCGCGGCAGGCGTCAACAGCCTTGCTGCCTACCGCGAGTATACAGGCGCGCAGATGCCCGCAATTGTGGTGCTGCTGGACAACTACGCCAACTACGTCGAGGCCGCCGCCGAGGATGACAACCGCCTGAACCTGATTGCGCGCATTGCTCAGGATGGCAGCAACCTGGGCGTGCACCTGGTGCTCACGGCCAACCATTCCGCCACCGTGCGCTTCGCCATCAGCAGCAACATTATGCAGGCCATTGCGCTGCACATGGTGGAGAACAGCGAATACGGCGCGGTGGTTGGGCGAATTGATGGGGTTGAGCCGCCGGCGCAGCCAGGGCGCGGCCTTGTGCGTGGCAACCCCGTGCTGGAATGCCAAATCGCGTTTCCCGCACCGGGTGCAACCGACGCCGAGCGCAGCCAGAATCTGCGCCTGCTGGCATCAGCCATGAGCGAAGCCTGGCACGGCCCCACGCCCATGCAAATTGGCGTGCTGCCCGAGCTTGTGCCGTTGGAGCCGTTGCTTGCGACACTGCCCAGCACTGCACAAGGTGGCGCAAACGGCGCGCTGCGCTTGCCGCTAGGGCTCCATATTGATGACCTGTCGCCCTTTGTGCTGGAGCTTGAGCGCGACGCGCATCTGCTGATTGCAGGCACAAGCCGCAGCGGCTGCAGCACGGTGTTGCGATCACTCGTGCGGTCGCTCGCCTCCACCACTACGGCGGACGCATGCAGGCTGATCATCCTCGATTCGCGCCGCCAAAGCCTGGCCGCGCTGCGCACCCTGCCCCTTGTAACTGCCTATGCCTGCGATGCGCAGGAGGCCGAAGAACAGCTGCGCGCGATTGAGCAGCAACTTGCCGACATGCATGCAGGGGCGCATGCACAGCGCGCCGAGGCACAGCATATTTTCGTGCTCATCGACGATATGGGTGATCCAGCCAGCAGCATCTCACAAACGGCTCGGGATCTGCTCGGACGGCTCCTGCGCGACGGCCGCGGCTATCCCTTCCATCTCATTGTTGCCGGACGGTTGCGCGACCTGATGGAAAACAGCTACTCCGAACCCACCAAGTTCCTTAAAGAGGCGCAGACCGGCTTCATCCTGGGCACGGGCGATGATGGGCTTTTCAACGCGCGGCTCACCTATCAGGAGCGCAACCGCACCCTGCCTGCGGGCGAGGCGTACTACATCAACCGCGGCACGCCCCGTCGCGTCAAGATAGCCATGTCGGACTAAGTGCTGCGTCTCGCAAGTGAGATTGCATGACGTAGCGGGGGG
>DIAV01000369.1:0-3241 GCA_002415895.1 Anaerolineales bacterium UBA5069 | reverse complement strand
CCGCTACGATACCAGCAAGCACTTGCGAGACGCAGCACTAAGCGGCGCATTTGCGAGATGCATCACTTAGCCGCGTGGCAGCCTGTGGCTGGTGGAAACGAGAGTAGTGCCATGTTGCGTGTCATTGTTGAAGTGCAAATTGCAGGGCAACCCCATGCACAGGATCTGGAAGTGCCCGCCGACCTGCCCACGGCCGAACTTGGGTTGCTGATTGGCAAGGCGCTTGATGCCAATCGCGATGCCTTTGGCCGTGATCTGCGCTACATCGTCCACCTGCTGCCAGAGGATCGACGCATGCGCAGCGATGAGTCGTTGGAAGCAGCCGAGGCATGGGATGGCCATACGCTCGTGCTTACCCCCATTGTTGCCGCATGGCTCACAGGTGACTCGGGCCTGGACTATACGCTTTATGTTGATGAATTGACGCTGGGGCGCGCAGACCCGGCGCAGGTGTACACACGCAACGACGCACTCATCAGCCTGCACGAAGAGCCGGCGCGCGCGCATGTCTCGCGCGCCCACGCACGCCTCTTTTGTCAGGACGGCCAGTGGCAACTACTGCATCTCTCGCAAACCAATCCGTCAACCGTCAACGGCCACCCCCTCTCTGCCACCATCAACACAACCCTGCGCGATGGTGATCGCATTGAACTGGGGAGCGCCGGACTCACCTTTCATTTGGGCTTTCCATCGTCCCTATCTGCCACCACGCTCGCAAGCCACGTTTTGTCGACCGGCGCTGACCCGCACGCACCATGAATATTGCACACTACACAGTTGAACAAGAGCTTGGACGCGGTGGCATGGCGGTTGTCTATCTCGCGCGCGATACGCGCTCGGATGAGAAGGTCGCGCTCAAGGTGCTGCTGCCCCATCTCACCAGTGATCGCATGCACCGCCGCCGTTTTCAGCAGGAGAGTATCAACGCTCGGCAGCTTGTACATCCCAACATTGTGCGCATTCTGGAGGCGGGCGAGGCCGACGAGTCACTTTACTTTGCCATGGAGTATGCCTCTGGCGGCTCGCTGGCCGATCTGCTTGCCAAACAGCAGGGGCAGCCTTTGCCGCTTGAACAGACGCTGCCCATCATTAGCCAGATTGCGGCGGCGCTGGATTATGCCCATGCGCGCGACATTGTGCACCGCGACGTGAAACCGGCGAATATCCTGATTGCCGACGATGGGCGCGCGCTGCTCTCGGATTTTGGCGTGGCGCGCCCAATTGCGGCCGAGCACACGGTTGTGGCCGCTGCCGATTTGCAGCCCGGCACGCCCGCCTTTATGGCCCCCGAACAAGCGCGCGGCGATTTTACACTAACGCAGAGCGCCGACATCTACAGCCTGGGCGTGGTGGCCTATGTCTGCCAGACGGGCCGCTTGCCTTTTGAGGCGCCAAGCTTATTGACAACGTTGCGCAAAGTTATTGATGATGCGCCCATGCCGCCCGAGGAACTGGCCCCTGCCATGCCGCGTGGCGTCGCCTATGCACTGCGCAAGGTGCTTTCCAAGGATCCCGCTGCACGCTATGCCACCGCGGCGGCCTTTGTGGAGGCAGTTGAGCATGGTGCGACATGGGCGCCCACAGAACGCGAATGGTCGGCCATGGTGCGCCACACCATGCAAGGTGCGGCCACGGACCCGGCGCGTGCGGCCGTTCCTGTCTCGCCGCATCATGGCGGCGGATTGGCCACCGCCTACGATGCGCCCTATGCCCTCAATCCGCCGCGGCGCAGATCACACAGGGGGCGCAGCGCGCTGATTGTCCTTGTTTTGCTGCTGGCGCTGGGTGGCGGCGCATGGGCGCTGCGCCGCGCCGAAGTGGTGCGCGCACAGGCCCCAACCAATCTGCTGGCGTTGTATGATGCCACCTATGACACCACTGTGGGCAGCGCGCTCAGCTACCTTGCGCCGGCTCTGTCGGGGCTGGGCGCACAGGTAACCGACTTTGTGCGTGCGCAAAGTGCGCGCCTGCTGCCTGCTTCGGTCAACGTGGGTGCGCCTGCATTGGCAATTGCTGCGGAGCCAGCGGCCTCTGCCGACGCGATCGACACGCCCACGCCAACCATTGCCCAGACCGAGACGCCCACACCGGGCGAGACATCCACAGAAACGCCATCCGCCACACCCAGTAACACGCCCACTGACACGCCCAGCGCCACACCCACGCTGGAGCCAACGGCGACCCCAACACCCGCACCCACCGACACGGCCGCGCCAACGGCAACGCCTTCGGCCACAGCCAACGCGCAGGCCACGCTAACGGTGCAGGCCAGCCAGGTGCAGGCGGCAGTTATGGCCACGCTGACTGCGTTTCCAACCAATACGCAAACCGCCACGCCCACAGCAACCCCAGTGCCCACAGCAACACCTACACAATCCGCTACGCTCATACCGGCGCCTACCCTCACACTGGCTCCAACAACCGCGCAACGACCGCCGGCGACGACGCAATCCAGTGCAAGGCCGCCTTCTGCGCCGCCATCCAGCGCATATCAATCCACCGCAACCGCCCAACCAGAGGGCACACGCAGCGTCACGGGTGCGGTGCAACCCCCTCTTGCCCATCGACCTGGCGCGGCGACAGCCGCGCACACTGCGGCGACGCCTGTGCCCGTGCGGCCCGTCTCCATGCTCCCAACACCGACGCCCACGCGCACACCGACAATAACACCGACGCCTACGCAAACGCCTACGCGTCGGGCCACAACAACGCCCGTACCCACGCGCAAGGCGACGCACACGCCAACGTCCACACCCACACCCCCGGGTCAGCTTACGCAAGCCCAGCGTATGGCCACTGTGGTTGCCGAAGCGCTGACGAAACAGGCTCCGCCCACAACACCCGACATCAACATGACGCTGACCTCTATTGCAGTTGAACTCACCGCATTGGCGCCGAGCGCAACGCCTAATATCAACGCCACGCTGACTGCAATTGCCGTTGAACTCACAGCCATTGCCGCAACCCCGGTCCCAATGCCTAAACCCTAAGGGGATGCTGCAGCCGAACCCGCGTGTCTTCAATGCACCTGCGCGATTCAAGGGTGCATGTGTCTGCAAGGAGTCTGCTCATGCATGATCGCCATGGCGCGCGCCGCGCAACCACCCGCCTGCTTGCCGGTCTTACAGTGCTCGTGGGGCTGATTGTGGGCACCCTGGGCGTGCAGGAGGGTGGGCGGCCCGTGGTTGCCCAGGATGTGGGCGACGCCGCCCTGCGCCCGACGGCAACCAGCATGGCTGCC
>DIAV01000277.1:439-4274 GCA_002415895.1 Anaerolineales bacterium UBA5069 | reverse complement strand
CGCATGGAAGCGCCACAGCTGTTGTCGGTTTGTGCATCGATTCGTCAATTGATGCGGTAATACACGGTCTTTACTATTGATTTTATAGCGCCTCACGTATATTGCCCGAGGGCTAGAGGCTTATTTGATGTGCAATTATGCCGTCAACCGCGCCGCTTCTCGCGCCGCCACGCGGCCCTCGTCGGTCGGCACCACCCACACCTCCACCGCGCTGTCGGGGGTGTGCACAGCCATGATTCCCCTGGCGATGGCCGCCTGGTTCAGGGCCGGGTCGATCTGTACGCCCAGGTAGGCTAGGCTGGTGCAGACTTCGGAGCGCAGTACTGCGTCGTGCTCGCCAATGCCACCGCTGAAGGCCAGCACATCCAGCCCACCCATGCAGGCGGTCAAAGCGCCGCTCGCGCGCACCACGCGACGCGTGAACAGGGCAATGGCCTTGCGGGCCGCATCCGAGCCGTCGGCGCGCAAGCGGCGCATGTCTGCAGAAATGCCAGACACACCCAACAGGCCACTCTGCTGATACAGCATAGTCTGCAGACGCTGATGGTCCCAGCCCTGCTCCAACAGGTACAGCAGCACGCCGGGGTCCAGCGCGCCGGTGCGGGTTCCCATCATCAGGCCATCCAGCGCCGAGAAGCCCATGGTGGTGGAGCAGCTTTTGGCGTCCGTTGCGGCGCACAGGCTGGCGCCATTGCCCAGGTGGGCCATGACCACGCGGCCCCGGGCGCGCGGGCTGTGTTCCAGCAGGTTGTCCATGATGAACTGGTAGGACAGTCCGTGAAATCCATAGCGGCGCACGCCCTGCTCGGACAGTGATTGCGGCAGCGCAAAGGCGTAATCCTCCTCGGCCAGCGTAGCGTGATAGGCCGTATCAAAGCAGGCGATCTGCGGCAACTCTGGAAACGCCAGCCGAAAGGCGCGCACACCCGCCAGATTGTGGGGTTGGTGCAGCGGCGCCAGCGAATTGAGCCTGGCCAGTTGCTCCAGAATCGCATCAGTCACGATCACACTGGCACGAAAGTTTTGGCCACCGTGCACGACGCGATGTGCAACGGCCTCTATCGCCGGCATGCCGGTTTCGCGGGTCAACAGGCTGCGCAAGGCCAGCAAGGCACGCTCAAAGGTGCTGCCGTTACCGTCTTGCAACAGCTGCTGATGCGACACACCGTTGAAAGTCCAGCCCATTTCGGGCGTTCCGTGGGGCTCCAGCCCCTGAATACTGCCCGACAGCACACTGGCCAGAATCTGGTCAGCGTGGCGCGGGTACAAAGAGAACTTGAGGCTTGACGAACCGGCGTTGACAGCAAGAATGGCCATGGATGCTTCCCGACTCAGGATTGTTTGTCTTTCCAGGCCTCGCGCGAGCGGGTCCGCCGGGCATGGTGCGCCGCCAGCAGGGCCAGCAATGCCGAGGCCACGCGGCTGGCAGGACCGTCAGCGCGGCTGGTCAGGGCAATGGGTATCCGCGCCCCCAAAACCAGGCCCGAACCCGATGCACCGGCCAGGTATTCGAGCTGCTTGGCCAGCATGTTGCCGCTTTCCAGGTCGGGCACCGCCAGAATGTCGGCGTACCCAGCCACCGGCGAGTCAATCTGCTTGATTTGGGCCGCCTGGGCGGAGATGGCGTTGTCAAAAGCCAGCGGGCCGTCGAGCACGCCACCGGTGATCTGACCGCGCTCGGCCATTTTGCACAGGGCTGCCGCATCCAGTGTGGACGGAATGCTGGGGTTAACGGTTTCGAGCGCCGACAGAATGGCAACTTTGGGCTGGTGCACACCCATCACGCGGGCAAAGTCGATGGCATTTTGTATGATGTCCATCTTCTCGGCCAGAGTCGGCTTGATGTTCAGGGCCGCATCGGTGATGAGTAGCGGCTTGTTGTACAACGGCACGTCAAAACGGAATACGTGGGACATACGCCGCCCGGTGCGCAACTCGGGGCGCGCAAGCACGGCGTGAATCAATTCGTCGGTGTGCAGGCTGCCCTTCATGATGACTTCAACCTCACCCGAGACGGCCATGTCGGCGGCCTTGTCCGCAGCAGCGTGACTATGAACCACCGAGACGACCTCTACGCCCGTCAGGTCAATGCCGCCTTCCTTGGCCAGGTGGCGAATGCGCGCCTCGGGGCCAATCAGAACCGGAATGATGAGACCATAGCGGGCGGCATCCATGGCACCGCTGAGTGAGCCAATGTCGCAAGGGTGTACCACCGCGCAACGCACGGCTTCCAGGTCTTTGCCTTGTGCCAGCAGCGCCTTGAAGCGCGCTTCGGGATCGAACAGCTGGATCTGTGGGCCGTTGTTGCGTGGCATACGCACCTTGTGCGTGGGCGCTATGACGAGGGCCGTGCCATACAGCACGCGCTCACCTTTTTGGTTGACCAGTTGGCACTCCAGCTCGACGGTCTTCTTCGCGTCATTTTTGCTGAGCACGGTGGCTGTCACAGCCAAGGTGTCGCCCACCCGCACCGGCTTGCTGAAATGCAGCGTCTGCTCCAGATAAATGGTGCCAGCACCCGGAAACTGCGTGCCCAGTAGAGCTGAGATCAGTGCGCCACCCCACATGCCGTGCGCAATGATGCCGTGGAACAGGGTGTCATTGGCGTATTCCACATTCAGGTGTGCCGGATTGGTGTCGCCCGATACAGCGGCAAAGGCCTGAATATCCACCGCCGTGAGCGTTCGCAGCATGCGTGCGCTCTGGCCAACCTGCAACTCGTCGTATGTGACGTTTTCAAACGTTTCTTCGTTCGGATTCATGTTCATAGCGTGGTCCCACATTAACTGGTCAGGCGCTGCAACGCCTCTTGGTACTTGGCAGCAGTTTTGGCAATCACCGCGTCGGGCACCCGCGGCGCAGGCGGCGTTTTACTCCAGGGTTTGCCGTCTACCAGGGCCTGCTCCAGCCAATCGCGCACAAACTGCTTGTCATAGCTGGGCGGGTTGCTGCCTTCCACGTAGCTTTCCACCGGCCAGTAGCGGGAGGAATCGGGGGTGAGCACCTCGTCCATTAGGGTCAGGGTGCCGTCGGCGTCCAGGCCAAATTCAAACTTGGTGTCGGCAATGATGATGCCCTTGGAGAGTGCAAATTCGGCTGCAGTCTTGTAAATCTGGATGCTGATGTCGCGGATGCGGGTGGCCAGGTCCAGACCAATCATCTCCACCGTTTTCTCAAAGGTGATGTTCTCATCGTGGTCGCCCACCGCAGCCTTGGCCGCCGGCGTGTAAATGGGCTGGGGCAGCTTGGATGCGTTTTTAAGACCCGCAGGCAGCTTGACGCCGCACACCGCGCTGTTCTCCTGGTATTCCTTCCAGCCGCTACCTGCCAGGTAGCCGCGCACCACAGCTTCTATGGGAATAGGCTTCAAACGCTTGACCAGCATGGAGCGGCCTTCCACCTGAGCCACTTCATTGGGCTGCACCGCGCCCTCAGGCGCGTCGCCAGTCAGGTGGATAGGGCACAGGTTCTGTCCCTTGGGGCCAAGCTTGTCGAACCAAAACAGGGCCATTTGGGTGAGCAGCTTGCCCTTGCCCGGAATGGGCTCGCCCATGATGACGTCAAACGCGCTGAGGCGGTCGCTGGCGACCATGAGGATGCGGTCATCCCCCACGGCGTAGTTATCACGCACCTTGCCACGGGCAAGCAGCGGCAGGGACGTCAGGGCGGAGGTGTGTACGGTAGAGGTCATGGTCGGAGCAAACGAAACGGGGTGCCACAATTAAAAATGCCCGCTGAACAGCGGGCGGGCCAGAAACTATTCCCGCTGATTATCGCAAGGAATGCCGTATGCGTAGCACCTGTTTCGCCGCCGGGCCGCCCCAAGGCGAAATGC
>DIAV01000277.1:0-282 GCA_002415895.1 Anaerolineales bacterium UBA5069 | reverse complement strand
GCGCAGTACACGCAGTGACAAGCGTGGGGGCCCTTTTACCGCACCGTCTGCGCCAGTTCACCCTTGGCGTACCGGGCGGCCATGACCTGCAGGTTGTCGCCCTTGATCTTGCCACCCTGGCCTTCGCAACCAAACTGCAGGTAGCGCTGCTTGGCAATAGCCTTGGCGGCCTCGCGGGCGGGTTTGAGCCACTCGCGGGCGTCAAACTTTTCGGGGTTCTCGGCCAGGAACTTTCGTACCGCGCCGGTCATGGCCAATCGAATATCGGTGTCGATGTTGATC
>DIAV01000284.1 GCA_002415895.1 Anaerolineales bacterium UBA5069 | reverse complement strand
CGCCAGTGGGTGGGCCCCGCGATTGATCGCGCCGATGTGGCTACCTGGCAAACGGAAATGCCGGCGCAGGGCATTGACTACGCCGTCAGCCACGCTTCGTACCTCATCAACCTGGCTACACCCAAAGACGACCTGTGGGAGAAGAGCAGCGCTGCCCACCAGGACGAGATCGAGCGCGCCCATGCCTACGCCATTGCCCATGTGGTGCTGCACCCTGGTGCGCACACGGGCGGCGGCGCCGAGTTCGGCGTACAGCGCGTGGCGGCGGCGCTCAACGCCATTCACGCCGCGACGCTTGCGTGCGGCGCTGTGACAACATGCCTGGAGATTATGGCCGGGCAGGGCTCCACCATGGGGCGCAACCTGCAGGAGTTGCGCGCCATCATGGAACTGGTGGAGGACAAGACGCGCGTTGGCGTTTGCCTTGACACCTGCCACATCTACGCAGCAGGCTATGACCTGCGCACGGCCGACGCCTACGAGCAATTCATGGATCAGCTTGAGCTTGAAATCGGCCTCAACCAGGTCTGCGTCTGGCACCTCAACGACAGCAAGGGCACGCTGGGCAGCCATCTTGACCGCCACACGCACATTGGCGACGGCGAAATCGGCCGCGACGCCTTTGGCTATATCCTCAACGACACGCGCTGGGAGGGTACGCCGATGCTCATTGAGACCCCCAAGGATGAGACGCTGGACGAGGACCGCATGAACCTGGCGCGCCTGGTTGCGCTGGTGAATGATGCAGGGCGCATACCGCCGGCGCTGCGCACGCCATAACTGCATAACGACGACGCAAAGGAACGCAGAGAAGCGCATTGAAGCGAGGCTTCCGACTTTTGAAGCCTCGCTTCGATGTATAATACACGCACACAGCCGCTCGTGACGCGCGGTAAGCCATTGCCTCTGGAGGCGCGTATGCAACAACCTCGGCGCGTATTCCACCTGCTCCTCTTCGCTTCATTGTTCGTGCTCCTGCTGTCGGCAGCGTGTTCGCCATCGTCCTCGCTCACGCCCACACGGCCACCTCTTCTGCACTCTGCCGCAGAATTGATAGGCCCCTTTATCAGCCCGCTGCCTAGCGGCGAGAAACCACCGATAGGGGTGGTGCCGCCGCCCGGTCAACGCAGTGTTGATCCCACATGGCCCTTTGTCGCGCCTGATGGGCGCCAACTCAAGCTTTCGCAAGCCGACGCAGAAGCGGTGGCGATTGCTTACGCACGCAGTCTGCCCGGCGCTACGGCTGATGCCGGTAGGATTGTTGCCCTTACCTACGCACGCCTACCCGACTTGGGCCGCGATGTACTCTTCATCTCGAACAATCCAGAGTACCCCAGCCTCTACCACGCGATTGCGGTTGACCTCAATTCGGGCGAGCGGTTGCCGTCAGCCTGGATTCAAAACGCCGACGTGAGTAATCCATGGTATACCTACGTCCATGGCAAGTTCGACGAACCGCTGGTGGCTGCGCTCGAGCGCGCACAACCCAATGCGCGCCTGCGCGTGGGCGTACACGCCTTCCCCGCCAATATGGAACTGGTATACCTCGAACTGGCGCGCCTCTACCCTGAAGTGCTGCCGAGCTACTTCACCACGGACAGTATGCTCCAGGTGCAGGAGATCAGCGCCGACCTCTATGCAGATATGAGCGCCACTCTGGCGCGCATTTACGCGGCGCGCCAGAGTTCGGGGCGCGAGCCCATTGTGGCGTGGCTCCAGGCCAAAAATGCTCCCACGGAGAGCTTCAGCGGCGATATTATCTGGACGGAGCTAACGCCTGATCAGGTGCTGCGGCTGGTACATGAAGAAGCCGTCAACTTGGTCAGGTATTATGGTCCAGGTGATCCAAACGTGCTTGTGAGCGCGCCTACGCCCACACCGCTGGCCGATGGCTGGCACAAGCTGCCTTTACACACGCTTGTCGCGGACAACAGCGGCACTGTACTGTCATGGACTCCCGGGCAGCCCACTGTATGGCTCATGCGCGACAAATATGACGTGGGTGGCCCGGCGCCGCTGCCCGAATCCACGTGGGTAAAATTGCGGCAGCTCACATTCTACAGCGAGGCGGCTTTGGTCGTGCATCGCGGCGCTAAGGGCGGCGGCTGCTACAGCGTGCGCATAACGGATGTTGCCACAGACAGCGCAGCGCTGCGCGTCTATGCCGACTTCTATGATCCGGCGCCGGAGGAGGCGTGTCCAGCCGCTATGGTCGCCCCCTACCATATTGTAACGCTGCCGGCACACGATCTGCCGCCCCAACATCCTGCGCCGCCCATTGAACTGATCATCACCACGCGCACCGATGGCTCGTGGCCACCCTGAGTGCAAGAAAGAGGGACCGCCCTGGCATCAGGACGGCCCCTGCTTCTTGTTGTTCTTCTTTGCGTTTTCTTTGCGCCTCCGCGACTTAGCGTCGCAGTTATGAGTTTATCGCAGCTACTTCACCACATCCAGCATCACCTTGGCCACGGTGGGCGGATGCAGCAGCATGTTGGCGTAGTTGGCGTTGGCCATGGGGCAGGCGCACTCCTTGCGCTTGATGCTGCCGCGCAGTTCTTCCATGGCGCGCCCGCGCCAGAGCGGGCTAATGTCGTAGTTCGTCTGCCGCACGTTGCCCACGCTTTCGGCGCGAATACAGCAGGACCAGAGGTCGCCGTTGGGTGCAATGTGCGCGCTGGCCCAGCCCGCATAGCAGGGGATGACCTGCGTGCGCTCGTGCAGCACGCGCTTGGCCAACTGGTAATACTGGGCGCGAAAGGCCTGCGTAAAGCGCGCAATGCCGCGCGCCGGTGATTGCTCCGCCTGCCGGCTCAGAAAATCGGCAATCTCGTCATAGTCCGCGGGCAGCGGAGTAATCCCCCAACCCACGGTGTCCAGTTCCACGCGCTCTTCGGCCACCTCGGTAATGTACGAGTCCGGCTCCAGAAACTGCAAACCCTCCTGAATGGCCTTGAAGCGCTTGACGTTGAAGCGGCTGATGACGGTGTGCACGGTGAGCACAAGGTTTTTGTACTCCTTCTGGAGTTCCTTGAGCTGCCGCCACGTCTCCATGGAAAGCTTCCAGTTGCCTTCTACGCCGCGGATGTCGTCGTGCTCATCGCCAATGCCGTCAATGCTCAGGTTAATGCCAATCGAGGAGGTAGGGCACTCGCGGCACATGCGCGCAACCTGCGTTACCACACGCTCTGTGAGCATGCCGTTGGTGGGAATGGTAATCACCTCGGGGCGGCAGCGGTTGTAAGCGCTGATCACCAGATCATCCAGATCAGCGCGCAGGAAAGGCTCGCCGCCGGTGAAGGTCATGTAGAAGGGAGAGCGCCCCAGTGACTGGAAGACGCGGTCCCACTCGGCAACGCTCATGTCGTCGTTGGGT
>DIAV01000097.1 GCA_002415895.1 Anaerolineales bacterium UBA5069 | reverse complement strand
GCAACTGGCCGGCGTGCCATCGCCCACCACTGCATCAGCGGCACGGGCGCCACGCGGGAGAAAAAGCGCCAGCATGGCTGCCAGCAAAAGAATTGAAACGTGCAACCGCTTGTTGACCATTGGCTATCTCCTGATTCAAATGGCTAATTGGGCGACACATGCGGCGGGTCGGACTGCGCACGGAGCGCAGGTGCAGTCGCTGTGCAGGGCGTTGCAGAAGGCGCCTGCCTTCTGGTTTCCCGAGCGCAGCGCCCGTCAGACGAATCTGGGCCATGGGCGGGTTGAAATGCGCACGCTGCGCGCCAGTGATGCACCCAACGCCTATCTGCTTGACCGCTGGCCGGGGGTGCAGCAGGTCTTCCAACTCCAGCGCACGGTCAAGCGCTACAGCCGCACGGCGCCAAGACCACAGTCGAGGTTGGTCTATGGACTCACCAGCGTCCCCGCCAGCCGCGCCTCACCCGAGCAACTGCTGGCGTGGGCGCGCGCACGGGCGGATTGAGAACCGCAACCACTGGCGCCGCGATGCCACCCTGGGCGAAGACCGTCTGCAACTCTCCTGCAAATCGGCGGCGCTGGTCATGGCAACGCTCAACTGCAGACGCCTGGCACTCTTTGATCATCTCCTGATCGCCAACACCCGCAAAGCCATGCGCATCTACAACGCCCATCCAGAACAAGCTCTCGCCCTACTCTACCATCCACTCTGACTTTTGAACAGGCCTGCAGAGGTGGCGAAGAGCATTGCTATGATGGGGAAAATCGGTTGAGAATGGAGCTATCCGTTCGTGCGAAAACTTTGCGTTGCAAGCCGTGGGGTTTGAAATTAATGTTCACTGAGAATCGTGCCCACTTCCGCCAGAAGCGCCGGCTCAACGCAGGCGCGTTTGCATCTCCGCCATAATCTGCCAGCAAGTGAGCTCCATGCGCGGTAGATGGAAAGCGCCCTTGTAGGTGTTGCCCTTAATGGTAGAGGAGATGCGGCCGTCGCGGTGCAGATACCCGTACCACTCGCCATGCTCTGGGTCGGGAAAGTGGGCGTAGGCCCAGTCGTGGATCAACTGGTGGCGGCGGGCGTACTTGAGGTCGCCGGTCATGCGCCAGGCCATGAGGTTCGCGATGATGGCCTCGTTTTGCGGCCACCAGAACTTCATGTCGTGCCAATACTCCTGTACCGGCAGCCCTTTCACGTCGACGAAGTAGGTGATGCCGCCGTACTCCTTGTCCCAGCCCCGCTCCCACATCCAGTCGAGAATGGTAAGCCCCATCTGCATTAAGGCAGGGTCGTTATTGCGCCGCTGCGCCTCGTTGAGGATAAACCAGGATGCCTCAATGGAATGGCCAGGGTTGAGCGTGCGGCCGTCGAAATGGTCCAGGAACTCACCGTTGGGGCCAACCGTCTCGAGGACTGTAGCAAGCTCGGGGTGCATAAAGCCGGTGCGGATTTCGGCAATTGCGTCGTCAATCCATTGCGTGCACTGCGCAGCGTCGGCGCCGCAGTCGCGCAGCGTTTGCGCAGTGATGAGCAGAATCATGGGCACGGCGAGCCCCTTCATGGGGCGCGTGTCGGTGTTCCACTTGGGCTCCAAAATGCCGGGTGTTCGCAGCATGTGGAGCACACGCGTGTAGAGCGCCATTGCTTCTGCCAACGCTGCTGCATCGTTGGCAGCGCGCGCGTAGGCCGCCAGCGCGGCAATCATGAAGCTCTCGCTAAAAATGTAGCGGCGCTTGCGCAAGGGTTGACCATTGCGCGCGACGAGAAAAAACATGCGGCCGTCGTCGTCAAAGCCGTAGCGATGCAGAAAATCGAGGCCGTTGCGCGCCCATTGCAACCACTCTGGGCGCGGCTCAACCTCGCTGTAGAGCGTTGCCAGCAGCCAAACGGCGCGGCCCTGTAGCCAAATTGCCTTGTCACTATCCAGAAGCGCGCCGTCGCGGGCGCGGGCAAACATAAAGCCGCCCTGCTCCTCATCCACACAGCGCGGAAACCAGAAGGGCAATGTGTTTTGCAGCAGTCCATCGCGGTATGTGCACAGAAGTGCGTCCAGGCGTGCGGGCGCAAGCAGTTCGGCGTCTGAGAAGGTCTGCATGTGTGCGCCCTACAGTGCCGCGATGGCAGCAAAATCAACGTCGACCAACGCCTTCTGCAGTGCAGTGCGCTTGTTGGTGGGCAGCGGCAGGTTGGGCAGGCGAGGTGCGCCACAATCAAAGCCAAGCAGGCACATCGTCTCCCGAAACGCGCCGGCGAAGCCCATGCCGATGAGCAAGGCCGTCACCTTGTTGGCACGTTGCTGCATAGCCAGCGCGCGGCTACTGTCGCCGCTGCGATATGCTTCCAGAATCTCCCGATACGCGCCTGGCATGAAGTTAAGCGTCGAGCCAATCATCCCCGCCGCGCCATACATTAGTCCCAGTACCGCCTGCTCATCCATCCCCGAGAAGACCGTCCAGCCCTCAGTACGGAAGCCGACGATGGTGTTCATCTCGTACATGTTGGGGGCAGTGTACTTGGTGCCTGCCAGGTTGGGAATGTGCTCAAGCTCATGCATGAGCGCCACCGCATCCTTGGCATAACCGTAGAGATAGGGCATAAAAGGCAGTTCGGGCGCCGCACCGGCCACACGAGCAAAGAAGGGCACAATACCGCGCGCGTCATAGACAACGGGCGGCAGAATGCTGCTTACGCCCGCTGCGCCCGCTGCCTGTGCATGCTCGGCCAGCCGTACTGAATCGTTGACTACCGCAGAGCCCACATGCACGATGACGGGAATGCGCCCCGCCACCTGATCAAGCACCGTATCGGCAACCAGAATGCGCTCGTCAGCATTTTGTAGCGGCCCTTCGCCCGTGGAGCCGCAAATGTAGAAGCCGCTTACGCCCTTCGCCAGGTGATAGTCTACAAGTTGTCGCAAGACCGGCACGTTGATGCGGTCGTCTTCTGTATAGGGTGTAATCAGCGCGGGCCAGAAACCATCAAATGTACGCACGCAAATGCCTCCAAAAGAGTGACGCAGAAAAGTCTGCAACGTTAATCATTTGTAACTAACTAGCGACGGCACAGAAGCCCTGCGAGCTGTCTACATACTATATACGGGCACTTCGGCTTCGCGGATTACTTTTATCGAAGGTGCAAAATGCGGCACTTAAGACACTGATGCCCGCTTATTGTATGGTTGGCCGTTGTGCCTACTCTATGTAGCAATAAACGCAAGACATCACACTGAATAGAACGCTCATTTTAGCGAGCGCGGATCCACCGCGTCGCGCAGCCCATCGCCAATGAAATTGATACTGAGCACCGCCAGCGCAATCATGATGCCGGGCGAGAGCCACAGCCACGGCATCCCCTCGAGAATAGAGAGCGTTTGTGCATCGCGCAACATGTTGCCCCAACTTGGCGTGGGCGACTGCACACCCAACCCCAGGAATGAAAGCGACGCCTCCTGCAGAATCGCGCTTGCCATGCCAAAGGTAGCGGCCACCGTGACCGAACTGACCACATTTGAGAGCAGGTGCTTCGACATGATTGAGCGCGGCGCGACACCCATGGAGCGCGCCGCCAGCACGAATTGTTGCTCGCGCAGCGATAAAATCTGACCGCGCACAAGGCGCGCCGTACCTGTCCACGTCAACATGCCGATGACCAGCATTGTATTGTAGATGCTGGGCCCGAGAACCGACGCGACGGTGATGATGATGACGAGCGACGGAAAGGTCATAACCATGTCGGTGAAGCGCATGAGCAACATATCAAGCCGGCCGCCAGCATAGCCCGCCAGGCCGCCAATCAAGACGCCAATCAGCGTTGAGAGGGTGACAGCTACGAGACCCACCGAGAGCGAGACACGTCCCGCATAGAGAATGCGCGCCCAGACATCGCGGCCTGTGGTGTCGGTGCCCAGCAGATGCCCATTGCCAGGCGGCTGGCTCATGTTCGTCAGGTTGATTTCAATCGGCGAGTATTGAGTGAGCAGCGGTGCGAAGAGCGCCATGAGAATCATGGTGGTCAGAATGACAAGGCCGACCATGGCCAACCTGTGGCGAAAGAAGCGTTTGCGCGCTTTGGTAAAGGGGCTTTCGCCGCGCTCCACACGCTCCGCTGGAAAGAGGTCAGTCGTTGCCGCAGTTGTCATTGCATCACCCTGTGGTCAATTCACTCGTGCGCCGGCGGTCGTTGGAAATCAGCAAAATCAGTCATAACGAATGCGCGGGTCTGCCCAGCTGTAGACAATATCCGTGAGCAGATTGGTGGCCAGAACGATAATCGCCGAGAAGAGCACATAGCCCATGATGACAGGCGAATCGCGCCCCGTGATCGCATTCATGAACATGAGTCCAATCCCCGGCCACTGAAAGATCGTCTCGATGATCACCGAACCGCCAAAGAGGATGGGCAGCGAGAAGCCGATGACGGTGATGATGGG
>DIAV01000244.1:7430-10782 GCA_002415895.1 Anaerolineales bacterium UBA5069 | reverse complement strand
AAAGCGCTCGGCCGAATCGGCCAGGATTGTCACCTTATCGGGGCGCACTTCCACCACACCGCCGTGCACAGCCACATACTGTGTTTCTGCGCCCTTGTGCAGGATGATTTCCCCGAAGTCGAGCAGTGACAGCAGCGGCGCGTGTCCCTGCAGGATGCCCATCTGTCCTTCAATGCCGGGCAGCGTCACCATATCGACGACGTCATCAACCAGTTTGCGGTCCAGCGCAACAATGTCAACCTTAATGGGCATCGCGGCCCCCTTTCCAACAAACAGCCACATCTCGACGCAAAGGCGCAAAGACACTAAGGTTCGCAAAGAAATGCAACGGCAAGGAAAAGAACCAGGAGACGAGAACGCCTTTCGTCTTGTGATTGTCCTTCTTTGCGTTCCTCTGCATCTCCGCGCCTTTGCGGCGCAGTTAGCCCCTGTTCCTTCTGTGCCGGCAGTTGGCTACGCGCGGGTGCGCAGGGCCTCGGCGGCCTCGATGGCCTCTTCAATGCCGCCCACCATGTAGAAGGCCGCTTCAGGTAGGTCATCGTACTTGCCGTCCAGAATCTCCTGGAAGCCACGCACAGTGTCCTCAACCTTGACGAACTTGCCCGAGCGTCCGGTGAACTGCTCGGCCACGAACATAGGTTGTGTGAAGAAGCGCTGAATCTTGCGGGCGCGCTGCACAACCATCTTGTCGTCTTCGCTCAGTTCCTCAACGCCCAGAATGGCGATAATGTCCTGCAGGTCGCGGTAGCGTTGCAGCGTCTGCTGCACTTCGCGCGCCACCTTGTAGTGCTGCTCGCCCACAATCAGCGGGTCCAGAATGCGGCTGGTGGAGCCCAGCGGGTCCACGGCAGGGAAGAGTCCCTGGTCAGCCAGCGAGCGCTGGAGCGAGATGGTGGCGTCGAGGTGGGCAAAGGTGGTGGCCGGGGCCGGGTCCGTATAGTCGTCGGCGGGCACGTAGACGGCCTGCATGGAGGTGATGCTGCCCCGCTTGGTGGAGGTGATGCGCTCCTGGAGCATGCCCATGTCGGTGCCCAGTGTCGGCGCGTAGCCCACGGCGCTGGGCAGGCGGCCCAGCAGCGAGGAGACCTCGGAGCCCGCCTGCACGAAGCGGAAGATGTTGTCGATGAAAAGCAGCACATCGCGCCCTTCGTCGCGGAAGTACTCGGCCATGGTGACGCCCGTCAGGCCCACGCGCAGGCGCGCGCCGGGGGGCTCGTTCATTTGCCCAAAGACCATGACGGTGGAGCTCATGACGCCCGATTCGATCATCTCGCGCATGAGGTCATTGCCCTCACGGCTGCGCTCGCCCNNACGCCGGCGCCGCCGAAGATGCCCGTCTTGCCGCCGCGTGTAAAGGGGGCAATCAGGTCAATCACCTTGACGCCGGTAACGAAGAGCTCGGCGCTGGTGGCCTGATCCTCAAAGCTGGGCGGTGCGCGGTGAATCGGGTAGTAGGCTTCCGCCTCAACCGGCCCCTTGGTGTCAATTGTTTCGCCAATGACGTTGAAGAGGCGGCCCAGCGTGGCAGGCCCCACGGGCACGGTAATCGGTGTGCCCTCGGAGACGGCGCGCATGCCGCGGCGTACGCCGTCGGTGCTGCCCATGGAAACGGAGCGCACGACGTTATCGCCCAGTTGCTGCTCCACCTCAAAGACAAGGGTTGCGCCATCGTCCATGACAATGCGGACGGCGTCGTAAATTTCGGGAAGCTTGCCGTCGGGGAAGATAAAGTCCACAACGGGGCCGATCACGCTCTGGACAGAGCCAACCAGTTGTTCCGGCACGTGAGTGTCTCCTGTCAATAACGGGTCTGCACAGGCGCAGCGCTCGCGGTACGTAGCGGCGGCTTCAGCCGCCGTTGGTCAGAATCGCTATGGATTTGCAAGTACGGCGGCTGAAGCCGCCGCTACGAGAGCAGCGATTGCGCGCAGCCTCGTTTAGTCGCCGGCGCTCTCGAGAGCCGCACTGCCGCCGATAATATCCATCAACTCGTTTGTAATGCCTTCCTGGCGCGCCTTGTTGTAGACAAGCGTCAGGGTGTCAATCAATTCACCGGCGGCATCGGTGGCGCTGCGCATGGCAACCATGCGCGCTGAATGCTCGGAGGCAATTGCCTCAAAGACAGCCTGGAGCACCTGCACTTCAACAAAGCCATAGAGCACACGGTTGAGTACGGCCTCGGGGCTTGGCTCAAAGATGTACTCGGGGGCCATCTGCGAAATTTTGTTCTTGGGTGGCGGCGTCACAGGCAGCAGACGCTCCACCTTTGGCTCCTGGCGCATGGTGTTGGTGAAATGGGTATAGGCGATGTAGACCTCATCGAAGAAGCCCGACGTGAACTCATTCACCACAAGGCGCGTAACGGGGCCGATGTGCAGCGCCGACGGGTTGTCGGGGAAGGCCGTAAACTCGGCATGCACCACGGGGTCGTAGCGCAGCAGCCAGTCGCGCCCCTTCTTGCCAATTGTAACCACCTGCACGTCGGCGCCTTCTGCGCGCCACGCACGCATGCTGCGCGCGGCTTCACGAATGACGCTGGCGTTCAGGCCACCGGCCAGGCCACGGTCTGCCGTAATCAGGAGCAGCCCCACGCGCCGCACAGGCTTGCGCTCGTTCAGGAGCGGGCTCAGTTCCGAATCCACCGAAGGCAGGCGGGAAATGTAGCTCAGCACCTCGCGCGCCTGTTCGGCATAGGGACGAGTGGCCAGCACCTGTTGCTGCGCCTTGCGCATCTTGGCCGCCGAAACAGCCTCCATGGCCTTGGTGACCTGCGCGATATTCTTTACCGAGCGTATACGCCGCCGGATTTCGCGGGTAAGGTTGGCCAAGGTGTTTCTCCAGTCACGACAAGTGATCAATGATCAATTATTAGTTATCAATAATTGATCATTGATCATTGAAGATTCTCTATTCGGGCGCGATCCACTGATTGTTGAAGGCGTCCAGCGCGATCGTCAGCGAGTCCACATTGTCGGGCGTCAGGTCCTTCGAGCGCAGGATGGATTGCCCCACTTCAGGGTTATTGGCATCCATATAGGCGTGCATGTCGGCTTCCCACGCCTTTACCTGCGCCACGGGCACGGTATCAAGCTTGCCGTTGCCCACAGCCCACAGGCTCATGACCTGCTTGTCCAGCGCTACGGGCTGGTACTGGGGCTGCTTGAGCAGCTCGGTAATGCGGCGGCCACGGTCAAGCTGGCGCTGCGTGCCGGCGTCCAGGTCACTGCCGAACTGGGCAAAGGCGGCCAATTCGCGGAACTGGCTGAGCTCCAGCTTGAGCCGACCGGCCACCTTCTTCATGGCCTTCGTCTGCGCCGAACCACCCACACGGCTCACCGAGATGCCCACGTTG
>DIAV01000244.1:0-7236 GCA_002415895.1 Anaerolineales bacterium UBA5069 | reverse complement strand
GCTGTGCAGGTAGAAGACGTCGCCGGGGTACGCCTCACGGCCGGGCGGGCGGCGCAGCAGCAGCGACACCTGGCGGTAGGCCTGGGCATGCTTGGAGAGGTCATCGAAGACAATGAGCGCGTCGCGCCCCTGCTCCATGAACTCCTCGCCAATCGCCGTGCCGGCAAAGGGGGCCAGGTACTGCAAGGCGGCCGGATCGGCGGCGGGAGCGCTGACGACAATGGTGTACTCCATTGCGCCATGCTTCTCCAGCGTGCCCACCACCTGGGCAATGCTCGACTGCTTCTGGCCAATGCCAACATAGATGCAGATGAGCTCTTTGCCCTTTTGGTTGATGATGGTGTCGAGCGCAATCGCCGTCTTGCCCGTTTGTCTGTCACCAATGATCAACTCGCGCTGGCCGCGGCCAATGGGCACAAGTGCGTCCACGGCGCTGATGCCTGTTTGGACGGGTGTGTTGACGGGCTGGCGTTTGATGACGCCCGGGGCGATGCGCTCCATGAGGCGATACTTGTCGGTGACAATGGGCCCCTTGCCGTCAATCGGCAGGCCAATTGCGTTGATGACGCGCCCAATCACGGCGTCACCCACGGGCACCTGGGCAATGCGCCCGGTGCTGCGCACAAGGTCGCCCTCTTCAATGGTGGTGTAATCGCCCATGACGATGACGCCCACCTGATCGGCGGTGAGGTTGAGCACAATGCCGAGGATGCCGGTCTTGGTGAATTCGACCAGTTCGGAGGACATTGCGCCGCGCAGGCCCGAGATGAGGGCAATGCCGTCGCCGACTTCCATCACCTCGCCCACATCCACCTGGCTGGGCTGCGGCTTGAAGTTGAGAATCTGCTCCCTGAGCAAATTGGTAATCTGTTCAGTCTGTACAGCCATTGACGTTCCTCCCACAATTCATGCCGCGCAAGCTGTCGCGCCGGGTGATGCAAACTTTTGCTGCGTGCCGGGTTTCAGCGCACACCCCTAACGCACGACGGATGCGAGCGATTCGCGCAGCCGCGCCAGGCGGCTGGCCAGCGACGTGTCAATGAGCTTGTCGCCCACACGCACACGCAGGCCGCCCATGAGCGCCGGGTCCACCGCAAAGGTGAAGACGAGGCCATCACCATGTTCTTTTGTGAGCATGGTGCGCATGTCACTTTGCTCTTCGGGCGTCAGTTCCACTGCGCTGATGATGTCGGCCTTGGTGGGGCCGCCGCGTCCCTTGCCGGTTTGCGCCAACGCCGCAATCACCTGGGGCAGGAGCGCAAAGTCGCCTTCCTGCACAAGCAGGCGCACGAGATTCGCTTCTTCCACCGGCAGGTTAGCCGGCAGCGCGCCTTCCAGCGCGGCCAGTTTGTCGGCGGCCGCGCGATTGGGGTCCATCAGGAGCGCAGCGAGCGCGCCGTCGCCCGCCACGGCAGAGACAACCTGGTTGAGGCCACTCTGCCAGCGTTCCAACATAATCTGGTGGATCGCTTGTGTATAGCGGCTAATACGGGCCTGTGTGTCGCTCATGGTGCTGGGCTCCTTAGCGCGCGGGTGCGCTGGTCGCGCCGTTTTGCTGGGCCAGGAACTCTGCCACAAAGCGCCGCTGCTCGTCCTTTTGCGCGAGCTCGCGGCCAAGCAGTTGCTCCGTAGCCAGAATCGCCAGGTCCGCTACCTGCTTGTTGGCGTCAGCCATGACCGACTCAAGCTGCTGCTTGGCGTCGGCCTGCGCCTTCATGCGGATGTCGGTGGCTTCCTGCTCGGCGCGGGCGCGAACGTCCTGCGCGATTTTTTCGGCGTCGCGGGTTGCCTGGGCGCGTACTTCCTGCGCCTCGCGGCGTGCGCCGTCCAACACGCGCACCTTGTCCTGCTCGGCTTCCTGCGCAGCCGCGCTCACGCGCTCGGCATCCTTCATGCTTTGCGTAATGCGCTCTTTGCGCTTCGCCAGCATGTTGAGAACAGGCCGGTACAGAAACGCATAGAGAATTGCCAGGAGCAGCAGGAAGTTGACAAGCTGCGCCAGTAATAATTGCCATTCAATCTTGAACGCTTCAATAATCCCGTCCAAGTGTGCCTCCTTTTGGGGCTGGATGGCCACAAGCGCTGCTGACCCGGCACGCTGCGCGCATGAATGCGTCGCGCTGCGTGGGGCCGCGGCTCAGGTGCCGGGTCGCGCCTAGACGAACTTGAGCAGCAGTGCGATCACCAATGCGAAAATGGCGATCGATTCGGCAAACGCGATGGACAAAATCATGTTCGTTTGCACGGTGCCGGCAGCCTCGGGGTTGCGCCCCATGGCTTCCATGGCCTTTGAACCAATCAAGCCGATGCCGATGCCAGGGCCAATTGCACCCAGACCGATGGCGAGAGCGGCGCCAAGCTGCTTCATTGCCTCTGCATCCATTGTGTAAATCTCCTTAGCGTGTAACAGTCAAAGAGTTTGGCAGTTCAAATGCCAACGATTCACTGCGATTGACCTGTATTCAACAAAGTGATATCTGCAAAACCGCCTGTTAAGAGCTTGCTCATCCTGGGCGTAACCCAATTGTTGCCAGGCTCCACTCCCTATACCCGACTCCCCGCCGTTCATGAGTGCGCCTCGGCGTGGCTGTCGTCGTGATGTCCCTGTGTGGCCATGGAGAAAAAGACCAGGGCCAGCATGGTGAAGACCAGCGCCTGCACAAAGCCCACAAAGAGCTCCAGCATGTAGAAGGGCATGGGCAGGAGGAATGCACCGAGGAAGGCCATCGTCGCCAGCACAATTTCGCCGGCGAAGATGTTGCCGTAAAGTCGGAAGCTGAAACTGATAATGCGGGAAATCTCGGAAATGAGCTCCAGAATGCCGACAAAGGCATTGATGAAGCGCATGTAGCCCTTGCCGCTAAAGGTGAAGAATTTGCGGAAGTAGGAGAAGCCAAGCGCCCGCACGCCAAAGAACTGCACCATGAACATGGTAATGAGCGCCAGCGCCAGCGTCAGGTTCAAGTCGGCGGAAGGGGCGCGGAAGAGTGGCACGAAGTAAGTGCCCCCTTCCTCTGCGGCAGCCGGGGCTTCCACAGCGCTGCTCTCGGGCGCCAGCAGGATCAGGCTGCCGTTGGCCATGGCTAGTTGGCCCTCGAAGCGCGCGCCTGTCGCGTCTTCATGAAGGGCGGGCTCTTCGTGCGCCGCACCCTGCACCTCCCAGCCAATGCTGCCCACGCCGGGGATGAGCCCCGTCCAGTTGGAGACGATAATCAGCAGGAAGATCGTCATGATCCAGGGGAAGTAGGTGCGCGCGGCCTTGCCCGCAATCTGCTCTGCAAGCCCCCAGAAGTATTCGACCATCATCTCGACGAAGTTCTGGATGCCCGAGGGGATGAGCTTCATGCGCGCCGTGGCAAGCAGCGCCAGAAGAATCAGCACAGCATCCACGACGAAGGTCGTCAGCATGGAGTTGGTGATCCAGCGCGGGCCGTTGGGAAGCACCGGTTCGCCGCCAAGCACAACGTGGGGCTGCGGCACATTGGGCCAGAAGAAGCCGAGAACAAGCAAAACGATCAGCGTCGTCCAGAGTGCCCAGCGCGAGGGGTTGCGTTTGACAGACTCCGTCAAGCGCGTCGTCATGCCGGCTTTGGCGGGTGCAACTGCGGCCTCAGGGGCGGCAGTGTCGGTCGCGAGGACGCTGGCAGCAACCACGGCGGGCGCAACCGCTGCAGTCGGCGCGACAGCGACAACTGGCTCAGCCACGGGCGCGACAGCGGGGGCAGCGTCGCCAACAATGGCCGCGACATCCAACTCCGCCGCACTGGCCGCCTTTGCTGCGTCGGCTGCATCAACCGCCGCCATTTCTGCCGCAAGCTCAGCCGCGGTGGGGGCGGATTCGCCAGCCACAGGGGCCTCAATCGGGTCCAGCTCGTCTCGACCTTGCTCGTCAGATGCCATGCGCTCTGCCTCTCTTCATCGCGCAAGCCAAAGCCTGCGACCTATCAGGGAGTTTGATACTTCAGGAACCGGACCGCTCACCGCCGCCGGAGAACGCCGTTTGGGTCAAATCAGCTTCGGCCGCGTCTGCGGGCTTCTTGGCCGGGTCATCTTCAGCGGGTACATCATAGGGAGCCACTTGCGCCACCACCCGCTCGAAGTCGCGCAACGTTGCGTTGCCAACAATTACCGTTGCCAGCGGTATGCAAACCAGCGCCGTTGCCAGTGTCATCCAGGGCCATGTGCCCACCAGCAGATCGAGCACCAGGGCAACGCCAACCGGCACCACCAGCGACAGCAGCAAGCGCAGCGTGAGCCCTTTGACGTCAATCCGCAGCGCTTTTTCCGGTGCGCCGCTCGCCTGCTTTGTCACACCTGCCTGCTTGCCCACACGCTCTGCTGGTGACTCCGGCAATGGCGGCCGCTCCTACAATGGCATGGATGCGATCCGGCGCTGATCTGCCTGTGCTGTGGACGGCGCCCCGCTGCGGCTGCTGTGCGGCCTTGGCGTTGGGGTACAGACTCCACGTGCATTGACCCCATGGAGACAGTGCAATGCTTGCACAAAGACTAGATGACGCTTGCTGAAACTACCGTGCGATGCGATGGGTGCTGCTTGATGAAAGCGCGCACAGTATAGCCAGCGGAACGCTGTTCGCGCAAATCTTCACATACTGAAAGGAGATCATTCATTACAATCGTAAAGCAGCGCTCGTGCGTCGCAGGGTTGCGCAGCAAGTACAACAAGCACAGCAAGCACAGCAAGCACAGCACGTACGGCAAGTCCGGCAAGTGCTTGTGAAAAAAGCCAGATCACACAGGCTTCCCACAAGGAAAATGCATGAGCAGGCAGCAAAGTACCACGCCTGGGCCGGTATGTCGCCAGGCAAACGCCCGCGAACGATATGATCCGCGTAGCACGACCGCCTGTGCATGGCGTGCGCGTGCCCTGTGTGCTGCGCTTCAGCTTTCTTCGCGCGTGGCGCGTGCGGCGCGCCGTGCTTCGCGTGCGCTGCGCCGCTCGTCACCGGCGGGTGTTGCGCCCGCCGCGCCGGCGTCGGCGCCCTCCTGCTGGGCCGCCTCGCGCATGGCGGCGAGATAGCGCATGCAGCTTTCGTCGTTGCCCATGAGCACATCGGCGGCATAAATCGCGTGGCGCACCTGTGTGTTGATTGGGTTGGTAATCGCGCAGGTCATGCCCGCGGCGATGGCCATGGGCACAAAGGCGGCATCGATCAGGTGGCGATTGGGCAGGCCAAAGGAGATGTTGCTGGCGCCGCAAATGGTGTTGCAGCCCAGTTCCTCGCGAATCATACGCACAAGCGTGAAGAGATCGGCCCCGGCGCTGTTGACGGCGCCCACGGGCATGGCCAGGGGATCGAGCACGACATCTTCGCGCTTGATGCCGTAGCGTTCGGCGCGTTCAACGATCTTGCGCGCCACCGCAAGGCGCACGACAGGGTCATACGAAATGCCCGATTCATCATTGCAGATGCCAATCACGGGCAGGTTGTACTCGGCCACAACCGGCAGAATCGCCTCGAGGCGCTCATCTTCGCCGGTGACGCTGTTGACAAGCGGCCGCCCCTTGGCCGTGCGAATGCCTGCAATCAACGCCGGCACCACACTGCTGTCAATGCTCAACGGCAAGTCCGTCACCGACTGCACAGCCTCAATGGCGCGCATCATGAGTTCGGGCTCCACACGCTGCGGGTTGGCGCTGGGCACACCGGCGTTCACGTCGAGAATGTGTGCGCCGGCCTTGACCTGGGCCAGGGCGTCGCTGATGACGCGGCTGAAATCGCCCGCCTGCATTTCGGCCGCAAGCTTCTTGCGCCCCGTGGGGTTGATGCGCTCGCCGATGATGACAAAGGGCTGGTCGGGGCCAATAATAACTGTGCGCGCGGGCGATTGGATCAACGTGTGGAGTGGGTTTGACATGGCGGGGCTAATTTCCTGTGACGTATATATGTAAGGTATAGAGTGGGGACGCAAACTTCCGGGTGCGCTGGGATTGGCGCTGGGCTGCAGCGGAAGCTAGCTGCACTTTACCCCATGTTGCAGTGGGCCGCAACCGTTGGGGGCTTTGGACCAGGGCGATTCAAAAGTCAGGGAGTGGCGATTGTGCGCGCACATCCACCCTGATTCTGACTTTTGCAAAGTCCTGGCTTTGGACAGGCTTCTCAAAAGCTGAGAGTGCGGTGCACTTTGGCCCATGCGAACAAGCCCGCAGATTGCGCTCAAATTGACAGGCACGCCCCTTTTCGCGACAATCTCCGGGTTATGCACTTGTCGCTTTGCCCAGGCTGCTGCATCCGCGCCCCGCGGCAACGACGACGCGCCCGATTGGAGATTTGCACCAACTGCCTATGCTCAATTATCGCTTGCCCTCTGGTTTGCCTGCGGGCAGCCGCGCCGCCTGGAGCCGCCTTCTGCTCCAGCCCCTTGCTGGCGACCTGCTGACGCCCCTTAGCTACAGCGTGCTGGGTGAGGTGACAGGGCGCGCCTGGTTCGTTTACTACGACAAACTCGGCTTTGACCCCATGCCGCGCGCCCGCGTGGCGCGCCACTACAACGGACGCGCCTACTTCAACCTGACACTCTCGGCGCAGCGCGAGGCCGAGTTTGCAGCTGTTGACCCCTTTACCTTCGTGGTGGATGGCGCGCCTCAGCCCCTTGTCAAGGTGGAGAAGCCCGGCTTTCTGGCGGGTGTCAAGAGTGGCCGCGCCGCGGGGCGCATCCAGAAGGGGTGGAGCGCCATGGCCGCCGACGTCCAGGCCCAGGCCGACGATGCCGCGGCGTGGGACGCGCGCGTGCGCGACTACCGCTGGACGCAGGCCGAGATTCTCCAGATTATGGAGGAGATTGAGCCGAACATGGTGGCGCCCTTTGTGGCCTTTTTGGCGGCGCGCCAAAATGTTCTGCTCAACGTTAACCGCCTGTTGCGGCTGGCCAAACAGCCCCCCGCCGAAACACTGCGCCAGATTGATCGCGGCGTGGGTGCAACCGGTGTGGTTGAGGCTGATATGGCGCGCGCGATTGGGCAGATGGCGCAGAAGGCGCAGAGGTCAGCGCCGGCCCTGCGCACGTGGCTTGCCGCCGGCGACACGCAGGGCTGGGAAGACCAACTGCGCGCGGCCGGGCTGATGACCGACATGCAGGCATTCCTTGATCGCTATGGCCACCGCGCCGCCGCGCCTGCCGAGCTGGCCGCCCCGCGCTGGAGCGAGGATCCCGCACCGCTGCTGCGCCTGCTGGTCGAGCCGCCAGCCGCCCCCGCCCCCGCCGATGAGCACG
>DIAV01000397.1 GCA_002415895.1 Anaerolineales bacterium UBA5069 | reverse complement strand
CTGCTCATCGCCATCGGCAACCTCGATGAGGTCATCCGCACCATCCGCGAGGCGGCCGACGCCGACGACGCCCGCGCCCAGTTGATGGCCCGCTTCGGCCTGACCGAGCTGCAGGCCACAGCCATCCTCGACATGCAGTTGCGGCGGCTGGCGGCGCTCGAGCGCAAGAAGCTCCAGGAAGAGCACGACGAGCTGCTCAAGCGCATTGCCTGGCTTGAGTCGTTGCTGGCCAGCCCCGCAAAGGTGCTTGCGCTCATCAAAAGCGACCTGCTGGAGATCAAGGAGAAGTATGGCGACGCGCGCCGCACGCAGATTGTGGACCTGACGCGCGGCGCGCACACCACGCACGACCTGCTCCCCGAGCAGGAGGTGTGGGTGAGCGTGGGCAGCGATGGCACATTGCGCCGCAGCGACGCCGGCCGCCTCACACAGAGCTCGCTGCGCCAGGCGGCGCGGGGGGCCGAAGTGGCGCTCTTCCAGGCCAACGCGCGCGATCTGCTCTATCTCTTTGCCGATACCGGACGCGCCGCACGTCTGGGCATTCACGAATTGCAGGCCGACAACAAGGCTGCCTCCGAGTTTACCGGGCTGGAGCGCAAGGAGCGCACCACCGCGGCGATTGCCTTGCCGCGCATTGCCGGCCCCGCGGGGCCGGGCAGCGTGGAAAGCGGCAGCACCCCCGCGGCCGATGACGCCGGCGGCTATCTCTTCTTTGCCACCGATCGCGCCAACGTCAAGCGCGTCACGCTCGCCAGCGTGACGGAGAGCGTCAACAATGGCTCTGTGGTCATGAATGTAGACAACAAGGATCGCCTGGGCTGGACGCTGCGCACAAGCGGCGCCAACGATGTGCTGCTTGTGAGCAATAGCGGCCAGGCCATCCGCTTTGGCGAGGATGAGGTGCGCAGCATGGGGTTGGCGGCGGGCGGCGTGGGCGGCATGAAGCTGGGCAAGAATGAGAAGATCATCTTTGCGGGCGTTGTGGAGCCGGACGCGCTCCTCATGACTTACACCGAAAAGGGCTTTGCCAAGCTCACGCCGCTGGCCGACTTCCCCCGCCAGGGGCGCAACGGCGGCGGCGTGGCGGCGCACAAACTGAGCGCACGCACAGGCAACGTAACGGCCGCGGCCATTCTTCCCGCCGCCAGGCTGCCCAAATTGTTGGCGCTGCTCACCCCCAAGGGGACGCCACGCGTGATTGAACTGAGCGAGATCCCCAGCCAGGGGCGCGCGTCACAGGGGAAACAAGTGGCCGAAGCCGCCCCCGGCGCGCCCGTGGTGGCGATTCGCTGGCTGGAGGGCAATGACCCCGCCGAGGCGCCTGCCCCACGCACAGCCGCGCCGCGCTTGCTTGACGAAGAAGTCAAGCCCGCGCCCGCCGCCAGGCCAGCAGCGGCGCCCACGGCCAGAGCAGTCAGCAAGCCAGAGGCAAAGGCCGGTTCGCCGGCAACAGCCAAAGCTGCAACCGTCCCGATCAAACAGGCTGCACCCGCGACCAAAGCGCCTGCGCTCAAGCCGGAAGCGGCGCGCAAGAGCGAACCCAGTGCACAAGCGCCGCAGAAGGCGCCGCCCGCCGCAGCGAAAGCCGCCGCCACCCAGCCCGAAAACCCGTCTGAGCGGCCCGTTGCGCAGGCCGGGCTCTTTGGCGAGAGCGACCTTGCCCCTGCGGAGAGCGAGGGCAAGAGCAGCAAGGGCAAGGCGGCCAAGCTGAAGACCGTCACCTCTGTGAAGAAATAGCGTAGAGGAGCATTCGTGGCGTCAATCGAGCTACGCAGACTGAACGCTGCTGATGCGGCCATGCACCTCGACGCGCTCGTTGCGCTGCTGGAGGATGTGGTGGCGGCGGGCGCTTCGGTTGGCTTCCTGCACCCCATGGCTGCGGGCGAAGCCGCTGCCTACTGGCGCGGCGTCCTGCACAAAATTGAGCAGCCCAATCACCACCTCTACTGCGCTTTTCAGCAGGCTGCGCTGGTGGGCACGGCGCAATTGTTCCTGGAGAATCGCCCCAACGGCGCGCACCGCGCCGAAGTGAGCAAGGTGCTTGTGCAAACGGGCGCGCGCCGGCAGGGCATTGGCGCTGCGCTCATGCAGAGGCTCGAGGAGGAGGCGCGCTTTCACGGGCGCACCCTGCTCGTACTCGACACGCGCACGGGCGATGATGCTGAACGGCTGTACAGACGTCTGGGCTACGCAGTCGCGGGGATCATCCCCGGTTACGCGTTGCGCAGCGGCGGCGGGGCCGACGGTTCAACCTTCATGTACAAGGTACTGGGCGCGCAATAGGGCGCGCAGTAGGGCACGCAGTAGGGCGCGCATCGGTGAAGCCCAAAACGGTGACGAGCATACAGATCAAAGAGGGGACGGAACCGTATATGGTTCCGTCCCCTCTGTTTGTGAATTGCCAGTATCCTGTTACTGCCCGCTGTTCATAATAAGGCCCAGCATACCGCCGATTGTGCCCAGGAAGCAGCAGCCGATCAACAGCAGAATCACCAGCGGCGCAAGCACAACGATGATCGATCGCCCCGAAGAAAGCTTGTGCTCCACGCGCGTGGCGTAGTAGGCCAGCACAAGCTGGTAGATCCAGAGGATGAAGGCGATACAGCCACCCAGCAACGGTACGAGACCCAGAACGCTGTTCACCAGCGTAACGGGTACGTAAACCGCCGCCAACAAATAGGCGTACTTGCCGAAGCTGCCGGTGCCACCCAGAATCTTCGCTACGAGTTGGAGCAGGCCGGCAAAGATAATGAAGGAGACAATGGCGCCAATGATGCCCCCAAAGAGCGCAGCGAAACCGACGCCTGGGCGCCCAATGCCGGGGACGAGACCAGCAGGCAGCTGGTTCAACTGCTCCATTGCCGGGCCAGCCACGTCGGGCGGGAGGTTCAATTGCGCCAGAATGCCCTGCAAACCGCCAACGGCCTGGAACTGGCGCAGAGCAATGGCGCCCTGAATCATGTCAAAAATGCCTGCCACAAGCGCCACCAGTCCCACCCAAATGGCCGCGGTGGTCAGGTTGGCCTGCGGTTTGGCGCGCTCCACTTCAAAGGCGGGTTCGCCGGGCCGCGTTGTGACATCAATCCATGATTGCAACCAACTGCCAAAGTTCATGATAATCCCCCTCTATGTATTGCATGGGTACGATAGACTGTGCGATCACTATGCGATCACTGCGCGGTCACTGCGCGGTTTACTGTCCGATTGATTATGCACTGCCGTGTGCGTCCGGGGGATGGAAGCGTGCTGCAACTATAGCGCCAAAACTGGTCGGCTTCAAGTGCTGGAGAAGTAAGCGAGGCTTTCGCTTGGAAAGCCTCGCTTTGCTTGTACGTCAACAGGCTAGAAGTGGACAATTTTACTGTCGATGGGCGTTGCTGCCACACCGGCCGATGGCGCAGTTGCACTCTGTGTGCGCACTGCCTGCGCAATAGGCACATCCTGTACATCCTGCACAATGCCGTTGTGGCCGTTGTTGCGCGCCACGGTCTCCAGGTCGGGGCTGTAGTGCGATCCCTCTTCCGGTACAAGCAGCCCCATGCCAAGATAGACGAAGACGCCCAGGCCCAGGCTGGCCAGTGTGAGCACGGCCCAGCCCAGACGGATCAGGTTGGCGTCAAGATTCAACTTGTCGCTCAGCCCGCCACAAACGCCCAGCACCATGCGGTCGCTGCGGCTGCGGCGGAAGGGAATACGCGCCCGCGCATTGGCCGCTGTGCTCTCTGTGCGCGTATCACCGAAGCGCATTGCATCGAAGCGCATGCGCAGTGCATTGTCGCGGCCCTTGAGCAGCATGTAGCCAATCCCAATCAGCAACAGCGGCCAGAAGAAGATGCGCAGGAAGCCGCCTGCCACACCGGCCAGCGCAGGCAGAATGCCCAGATTGCTCAGCAACCAGAGGCCACCCAGAATCAGCAGCACTGTGGCCATGCGGCTGCCGCCCATATGGTTGAACTGGATGGCGGCGGGGCGCATGGCCCCTGTGGCCTGCGTGCCCACGGGCAGCAGCAGCCACAGCAGCAGGTAGACAAGCAAGCCTGCACCCGAGCTCATGAAGGTGGCCACTACCCAAAGCCCGCGCACAATCACGGGGTCAATATGAAGAAAGTCGGCCACACCGGCGCAGACGCCACCCAGTGAGTGATCGGTGGGGTGGCGATAGATCATGCGACGGCCTGACGCCATCTGTGTGCCGCCCTGTGTGCTGTATGCAGACTCTGTTTTGTACTGTGCATTGAATTGTTCGTTGCCGGTCATGGAAAAGGTCTCTCCTTGTGGGGCCAGCCTAAGCGGGCCGCCGCGTGGGCGTCTTCTGGGCGCCCAAAGCAAATAGCGATCAAAAGGTGCGTCAGTGGTCGCTCAATACTACGCAGGGGCGCGCAAAAGGTTGCGCCAACCGCCCCCTTGTCGCGCAATAGGCTGTCGCACAATGGCCGGTTGTGTCGGAACCCAAAATGCGCGCGACCCAGCGCGCGCCGGCCACGCGCGAGTCACTTTGGGTGCTAGTCATGCCAGTCGATGCCCACGTATGGCAATCCACACAGCCCCACGCGCCACCTGCACCAGCTGCGGTGTGCTACAGGCTGGGGGTGGGCGCGCGTTTGGTGGGGGCGCCCTTGCGCCCGCATGACAGCCGCCGCTGGGCGCAGCAGCCCCACCTCAGCGTCAGCCTGGCCTACGTGCGCGATATCCTTGCGTATCTTGCAGAAACGCAGATTCGCTTTTATCGCCTCTCCTCCAACCTTGCACCCTATGCCACGCACACGGGGCTGCCGCTCGCGGCGCGCACGCACTTTGCGCGCCAGCTTGAGGAGTGCGGCACCGAACTCGCCGCCGTGGGTGACGCAGCGCGTGCAGCCCGGGTGCGGCTGACCATGCATCCCGCCCAGCATGTGCGGCTGGACAGCGCCGACGACACGCTTGCCGCGCGCGCACTGGAGGAGCTGGCGCTGGCGGCGCGCCTCATGGATGCCATGGGGCTGGATGGTGACAGCGTGCTTGTGGTGCACGCTGTTGCCGGCCCTGCGGGTGCGGATCATCGTGACGCGCTGGCGCGCTTTGCCCGGCGCGCCAATGCCATTTCCCCATCTGTGCGCAGGCGCGTGGTAGTGGAAAACGACGACCGCTGCGCCGACCTCGGCGCCTGTCTATGGCTGCACAAGCGCACAGGGCTGCCGGTTGTCTTTGATCTGCTGCACCACCGCTGCCTCAACCCCGCGGGGCTGTCTGTGGCCGAAGCGCTCTCGGCGGCGCTGGCCACCTGGCCGGCAGAGCAGCGCCCCAAGGTGCACCTGAGCAGCCCGCGCACCGAACTGCGCCTGCTGCGGCGGCAGGGGCGCGACCACATTGTGGCACCGCTGCCCAACCAGCACGCCGACTTTCTCAATCCCTTTGAGTGTATTGACCTGTTGCGCGTGGCCCAGGCGCAACACGCGCGCCCCTTCGACATCCTGCTCGAGGTCAAGGCGCATGACCTTGCGCTGCTGCGCCTGCGCGCGCAACTTGCTCACTTTGCGCCCGAACTGTGCGCGCTGGTGGGCTGATCACGCGCTGCACGGGCAAGCGGTGATGCCGGATTGACCAAAGGGCGCTATGCGGGGGCCAGAATCGTGGCAAACGCCTCTGCGAGCGTCAATTGTTGACCTGCCGCGAACGCCGCGGCGAAGGTCGACGTGTCTAGCCTCGCGCGCATGCTCTCCATTGCGGCCTCTTCAAGGCTACGCATGGGGCCGCGCAGTTCAACGCCAATGCGATTGCGAATGGCCTGGACAAGGCCGAATAGCGTGGCGGCGCGCGTGTTGCTACCGCGCGCCGCCGCAAGCCGCGCGGCAACATGGAGACGCCTTATCTGCAGGACGGTGAAGTGATGCGGTTCGGCATGGTGGCCAAGGCTTTGCGCCAGCCACTCCCCAGCCTGCTCCAGTTCTTGCTGCCACAATGCGAATTCGGCCAGATAGCAGCAGGCCCGTGACAAGAGGTGGGAGTTCTGCACTTCTCTGCAGAAGCTCAGGCTCTCCAGGAGCAGGCGGCGCGCTTCGCTTGTATCGCCTGCGTAAAGCGTCGCGAGCCCAAGGCGCGGCTGCCACGTACAGAGCATCTCGCGGTCGCCAAGCTTTGCGCCCACGTCGATCACGCTGAGAAAGAGCGTGCGCGCTTCCCCGTT
>DIAV01000404.1:3105-14257 GCA_002415895.1 Anaerolineales bacterium UBA5069 | reverse complement strand
GCACCACTACACAACTGGCATGGAAAAGAAGAGGTAACAACGGGCAGCCGTTGTTACCTCTTCTTTTCCATGCTATCTACCCTGCAAGTGCACACAAGATATTGATCGTTTGTCTTCTTCTTTTCTTAACTGCGCGGGGCCACAACGTAACGCTTGTTGCGGAAAGCCGCAAGCGCACAGCCTTCTGCCGCGCTGCACGTTTCGCAGGGGGCCGAACCCGTGCTGTCCAGGCTGAGCAGGCGGCCGCGCTGCACGAGCGTCTGCACCATGCCGTCTACGGCCGAAGGCTCGGCGTGCAGCCGGCGGCTCAGTTCGTTGACACTCAGGCAGCCATCATTGCTTTCAAGCAGCGTCAGAAGTTCTCGCAGCATTGCGCAGCTCCTACATCCAGCCCAGCAAGCGGCCGCCCTGGTAGACGAGCAGCGCCATGACCCAGGCCGTAGCTGTCTGGTACACGGCAGCCAGTACGGCCCAACGCCCGCCATATTCGCTGCGAATGGCCGCCAGCGTCGCGACGCACGGCACATAGAGGAGCACAAAGACGAGGAAGGCAAAGGCCGCCAGCGGTGTAAATGTCTCGCGCAAGACAGCGCTCAGGCGCGTGTCGGGCGGGTCGGCGGCGGCTTGCGGCTGCACGCCAGGAATAATCGAGAGCAGCGCGCGGCCCGAGTCGACAACGGCAGTGCCAAAGCCCGTACCAATCGCGGTCAGGTCCTCCCCCATGCGAATCGGCTCAACCACTGGCGCGTCACCGTTGCTGCTTGTGCTGATGGCTTCGTCGGCGTAGATTGTGGAGAGGGTGCTGACAACGACTTCCTTGGCTACGAAGCCGGTAATCAGCGCGCCCGACGCCTGCCATGTGCCAAAGCCCAGCGGCGCAAAGGCGGGCGCAATTGTGGCGCTAACGCGCCCAAACCACGATTCGCGCTGAGAGTGTATGCCCAGCGGCAGGTTGAGCAGCAGCCATAGCACCACGGACATGAGCAGAATGACCTGGCCGGCGCTGCGAATGAACTCGCCCGTGCGCTCGCCCACATGGATCATCGTGCCCTTGAGGGCGGGGCGGCGGTAGGGGGGCAGTTCGAGCACAAAGGCCGAAGTGGCGTCGGGCTTGAGCAGCGTGCGTGTGAGCACCATGCCCGCCAGAATGGCCACGGCAATCCCCAACGCATAGAGCACCCAAATGACAAGGCCGGCACGCGCGCCAAAGAGCGCCATGCCAAAGACCACATAGACAGGCAGGCGAGCCGAGCAGGACATGAGCGGCACAAGCAGGCCTGTTAGGATGCGGTCGCGCCGGCTGGCAATGGTGCGTGTGGCATAAATGGCGGGCACGGCGCAACCAAAGCCGAGGATCATGGGGATGAAGGACTTGCCATGCAAGCCGATGACGCGCATGAAGCGGTCCATCACAAAGGCGGCGCGCGCCATGTAGCCTGAGTCCTCGAGCAAGGCAAGGAAGAAGTAGAGAATGACCAGGCCCGGTACAAAGACGAGGACGCCACCCACACCCGCGAGCACACCACCAATCGCCAGCGATAGTAACCAGGGCGGTGCGTTGAGTGCCACCAACCCCGCCGTAAGCCAATGTGCGACCGGCCCGGTAATGACGAAATCGGCCCAGGCCAGAAAGGGCTGCGCCACGTCGATGACGAGGCGGAAGACCACGTACATAATGGCAAAGAAGATGGGCAGCCCCAGCCAGCGATGGGTCACTACGTCATCAATGCGTTGCGTCAGCGTGGGCTTGTCGCTCTCGGGACGGCGCACGACGTCGCGCACAATGGCATTGATCGCGCTGTAGCGCTGATCCGCTACAAGCATGTCCACGTCGTCGCCGCACAGGTCGGCCAGCGCGGCTGCGCGCGCGGTGGCGGCGGTCACAACGCTGGCGCCGCCGGGGAGTGCGCGCACTTGCGCCATAACGACCTCGTCACCCTCCAGCAGCTTGAGCGCTGTCCAGCGCAAGGGCAGCGCTGCCTGCAGCGCCGAGCCGTGGAGCAACAACTGGAGGTCCGCAAGCGCGTTCTCCATGTCGGGGCCGTAATCGACGCGGAATTGGGTTGCTGTGGGCGCGACGGCGCGTGCGACGGTCATACGTGCACCGCCTGCGCTTTGACTATGCGCCCATTGTGGTTTACGGGTGGTGCGGGCTTGACGACAGCGCGCACGGCGGCGGCCACCAGCTGATCCAGCCCTTCCTCGCGCGCAGCGCTGATCAGCACCACGGGGGCGCCGCCCAGCAGCGCCGAAAAACGTTGCACGTCGATGGTCGCATCCTGTTTGCGCAGCGAATCGGCCATGTTGAGTGCAATGATGACAGGGGTCTCCATCTCCAGCAATTGCACCGTGAGATAGAGGTTGCGTTCGAGGTTGGTCGCGTCAACCACGTTGATGACGGCATCGAGTGGTGTGGTGACAAGGCATTCGCGCGCGACAAGTTCCTCAGGCGAGTGCGCACTGAGGCTGTAGGCGCCGGGCAGGTCAATCAACGTGATTTCGCGACCGTGCGCGCGCAATGTGCCGGCGCGTCGTTCCACCGTCTTGCCCGGCCAGTTGCCCACGTGCTGGCGCAGGCCGGTGAGTGCATTGAATAACGTGCTTTTGCCAGCATTGGGGTTTCCGGCGAGGGCAATGGTTAACTGTCCACCAGCCTGCTGCGAAGAAACAGGCGCAGTGGCGTTCAAATCAGCCATGCGCAACACGGCTCTCGATCTGGACAGTGCGCGCAGCTTCCACGTGAATCTGGGCCGCTTCCTCGCGCCGCATAGCGAGCCGATAGCCCTTGATGGAGTACATCACGGGGTCGCCAAGGGGGGCAATTTTGACGGCGCTAATGGTTTCGCCGCGCACGAGGCCCATTTCGGCAAAGCGACGGCGCAACGCGCCCGTTGCGCCAATGCTGATAATTGTGGCTGAGTCACCCTGGCTTAGCAGGTTGAGGGTTGTGATGCTCAAAATTCGTCCTTCCGCCCGATTCTTTTGGCACGCTTGTTCGCTCGGCGTACTGAGCGAACAAGGTTACGCGCGCACGCGCGATGCCTCCGCATACAATAGCGGTTGCACACGCTTGTGACAAGGGGCAAAAGCATCAAATAGACGAGGAATTTGGTGATTGGGGATGCGGTGCGACTCTTGCAAGCAGGCAAGTGGCTTACAACGGCCGTTTAACCCAGGTTAACATCCGGCGCGCCGGATTCGGCTTCGGCGCGTTCACGCGCACGGGCGTCTCGGCCTGCGCGTGCAGTGGGTTGCGCTGGTTCGGCCCAGACGCCGCGCATTGCATAGGGGAGCAATTCTGCAATCGCCATCATAATGCGGCGTGTGCCGGCAAGCACGGCGGCGCGATCCTGCCCGCCTTTGCCCTCCAGCACAAAGGGCTTGCCAATGCGCACAAGCACTATGGGGCGCTTCCAGAAGCGCGGGAAGTTGTTCCAGCCCGCCTCGGCGTTGATGACGCCCACAGGGATAATCGGCACGTTGGCATCGAGCGCGATGCGCGTGGCCCCCGTCTTGGCAGTTTGCAGCTTGCCATCTTCGCTGCGATGCCCCTCAGGGAAGATGAGCAGCAACTCACCCGACCGGACGGCGTCGATAGAGGTGCGTAATGCTTCCACATCGCCCGCGCCGCGGTCCACGGGAATGGCGCCGCCCGTGGTCATAATGAAGCGCATAATCGGGTGCCAGTTGAAGATTTCCACCTTGGCCATAATGCGCGGCATACGCGGCAACGAGACACCCACAGGGAAGTAATCGTTGCCGGGGCCATGGTTACAGACAACGACTGCGCCCCCCTTGCGCGGGACATTCTCCAACCCCTCTACGCGCAAACGCGCAGCCAGCAGGTAGTAGATGCGCAGGTATTGGCACGCGCACCAGTAGACCCAGTTGGCATTGCGCTGGGGAAACCAGGCCGTCGGGCGGCTGCGCCCAAACTGCAGCGGCATATCTCCCGGCGTGTGGCGCCCGCTTTGGCTTTGCGGATTGCCCGCTGTGTCGACTGCTTCTGTATCGCTCATTGGCTCTCTTGCGTGGCACTTGTGCGTCAACCCACGCGGGCGTACCGTGGGGCGCGTGCAGAATGGTGAAGCAGTCGCTCAGGCCATGGCTCGCGCCGGCTGCTCGCTCTTCAGTTTGCGTTGGCGGCGCACCTCGCGCGCCAGCACGCGCCGCAACACCGCCACAGAACCGGCATAGGTGGCATCCACACCAAAGTAGCTCAGGCTCTTGCTGAGCAGCGCCTGCCGCCGCGAGATGGGGGTGTCTGATGCGTAATGGATGACGCCAATGTCGTAGGGCACATTGATGAAGAGATTGACGATTTCATCCATGGGGTAGCGCTGCGGATAGACATCCTCGTAGACCGCCGCCAGGTAGGGACCCGACTCCATCTCGATATCGGTGTAGCCCTCATGGTAGAAGACGCCCATGAAGCGGCGGTTCTGCAGGATTGTGCCACGCACGGTGACGGCCTTCTGATTGTCGAAGACAGTGCCGTAGTTGAGCAAGGGTGCGATGTCCTGCGCCGAGAATGAGTTGCGGAAGAGATAGGAGTTGCGCGAGTGCTCGTCATAGATGACATTGGGGATCATCACATCGCCCACGCGCCCGTTGAGGGTGGCCGCCTTGCCCAAAATGTAGACGCCCAGAATGCGCCCGCCGGCTGTGCTCACCTGGCTGAAGATGTGATAGGCAGCCATGCCCAGCGGATAATCAATGTTGAAAATGAGTGCATTGCTGCCAGCCAGCAGTTCCCATTCTTCGGCGTCAAAGCATGCGCTGAGACGCGGGTCCAGGAGGGTGGGATCGAGCTTGCTCATGTCAATAATCTGCGCTTCAACGTCAAGGCAGTGGGGTTCGGAGACGCGGCGAATGCCGACTTTCTCCTCCATGCCCAGTGCAACGGCGCGGCTGTCGCTCCACGCTGCATATTGGCGCGACGCGTAGTAAAGCAGGTTCATCAGGTGGCCGTTGTCGGCTGCGGGGAGCCGTTCCAATTCCTCGACCAACTCCTCGGGATTGTTCTCCTGTACAAAGCGCAGAATTTCGGCGCGGTGCGTAGGCACATATCCCGAAAGCAGGTTGACCATGCTGTGGACGTTGCTGCTGATGAAGTAGATGGGGCGCGAGGCAAGATCCATGGCGCCGCTTTCGGCAACGAGCGCGCGCCACCACTGCTGCACGCTGCGGCGGTAATCGCTGAGGCCGCTGCCCAGCACGCGCACGCGCATGTCGAGCGGGGCCTCCGCGGCGCTGCGCAGGTTGTCAAGCAGCGTGCTTCCTGCCCACACCTGGGCAATCTTGGCAAAGTCCTCAGCCGTGAGGCCCAACGCGCTCTGCACCTGCGATGCCAGGGGTTCCTGCAGCACCGTGGCATCGGCCGGCAGGGCGCGCAACTCTTCGCGCACGGCGTTGGCCGCGAGCTTGAAGTGGATTTTGTTCCACTCGATCTGGAGCGTGGTGAGGCAGGGGATGAGATCGTCAATGTCACTGACGGAGGCGATGAAGGCTGCGAGCAGTCCGGCCTCAGCGTCGTAGTAGAACTTGCGACGGCGGGCGCGCGCCTTTACGGGGCGCCATGCCTCTACGTTTTCGTAACCCTCACGCGTAAAGACGTCGGCCATTTGCCCCAGTAGCAGCAAATCAACCTGCGGCATGACGTCGGGCAGGCGCAGCGCGCAGTAAGAGAGCGCCGATACGTCGATCTCGCTGCTGCCCGCCTGCTGATGCAGGCTGGAATTCATGGCCGCGTGCGTCTCCTCCAGGCTGCGAATGCGAATCGGTTCGCTGCTGCGCAGGAGCGAGTAGTAGGTGCGAATGTAGAGGTCAATATCCTCGTTGTGGATTTGGGGCATGGTGCGTACCATGCGTGACCTCCTGTGGGGTGGGCCATTGCAGGATTGCAAGGCGAGAGGTTGCACCGTTCCAGGGTTGGGCGGCATCATGAAAGCCGTTCAGCCCTTCAACCTTCAATCGAGCTTATTCTTCGGCCTTTTTGAAAATGGCGACAACGTTCTGCCCACCAAAGCCAAAGGCGTCAACGATGGCCGTGCGCGCAGTGGGCACATTCTGTGCAACATTGCCCACAATGGGAATGTCGATGGCTGGATCAGGCGTGTAGTTGATGGTGGGGGGCACCTTGCCCGTGCGCAGCGCCATAATCGCGGCGATCGCCGATTGCGCGCCGGCGGCGCCCAGCGCGTGGCCGATCATGCTCTTGATGCTGGTAATGTGCATGTTCTTGATGTGATCACCAAAAACCTGCTTGAGCGCTTTGGCCTCACCGGCATCGTTGAGGGCCGTACCCGTGCCGTGGGCGAAGACGAGGTCAATATCTTCGGGGCGCAGGCCCGTGTTTTTAAGCGCACCGGCCAGCGCGCGGGCGGCGCCGTCGCCCTCGGGATCGGGGGCGGTGATGTGATACGCGTCGGCGGTGAGGCGGCCGCCAAGAATCTCGGCGTAGAGCGTGGCGCCACGCGCGCGGGCATGTTCTTCCGTCTCCAAAATGACGGCGCCCGCGCCCTCGGCGGCCACAAAACCGTCACGGTCGATTGAAAAGGGGCGGCAGGCGTGCTCGGGGTCATCCATGCGGCTGGAGAGGGGGCCCATGCGCCCAAAGGCCGACATGGTGAGCAGCGAGATGGCCGACTCTGCCCCACCGGCCACAAAGATGTCGGCCTCGCCCCGCTGCAGGAAGTGGAAGGCTTCAATCATGGAATAGTGGCCGCTGGCGCAGGCTGCCGCGCTGGTCATGACAGGGCCGCGCGCACCTGTCTCAATGGAAACGACGCAACTCACGGCGTTGGCCATCGTCTTGGGCACCGCAAAGGGGCCCACAGAGCGCCAGCCTTTGTGCGCCATGGTCACGGACTCGTTCTCGAGGTCGGTAATGCCGCCGCCGCCAGTGGCCATGAGAATGCCAATGTCGTTGCGGTTGGCGGGTGTAACCTCGATGCCGGCGTCGATAAGCGCCATTTTGGCAGCGGCTACGGCAAACTGGCTTGAGCGTGCCACGCGGCGCGCGGCCTTGTGCTCCATCCAGTCGGCGGGGTTAAAGTCTTTGACTTCACAGCCGATGTTATAGGGCATGTCGCCATAATCGAAGCCGCTGATGCGGGACGCGCCCGACTTGCCCGCGAGCAGATTGGCCCAGTAGGTGGGGACGTCGCTGCCAATCGGGGTGACTACACCCATGCCTGTAACGAAAACGCGTGTCATAACGTGAGTATCTCTCTTCCGGTTGCGCATCGGTTTGGGGTTGCAGAAGAACCCTGAAGGGTGACGAACCGAACGCTGCGCATGGTAGCGCGCCAGCGTCTACATAGGTTAGTGCATTGTTCATGATCCTGCGCCATTGCTGCAAACGACCTGCCAGCAACCGGCCTCTGATCTTTGACATTATATGCAGCGTAGAGCAATGGGACAAAGTGAAGGCGCACGCCTGACAGCCGTGTAAAGTTGAGGACGCGGCCACGACGCGTCTTCGCTCGCAGTCTCTGCCAATGGTAGGATAGGGCCACAAATGAAACCGGATGCTAAGCGACGCCCGCCCGGCGCCACCCGCCCGCAGAATGGGGAGGTTTTTGTGCAAGAGATGTCCCTGACCGTCAATCCGACGCCAGAGAGCCCGCAATCAGCAGCGGATGCGCATAACGCACTGCGCCGCGCCTTGGGTTTGGATAATGCGCTCGTTGGGAGCCTGCCCCCCGATGCACGCGAGCTGCTGCTTGAACACGTGCAGATCTGGGGTGACCCTGAAGAGGCCCTTGCGCTGGCCGAACTGCTGCGCGAGGCGCACGGGCCGCTCCTCTATCTGCTGGATGTGCAGGCGGCGGCGCACGCTGCGCTGGGCAATGTGGCGCTGGCGCAGCAGATCAACGAGCGCCGGCAGCGGCGCAGCAGCAAAGTTGCCGCACAGGCCTTCGACGCCATTGCCCTGCAGGCGCTGGGCAAGGATGCGCACGCCCGCCAGGTGGCCGATGAACTTGCCGCCACCCATCCCAAATCGGTTGTGGCGCAGACAGCCGCCGCCACTGTGCTGGCGCATGGGGGTGACTTTAAAGCAGCGCATGAACTGCTGCTCCGCTATCTGGAGTACGCCCCCAGTGACCCCTACGCCACGCTTGTGCTGGCGCGGCTGGCGCTGGAAGCCGGCGAGGTGGAACTTGCCGGCGCCATGGCCGAGCGGCTTGGCCCGGGCGTGCCCGCCACCCTGGGCGATGCGCACCTTGGCGAACTGGCGGATCTGCTTGAGGCGCTTGGACGCACAGAGAGCGCCGCCGCGGCGCGCCTTGAGCATGAGCGGCGCAGGCAGCTTCACATTGCGCGCCTTGCCACACTCGTGCAGCCCTATACCGCGATTGCGTCCGGCCAGGTTGTGGACAGCGCCGCCATCTATCGCAACATTCATGGCCCTGCATCTGTACCTGCGACGCGCGAGGAGCAACGACGTGTCAAGCTGGAGGCGGCACGCTATTTTGGCTTCTCTGCACTGCGCGAAGGGCAGGCCGAAACGATTGCCGCCGTTCTGCGTGGCGAATCTATCCTGGCTGTCATGCCCACAGGCGCGGGCAAATCACTTTGCTATCAACTGCCCGCGCTGGTGCTGCCGCGCAGCTCGCTCATCATCAGCCCGCTGATCGCCCTCATGAAAGATCAGGTGGACAGCCTCCCGCCCGCGTCACGGGCACGCGCCACCTTCATTAACAGCACGCTAACCGATGCCGAGATGGCCGAACGCATGGCTGGCGTGGCAGAGGGGAAGTACAAGCTGATTTATGCAGCACCTGAGCGATTGCGCCAGCGTGAGTTTCTGCGCGCGCTGCGCAGTGCCGGGCTGGACCTCTTTGTGATTGACGAGGCCCACTGCGTGAGTTTGTGGGGGCATGACTTTCGTCCTGACTATCTCTTCCTGCAGGAGGCGCGCCAGGAGCTGGGCAACCCAACCACGCTGGCGATGACGGCCACCGCGCCACCGCGCGTGCGCGATGAAATTACCGAGTATATGCGTGACGAAGCCACACACGCTGCGCGCGGTGCAACCAGCACAGCGCCGGCGCTGGGCGCTCCGCCCCACGTGATTGCTCTGGACATCTTCCGGGACAACCTGCATCTCTCGGCGCTGCGCTTTAACAATGAGGAGGAGAAGCGCGAGGCTGTACTCAAGTTCACCAAAGAGACGCCGGGCAGCGGCATTATCTATGTGAACTCGCGCCACAAGGCTGAAGCGCTGGCTTTTGCGCTGCGCGAGGTGGGCGTGACCGCCGAAGCCTACCACGCGGGCATGGAGAGCCGCGCTGCGATTCAGGATCGCTTTATGGCGAACAAGACGCGCGTTGTCGTGGCCACCGTCGCCTTTGGCATGGGCATTGACAAGGCCGACATTCGCTTCATTGTGCACTTCCACCCCGCGCGCAGTCTTGCCGGTTACTATCAGGAAGTGGGTCGCGCCGGGCGCGATGGCAAGCCAAGCCAGGGGGTGCTGCTCTACAGCAAAAGCGACTTTGCCAACCTGCGCCGCTGGGCGCGCGCCGACGAATACGGCGCGGATTTCCTTGAGCGTGTCTACGCGGGCGTGGCGGCGCAACTGGGCGCGGGTGAAGAAGAGCGCAGCGATACGCTGGTGGGCATGGTGGATGCGCGCCGTCTGCAGCGCGTGCTTGGCAGTGATGAGACGGCCATTCGCGTAGGCGTGAGCCTGCTCGAACGCGCCGACCTGCTGAGCCGCAGTTTTGACGTTGCCCAGGATGTCAACGTCACACTGCCGCGCAAACTCCCTCCAGACGCGCGTAACGACGCGCTCTTCCTTGATCTCCTGCGAGGCATGGGGCTGACGCCCGGGCAGAACGCCGACTTTAAAATGAAGGCCATTGCGCAGTTCATGGGTGTCTCCACCGCTGAGCTTGAGCGCAACCTGCTCAATTGGGAGATGGCAGGGTACTTCAAGCTTGCGCGCAGCCATCGCGCCATGTCGATTACGCTGCCACCCCGCCCAGTGGATATGCGTGAGCGCCTGGAGCGACTGCTGGCCCAGGCACAGGCGCTGGGGCAACGGCGCATTGAAGATATGGTCGATTATGCCGAAACTGCCGAGTGCCGCCACGGCTACATTAGTGCGCAGTTTGGCAGCCCGCCGCGCATCAAGTGCACCGTTTGCGACAATTGCACAGGGATTCGTCCGGAGATGCCTACACCCAGCGAAACAGAGCATCTGCTGCCCGAGGATGGTGAGATCATCCCCATGATCATCGATTGCCTGATCAGCCTGGCGCGCCCCGTCGGCCGTACGGGGCTGGCCAAAATTCTTGCAGGCAGCCTCAGTGCACCGGCCACGCCCGATAAAGCGCGCCACTTTGGCGCGCTCAAGGGGCTGGGCGAAGCGGGCGCGCTGGAATATGTAGATGACCTGCTTGAGAATGGCAAATTGCGTCAATATGAGCGCCAGGGCTTTAATGTGCTTGCGCCCACGCTTGGCGGGCGCGCCGAAGCCGATGCCTGGCTGGCGGAGCACCCCGAAATGGCTGCCTACGGTGAAGCACCGGCCGAGGAGGCAACTGATGGCGTCGACGGCAATCCAGAGGACGCGCAGGCGGCGGCAGAAACCACAACCTATACCGCACTGCAAAAGGCGCTATGGCTTTGGCGGCGGCGGCTTGCCGATGAGTTGGGCCAACCCCCGTATATTGTGATGAGCAATGAACTCATGCTCCAGATTGCAGAGACGCGCCCGCCTCATCTCGATGCGTTGGCGGCCCTGCCCGGTATGGGCGCGCAGCGGATGGAGCGCTACGGTTTAACGATTATGGATCTGATAACCTTGAATCCCGCCGGTGCGGATGATGCTGTACTGCTCCAGATGCAGCGCGCTGCACAGGCGGAAAACAAGACGAACGCAGCTGAAAAGCGTGCAGCGACGGTCGGTGTCTCACCGCAGCTTGAAAAGAAGGTCTTCATGAAGTTGCAGGAGTTGCGCCAGAAGCAGGCTGTTTCTGCACGCGGCACAGCAACCGACGTGGCCTCAAGTACCCTGCTCAAGGAGATTGCCCGCAACGCGCCCGCCACGCTGGAGGCGCTGGCCGCGATTCCCGGCTTCAAGACAAGCGGTCTGCGCGACGCCGGCCCGCAAATCATTGCGGAAATTGGCAAGCTGCGC
>DIAV01000404.1:0-2986 GCA_002415895.1 Anaerolineales bacterium UBA5069 | reverse complement strand
TCATCAGCCATCAATCACTTGCCCACGCACACAGGGCGCTCGTGATCATTTAATTTCCAACAGGGAGAGAGCCATGGCAGCTATCGCCAACAATGTGACGGAGTTGATCGGCAATACCCCGCTGGTGCGCGTTAATCGCTTGATGGAGGGCACTGGAGCGACAGTGCTGGCCAAGCTCGAGTTCTTCAACCCGGCATCGAGCGTCAAGGATCGCATTGCGCTGAGCATGGTGGAGGCCGCCGAGGCAAGCGGGCGCGTGACGCCGGAAACGATTTTTCTGGAGCCCACCAGTGGCAACACGGGCATTGGTCTCGCGTTTGTGTGCGCGGCCAAGGGCTATCGCTGCACGCTGATTATGCCGGAGACGATGAGCATGGAGCGGCGGCTGCTGCTGCGCGCCTACGGGGCGGATCTGATTCTGACACCCGGCAGCGAGGGGATGAAGGGTGCGATCCGAGTTGCCGAAGAAATGGCAGCGAGCGACTCGCGCTATCTGATTCCCCAACAGTTTACAAATGCCGCGAATCCGGATGTACACCGGCGCACCACTGCCGAGGAGATTTGGCGCGACACTGAGGGGCGCATCGACATCCTTGTGTCAGGTGTGGGCACGGGCGGCACGATTACAGGTGTGGGTGAGGTCCTCAAGTCGCGCAAGCCTGGTTTGCGCACGGTGGCCGTGGAGCCCGCCAACTCGCCCGTGCTTTCGGGCGGCCAGCCCGGCCCGCACAAGATCCAGGGGATTGGTGCAGGCTTTGTGCCGCAAGTGCTGAATGTTGGCGTCATTGATGAGGTGATTCAGGTGGCGAACGATGAGGCATTTGCCATGGCGCGCCGAGCGGCCTCCGAAGAGGGGTTGCTGGTGGGCATTTCTTCCGGTGCCGCGCTGCAGGCGGCTCGGTGGGTGGCCGAACGGCCAGAGAACGTGGGCAAGCTTATTGTTGTCATCATTCCCTCCAATGGCGAGCGCTATTTGAGCACCGACCTCTTCGCAGACCTGCGCGGGTAAGCAGCGCGCACGCATGGGCCACGACAGTGAAAGCCAAAGCAGAATTGCCACCAGGGTGCAGTTCTGCTTTGGCCCCATCGCGGTCTCGGGATCGACCAGCAACAGTCTGCACTGCGCGTGCGCCGCGTACGCGGCGCACGCATCACTTGAAGGAACTGGGCCATGTTCAGACACATGCGCAATGATATTTCCGTTATCTTCGACCGTGACCCGGCCGCGCGCAGCACAATCGAAGTGATCTTCTGCTATCCAGGGCTGCACGCGCTCTGGTTTTATCGTGTGGCGCATTGGCTTTGGGGGCGTGGCTGGCGCTTCTGGGGGCGCTTCGTTTCGCACCTGGGACGATTCTTCACCGGCATTGAAATCCATCCGGGCGCGACAATTGGCCCTGGCTTTTTCATTGACCATGGCATGGGTGTGGTGATTGGCGAGACAGCCGAGATCGGCGCCAACGTAACGCTCTACCATGGCGTTACACTGGGCGGCGTGTCATGGCGCAAGGAGAAGCGCCATCCCACGATTGGCGATCACGTGGTGGTGGGCGCGGGTGCCAAGGTGCTGGGGCCAATCGAGGTGGGCGACCACTCGCGCGTGGGCGCCAATTCGGTTGTGGTCAAGGATGTGCCTGCGCATTCGGTGGTGGTGGGCGTGCCGGGGCGTGTGCGCTCGCGCCGCGGCGAACTGGCTGAGGACGCGCAGCATGAGGACCTTGAGCACAACATGCTGCACGATACAACCATGGAATTGCTGCAGCAGATGCGCTTGCGCCTTGCCGCCGTGGAGCAGAACGTGGCGCGCCTCGACAGCGATTTTGACGTGCAATCGCAATTGGAAGGCGACGGCTATGACGGCCCGTGGGGTATCTGATCTCTCTTTGGCTTTCTGTCAGATGTTTGCAATGACCTTGCAATGTGAAAGGCCCTGACATACACTAACCTGGGCGGGATGGCTGCCTGCTCTACTTCTCCAGTTATCCCCACAACAGAGTATCATCGACGGCTTCATCAAAAACCGCATTTTGCATTCACGAAAGGCACAGGGCCATGGATCTGCAGTTTGTTTGGGGTATTGTTGCGCTGGTTTGTGGCGCGTTCATGATGACGTATGGCGCGAGTTTATTTCGCCTGGTGCTGGCCTTTGCAGGTTTTTATATCGGTTTTGTTGTGGGCATGATGATTCCGGCGCCCAGCGATTTCTTCCAGATCATGATTGCCGTTGTGCTGGGTGCCATTGCCGGTGGTCTGCTTTACTGGCTCACCAAAATCACAATGTATGCGGCGGGTGCGCTGCTTGGTTTGGTGGTGGGCCTGGTTCTGTCGTCGTTATTTGGACAACAGGGTGGCTATGTGGGTTATGGCCTGGGGCTGGCCGGCGCGGTTGTGGGTGGCGTATTCGCCAAGAGCCTGGGCAGTTGGGCCATGATTCTGGCGTCGGCGGGTGCAGGTGCTTATGCAACCGTCGTGGGCGTCAATCTGTTGCTTTCCGACCAGGCAGCGGTTATGGAAAATGGCATGATGCCGACCTCGCTTGCGGCCATCGTCATTTTCATCGTCTTTGCGGCCGTCAGCACACTGGCGCAGATGCAGATTGTGGATTTGCGCCGTCGCATTCGCAACCGGTAAATTACGATAAAGAATTGAAGATCAAAGCGGGACGATGCACATTCTGCGTGCATCGTCCCGCTTTTATCTTCCAGATGCGGCCTTGCGCCCCTTAGCGCATGCGGTAATGCACTTCGCTCTGCTCGCGCAAGCGCGCTGCGGCCTGCTCGGGCGTAATGTCGCGCTGCGGATTGGCGAGCAGTTCATAGCCCACCATGAACTTGCGCACAGTGGCCGAGCGCAAGAGCGGCGGGTAGAAATGCGCGTGCAACTGCCAGTAGGGGTGTTCGCTGCCATCGGTGGGCTCGCCGTGCCAGCCCATTGAGTAGGGAAACGAAGTTTCAAAGAGATTGTCATAGCGCGTGAGCAGCCGCTT
>DIAV01000262.1 GCA_002415895.1 Anaerolineales bacterium UBA5069 | reverse complement strand
GACAACCGGCGCCGAGATTGTAAGCAGCGCCGATCTGGTGCAATTGGCGCAGGCGGTGCTCAGCGCGGCGCAACTGGAGAGCCACCGGCGCGCCGCGGCTGTCTGTCTTGCCGCCAAGGATGCGGCCTTTGCGCGCATCCGCGCCTGCCTGCAGTCGGCCACACCCACCAGCGAGATTGAGATTCAGCAACTCATTTCCGATTACTTTACAGCCAATGGCTGTGAGTTTGACCATCCGGCAATTGTTTCGGTCAACGCGCATGGCGCAGACCCGCACTTTTCGCCAACGCCCGCCACCAGCCGCGCCATTCGCCCGGGCGACATGGTGCTGATTGACTTGTGGGCGCGCCTCACGGGCGACCCCACGGCCTGCTTTGCCGATATTACGTGGACGGGCTACTGCGGTGCACAGCCGCCCGCCCGCGCCGCAGCCATCTTTGCGCATGTGGCCGCAGGGCGCGACGCCGCCGTGAAGCTGGCCAGCAACCGCATCGCCGCCGGTGAGCCTGTCTATGGCTACGAGGTAGACGACGCCTGCCGCAACGTTATTGTGGCGGCAGGCTATGGTGACGCATTCTTCCACCGCACGGGCCACAGCCTGGGCACGCTCACACACTTCAACGGCGTAAATATCGACAACTACGAAACGCAGGACAGGCGCGCGCTCATCCCCGGTATTATGTTTACGGTAGAACCGGGCATTTACCTGCCCACCTATGATTTTGACGGCACGGGCGAGGCCAAGGGACTGGGAATTCGCAGCGAAATCAACTGCTTCGTGCACCCCGACCGGCTGGAAGTGACGACGCTGCCGCTGCAAACCGAAATCCTATCCCTGCTCTAAAGTGAAGCCACAGTGAGAACGACATGGGTACAAAGGTTTTGACACCAAGGCGCAAAGGCGCAGAGGAACGCAAAGAAGAACAACAAGAAGCGCTTTTTCTGCTGTTGTTCTTTGCGTTCCTCTGCGCCTTTGCGCCTTGGCGTCAAAACCCTTGTACCCATGTCGTTCTCATGCCGGCCCTGGGTTAAACGCTATGCAACGCAAACAATTTGCCACCCGTCCCAAACGCATTGCCCTTTTTGTCACCTGTATGGTGGACATGCTCTACCCCGATGTGGGCATGGCTACTGTGGAGTTGCTCGAGGCGCAGGGCGTGGAAGTCATCTTTCCCGAGGAGCAAACCTGCTGCGGGCAGCCGGCCTTCAATTCGGGCTTCCGCGACGAGACGCGCGCCGTGGCGCGCCACTTTCTGGATGTCTTCGAGCCGCTGCTGGCATCGGGCCAGGTGGATGCGCTGGTGGCCCCCAGCGGCAGTTGCACGGCTATGGTGGCGCACTACTACACGGTCCTCTTTGCAGAGAACCCCGCCGACGCGGCCGATTTGCGCCGCGCCCAGAGCGTGGCCGCCGCCACCTTTGAACTCACCGAGTTCCTGGTGGATGTGCTGGGCGTAACGGCGACAGGCGCGCACCTTGTGCAAAAGGTAACCTACCACGCCTGTTGCCACACTGCGCGCGAAATGGGGATTGACCGCCAGCCCCACCTGCTGCTGGCAGCCGTGGAGGGCATTCGCGAAGTGCCGCTGCAAGGGGCGGATGAGTGCTGTGGCTTTGGCGGCACCTTCGCCGTCAAGAATGGGCCCATCAGCAGCGCAATGGGCCAGCGCAAGGCGGCCAACGTTGTGGCTACAGGCGCCGATCTTGTGGCCGTATGCGATGTGTCGTGCATGATGCACATCAACGGCATCTTGAGTCGCCAGCAACAGGCGGCGCGAGCTGTGCATATTGCCGAGCTGCTGGTGGCGCAGGATGAAGACGCTCTGCACTTGCTGCGTGCTGCGGACGACGCCACGTCGCCGCCGCCAGACGCCCCACCACCGGCAAAGCCAGCAGGCCCGCCGCCCCCGCCGCACACAGAGCCGCCGCCCACAACGGTGCGCCCGCGGCGCTGGCAGGATGTACAGTGAGGCCATGTTCGCATCAGGCAGAAGAGCAGCGACGACGCACGCGCGTCGTCGCTGCTCTTCTGCGCCACGATTGTTGCATCTGAGGACGCACCCATGGCAACCCCCGTGATGATGCCCAGGTTCGGCATGGCGCAAGAGGAAGGCACAATCACCCGCTGGCTCAAGCATGAGGGGGAGGCGGTGACGAAAGGCGAGGTTATCCTTGAGGTGCTCACCGATAAAGTTGAGATCGGTGTCGTCGCGCCCGCCACCGGCATCCTGCGTGACATTCGCTATGACGTGGATGCCACAGTTGCCGTGAGCACGGTAATTGCATTGATCGCCGCGCCCGACGAAGAGGCGCGCATTCGGGCTGACCTGTAGCGCGCATACCGTACACAAGTCCTCAAAAGCGCGCGCCAATCGTGAATTTGCCTACACCCAATTGTGTAGACCGATTTGTATAATTTGCCTGGAGGCAGTGACCATGAGCCAGCCGGCGCGCGATGCGCTCATTGAAGCAACTGCGCTCCTGCTGGAGCAGCAGGGCTACCACGGCACAGGGATGAGCCAGATCATCAAGGAGAGCGGTTCGCCGCGCGGCTCACTCTATTACTACTTTCCCGAGGGCAAGGAAGAGTTGGCGGCGGCGGCGATTGCGCAGCGCGCCGAAGCGTTTGCCGCCTTTGCGTGCGCAGTGCTGAGCGAACGCGAGAATGCCCAAAGCGCAATTCTGCACTTCATTGATCAAGTGACTGCACACCTGGCCGAGGCCAATTTTTGCAGCGGCGCGCCGTTGGCCGCCGTGGCGCTTGAAACGGCAGCCACAAGCGATCGGCTGCGTGCGGCCTGTGCAGAGGCCTACGCACACTTGCATGCGCCCTTTGCACGCAAGCTCGAGGCAGGCGGCTACACGCCTGATGATGCGGCAGCGCTCGCGATCTTCATCAACGCCGCCATGGAGGGGGCCGTGGTGCTGAGCCGAGTACAGCGCTCCATTGAGCCGCTGCGCACCGTGCGCGCCGAGATCGCGCGCGTGCTTAGCGGCCCGCGCGCCTGATTGCGGGTCGTCCCAATGGGTGCGTCGCGTACGTGCGCGGTACAGCCGCTGTGTACGCCAAGCCGGATAAACCAAACATACCAGAAACCGCGGAGACATTGAATGGCATACGCGCAGAAATCCACCCCCGCTGCACAGCGCTATCCCACCGGCAAGATCTGGCTGGCGGGACTATTGACGATTGCGATCGCAGTGGCGGTGAACTACCTGATTTTCTGGATTGCAACCGGCTTGCTTGGTATGCAATCCACCTTTGCCCCCTTTGTGGCGCCAATGACCTTTGGCATCTTCACGACGCTCTTTCTGGTGATTGCGATTCTTGTCTGGTGGCTGATCGCGCGCCGTGCCACAATGCCCGAGCAAACCTTCAAGCGCGTTGCGCTGATTGCGCTGATTGTTTCGATTATTCCCAACATCCTCATGCTCTTTGTGCCGCTGCCCGCCGAATCCGGCGCCATTACGCTGGCCGCAGCGCTGGTGCTGATTGTCATGCACATTGCCTCATGGTACGTCGCGATTACCGTCTTGCCCCGCTCTTCGCGCGCCTGAGTTTTGCAGCGAGGCTTCTGCTTTTGGAAGCCTCGCTGCGTATGTCATACTACAGCGTATGGCATCTGCACCACCCCCGCCGACGCAACCCAAGCCGCCCTCTCCTGCACCCCAGCCGCAGGCGCGCTCTCTGCGCGACCTGATGCAAGGCATGGTGCTGGGCGGACTCCTTGTTGCCATTGCAGGCGGGATTCTCTGGCTTGTTTTGGCGCGCGCGTCCAACGCGCAGATTGTTGTGCATGGCCCACCCGCGGCCCAGGCCGCGCCGGTGCAAACCAGCGCAACCGCGCCAACCGCGCCGACCGCACCCACTCCTGCACCTGCGCCCAGCCCAACGCCTGAAGCCGTTAC
>DIAV01000245.1:2149-2532 GCA_002415895.1 Anaerolineales bacterium UBA5069 | reverse complement strand
TCGGTGAGCCAGGAGACCACCTTTGTGCGCGACGTGGCCGATGCAGAACTGCTGCGCAAGACGCTCTTTGATCAGGCGCGCGAAGTTGCGCTGCTGCTCAAGCGCAAGCAATTGGTGGCAACAACCATCAAGCTCAAGCTGCGCTGGTCGAATTTTGCCACAATCACACGTCAGGCGCAGTTGGAGCCTGCGAGTGACAATCACCAGGCCATCTTTCAGGCGGTTGTGCTGCTCTTGCAAAAGGCATGGGACGGCAAGCCGGTCCGTCTCATCGGCGTGGGGGTGAGTGGCTTGACTGCCGCTTTGCAGCAGGAATCGCTCTTTGATGTGCCCGACGCTGCCGAGGAGGCGCGCCGCGCCCGCCTGCGCGACGCGCTGGACAA
>DIAV01000245.1:0-2138 GCA_002415895.1 Anaerolineales bacterium UBA5069 | reverse complement strand
CTTCCAGCCCTCCGGCAGTCGTGCATTCAAGTCGGAGGGCTGGAAGCCCCCCGCTACCATTCCGGTAGGCACTTGCGAGATACAGCACTTAGCTGGTAACGGGCGAGTGGCAACAGATTGCGGACAGCAGATAACGCACGCCTGAGTTTACTTCGCAAGCAGCGATTGGGCCAGGGCCACTGCCGAACTGGCATCGGGCGCGAAGCCATCCGCGCCAATTTGTGTGGCAAAGCCGACTGAGACGGGCGCGCCGCCCACAACCACCTTGACGCGGCTGCGCGCGGCCGATGCGTTGAGGGCAGTGACTGCTGCCTGCATTGCGGGCAGCGTCGTTGTAATCAGCGCCGAGAGGCCCACAATATCCACACCTTCCTCCTCGGCTGCCGCCACAAAACGCTCGGTGGAGACATCGACGCCCAGGTCCACAATCTCAAAGCCCGCCCCCTCAAGCATCATCGCGACAAGGTTCTTGCCGATGTCGTGCATGTCACCCTTCACAGTGCCCAGTGCCACGCGTCCTTGCGAGCGGACGGCGCTGCCCAGCAGGCGCGGGCGCAGCACCACCAAACCCGACTTCATGGCGCGCGCCGCCTGCATCATCTCAGGTACGAAGCAGGCTTTGGCCTCAAACTGGCGGCCCACCTCGCGCATGGCATCGATCATGCCGTCGTTGAGCAGATCAGCCGCGTCCACGCAACCTTCGAGCGCGTTGGCAACGAGGGCGGGCATCTCTTTGTGGCGTCCGTCCAGAATGGCGTCGTAGACAGTATCAATCAGTTGATCCAGTTCTTCCTGAGTGCCTGCATCCATGTGGCCCTGCTCCCCGTCAACAACTGCTCAAATATGAATATATCAATGGTCGTAGCAAACAAGCTGGTAGCCAAGTGATTTTTGCGCACCCGCTGTAACGTTTCGGCGGCGCATCGCGCAAAGATATGTGTTCTGCGTAGCGGCGGTGCAAGCCGCCGTTGCTATGCACCGCGGCGCGTCCTCGAGAACGGCGGCTTCAGCCGCCGCTACGCAGGCACCCACTGCGCCAGCCTGCGCAGGACGTCATGCTCCTGCGCCTCGCTCTCTGTGGAGACGCAAATGAAGATGCCTTCGGGGCGCATCGCATCCATGAAGGGGTCAAGTTCATTCAGTTGTAAGTCCACCACCACAGATTTACCCGCAGCTTGCAGCTTCCGAATGAGGGGGGTCCACTGCATAATGGGCATGTCGTCGGCCACGCCCTGCACCCACTGGATGGCCTGTACATTGGGCAGCTCAAGAATCGCGTCAACGTGGTGGGCCACCCCCTTGCCGTCCATGTGGAAGACGTTATGCGTCATTGCAGCGCATTCGGCGGCCAGCACGGGCCAAATGTACTGGCGGAAGTGGCGCGGCGAGACCATGGTTGCGAAATCGCACGAGGGGATGTGCATACGCCCAAACGAGGGGATTTCCATCCACGAGACAGAGGGCTGCTTGTGCGCCTTGAGGAGTGTATCGAAGTGATCGTAATAAGCCAGAAAGTCGGGCGTGCTCGTTGCGAGCATGGCCTCAACATCATCGGGGTTATCGTAGAAGTCGTAGAGCAGTGGCTCGGTGCCGCGCAGCGCCGCCAGCCAATCAATGCCCGGGTGTAGATCGGTGTAGCCGACGAGGTAGCGGCCGGGGGCCTGCTCCAGCGCGCGCAATGTCAGTTCATCGAGCTTGGCCAGGTATTCGCTCTGCCAATCGAGCGTGGGCAGCTGCGCATAGTCAGTTATAATGGGTTCGGCCCATGTGGTGACTTCCCCGAAGACCAGCGGGCAGCCATAGCAGCCGGCAAAGACGTTGGGGCCCAGGTTGGGCCAGAAGAGCGGGAATGTCTCGCCCAGGAAGCGCTTGCTTTCCAGCCCGCGCAAGAAGCGCTCCAGTTGGTACTCGGCGTCGAACCACCAATCCTTAATATTGCTGTAGCGCGCTTGCGCGGCAGCATCGGCGTCGGCGTAGAGCGCATTGTGGCGGCTGAAGCGCACGGGCGGGCGGTCGATCACCTGCTGCTCATACCACGCGTAGATGCGATCCATCGCTTGATCAAAATCGGGCTTGGTCTCCAGTGCGACGGACCAGCGGGTGGGTGCATCGATTGGGCTCATGGCTGGGCTCATGGC
>DIAV01000232.1 GCA_002415895.1 Anaerolineales bacterium UBA5069 | reverse complement strand
CTCGAATAGAATCTCGAATAGAATGGTGTACACATGACATTCATGCAGCTCACCCAACGTCTTCGCAGCGCGTCGCCCACCTGTGCGCGTCTGCTTGGGCTGGCCGTGGTAGCCTTCGTTGTGACCATGCTGCCCGCCGTGGCCCATGCCCAGGACGCAGCACCCGATGCTGTGCCGCCGGCGCAGGCAGCGCTGCGCATTAATGAGTTCATGGCCGCAAACGGCAGCCTTGTGATTGACCCGGCACAGCCCGAAAAAACCCCCGACTGGATTGAGATCTACAACCCGGGCGCAGTCGCCGTGGACATGAAGGGCCTTTCGCTCAGCGACGACCCCATCAGGCCCGACAAGAACCCCATTACGCAAACCGTCATGGTGCCGGCAGGGGGATTCCTGCTCTTCTTTCAGGGCGAGGATGCCAACCAGCGGCCCCTCAGCGCGCGCCACTTTACCTTTGGCCTGAGCGCCGACGGTGAGTCCATCGGCATTTATCAGACCTCCAGCGGCGCTGAGGTGGATCAACATGACTTTGGTGTGCAGGTGCAGGATGTCTCCGAAGGGCGCAGCCCCGACGGCGGCCCCACGTGGCGCGCCTTTAGCGTGGCCACGCCCGGCGAAAGCAATAGCAAGAATGCGCCCGTAATTGTCAGCGTAACGCGCAACATTGTGCAGCCCCAGGCCGCCGACAGCGTCATCGTCACTGCCGTCATCACCGATGACCAAAGCATTGTGAGCGCGACGCTGGTGTACACCGTAGGCACAACGGCCATTTCATTGCCCATGGCCGGCCAGCCCGCCAACAAGTGGCAGGCCACAATTCCGCCCCAGCCCAACGGCACCTTTGTCGCCTACCAGGTGCGCGCCGTAGATAACGAAAGCAATGAAGCGCGCGCCCAGTGGAACGGTTATGTTGTCGGCTATGTCGCGCCTGTACTGCGTATCAATGAGTTTATGGCGGAAAACAATGGTCTGGTGGAGGACGTGGACGACCCCGGCGAATTCCCCGACTGGATGGAGATCTACAACCCTGCGGCGTCGCCCATTGCGCTGGACGGCCTCTTCCTCACCGACAGCCTGCGCGAGACAACCATGTACGCCATTCCCAACGGCCTGAGCGTGCCTGCCAAGGGGTTTATCATTTTCTGGCTCGACGACGATGCTGAGCAGGGGCCAACCCACACCAACTTCAGCCTGAACAAGGATGGCGATTTCCTCGCGCTCTTTGGCGCACAAGGCACCGTGCAGATTGACGGCCTTGATTTTGGCAAGCAGACCGACAATGTGGCCATGGGGCGCTTCCCCGATGGTGCGGGCAGCGCCAACAACAAGGCCAGCTTCCAGTTGCTCGTTTGCCCCACGGCGGGCAAGGCCAACAAGTTGTGCGAGAACAAGAACTACATGCCTACGGTGCGTGTGCCGGTTGCGCCCGCGCCGTAGTTGAGACGTAGTGCTTGGTGAATTGAACAGAGATCATGGATAATTGATCATTGCAGACTTGATGGTTGGGCTCCTGCATGCCCCAATCATCAATCTTCAATGATCAATTATGCTTTGTTCCCCGGCCCCACCAGGAGGGCCGCCATGGACATGCAGGCGCCCCACCTGCGCATCCATACGACGTGCGACCCCACTGGCTGGGGTGTCCTGGCCAGTCGCTGCCTGTTTCTCCTGCTCCTTCTTCTGCCATTCCTGGCACTCCTTTCACGCCACACACTCGCGCAGGACGCGCCGCCACCGGCGCGCATCGCCCTCAGCGAAGTGCAGCCCAATCCTCGCGCCGTGCCCGACAGCGGCGGTGAATGGATTGAACTCTTCAACACCGGCGCAGAGGGTGTGAACCTTGCCGGCTGGCAGGTACGCATCCGCAGCGGCTACAGCGCCACCCTTGTCAATGACCTGTGGATTGATCCGGGTGGCTACGCCGTGTTGACCGAAGTGCGTAGCCCCCTGCAGAACGGCGGCGTCGTTGCCAACGGCCTGTTACCGGGCCTTGTGCTGGACGATGCCGATGCGCTCGAGCTGTACAGCGCGGATGGGCAACTGATGGAGAGCGCCGCCTGGGGCAATGCGCCGGACTCGCCCCAGGTTCTCCCCGGCCGCAGCCTGGAGCGCATGACCTTCGACGCTGCGCCGCGGTGGGCCCTCGCATGGCAGCCGTGGCCCGGCTCAGCCGGGGATTGGGGCAGCCCGGGCGCAGCGTGGACGCCGCCCCCCGCACCGCCCACCTCCATCCCACCCACGTTCACCCCCGCGCCGCCCCTGCCGGCGGCGTGGCCGCGTCCGGCCTCGGGCGCGCCGCCATCAGCGCTGCAAATGGATGAAGTCTTCTACCGCGGCAGCGAAGGCGAGTACATTGTGTTGGTGAATACAAGCGGCGACAGCGTAGTCCTCTCCGGCTGGCAACTGGGCGACGCTTCCCGCCCGGGTGATGCCGAAGCCATCGCCTTCCTGCCTGCCGACGCGCAGATTCCGCCGGGCGGCGCATACATTGTGGCGCGCAGCGGCGCGGGCTTTGCCGCCCGCTGGCTTGTGGCCCCCGATGCCCAGTTTGAGGCAGACAATTCGGGCAGCGCCGGCACGCCCATATTGGCGCGCAATGCCTGGCTCGCGGGCGGCGCCTTTGCACTCGACGATGGTGGCGATGAACTGGTACTGCTGAACCCCGCCGGTGTGCTGGCCGATGCGCTCTGCTATGGCGACGGTGACTGCGCCGCGCTGGGGCTGGCAGGGCGGCTCGATGCGCCGGATGGACACGCGCTCCAGCGCGTACCCGGCCCCGACTTTGTGTCTGCACCCAATGTGCCCGACCGCTGGGCGCTGCTGCCCGCAGCACCCCTTGAGGCGTTGCAATGGCCCGCACCCGCACCCCATGCGCCTGTGACGCTGCCGGGCGATCTACACGCCTATTGGGGTGTGCTCGATGCGCCAAGCACCTGGTCGGGCGCTGCACTGCCGCCGCGCGCGCTGCTGGCCGCAGCGGCGGCGCTGGGTCTCGACTTCATAGCGCTCGCCGATCCCAAACCCCACGCGCCCATTGCCAATGCGCCGGTCACTCTGCTGCCCGCCTGGGGCTGGCAGGGTGATGGCGATAGCGCTGTCATCTTTGCCGGCACGCGCCCCGATGCCAACGCATGGCCCGCCGGGCTGGATGACCGCTATGCGCTCCTGCCCTGGGCGCGCGATCAGGGCGCGCCGCTGCTCTGGCGCAAGGGCGACGCACCGACGCTCGCGGAGATCCCCAGCCTTGCCGCGCGCCCGGCTGATGCGCTTGCATCCTCTGCTGCCGCTGCTGCCCTGTTGGAGAGTTGGCGCGCTGCCGGCGGCCCGCTGCTGCCTGCCGGGAGCGGCTTGACTGCACCCTTTGCCGTCGCGCTGCCCGCGCCGCGTTACACCGGGCTGGCTGCACCCTCCGCCGCGCCGGACGCCTTGACCGCCGCATTGGCCGCACGCCGCGGCTGGCTGAGCAGCGATGCAGGCCTCTGGCTCGCGCTCACCGCCGGCAACGACCGTGTGTGGATGGGCGGGATAGTAGCGCCCGCCAACGCGCTGCCCTTCACCGTGCGCGCCGGGGATTCCCGCGGCGGCGCACTGCATGTCACCCTCTGGCAAAATGGCGTGCCTGTGGCCGAAGCTGATACACAAAGCGGCGGGGCGTGGTCCCAAACCCTGCTTGCGCCGCCCGACGCCTGGTTCCATGCCACCGCCACCCGCGCCGACGGCGCCTTTGCCATCAGCGCCCCCATCCACGTGGCACAGCCTTTGGCCGACAGTATGCGTATGGCCATTCAGATGATTGAGGCGCTGCCCCGCCCCACGCGTGATTGGAATGGCGACGGCAACATCGACAGCGGCGATGAGTACGTCAGGCTCATCAACCGCGGCGCACAGCCGGTCGCATTGGCGGGATGGCAGTTGTTTGACAGCAACACCGCCGCCGAAGGTTCAGCGCGCTTTACCTTCACTGCGGCGCATGTGCTCCCCGCCCAGGCGGAATTGCTGCTGTGGCGCAGCGAGACGCACCTTGTACTCAATGATGCGCGCGATCACCTCTACCTCTTCCTGCCCGGTGGTGGCCTTGCCGATGAGGTCTTTTGGGAGGAGGCAGAGCCGGACACCCGCTTTGTGCGTGTGGGCGACGGCACGCGCCTCGAACCCGTGCCGCAGGACGCAGCGGACGCGCCCGTTGTCCAGGTCGCCGCATTACAGGGTGCTGTGGAAAACGCGCCCGCCGGCGCCAACGCGATGATGGTGGGCGCGTCGCCTGCCAGCGCTATCGATGCGGTGCCTGCAGCCGCTGCCCCCGGACTCCCGGGCGTTGCAGATGTCGCCACGGCGCGCGCCCTGGGCATTCGAGTTGAGGCAACAGTGCGCGGCGTGGTCATCCTGCCGCCGGGCCTGCTGCACAGCACGCTCTACATTGCAGAAACGAGTGGCGCGCCCGAGGACGCGGGTGACTGTGGGGCCGGCCTGCGCGTCTTTCTGCCCATTGGCGACTTCCCAGCCCTCGCCCCGGGCGATGTGGTGGTGGCGCACGGAGAATTGACAACCTTTCGCGGCGAGCGCGAACTGCGCATTGACACGCCTGCCGCAATTGCCGCAACAGGCGCGGGCGCGCTGCCGCAGCCGCTTGCCACCCACGTTACCGCCATTGGCGAGGCCTTTGAGGGACGGCTTGTGCGCTTCACCGGCGTTGTCGCATGGGCCGACGGGGATAGCCTCTACCTGCACGACCCCGCGCAACCCCAGGCGCCGGCTGTGCGCGTCATGGTGGCGCGCAGCCTGGGCTGGCCCCGCCCCGCGGCGCTGCCCGGCCAACGCTGGCGCGTGACGGGCGTGGTGAGCCAAATGGCGCGCGCCGCACCGTGGAACGGTGGCTACCGCGTCCTCGTGCGCTGGCCGAGCGACCTGGAACTGATTGCAAACGACTGACCGTTGTGATGTGCAAACGCGCCGCGCAGGATTGCGCTTGGTGCGCGGCAGGCAAGCCGTTGTACACTAGACGCACACTGTTGCAACTGAGGCATTGTGCAAGGAAGTGTCATGTCGCAAAACCCTGTTATGCTGGTCACGCGCTTCCTTTTGGAGCTTGCCATGCTGGCGGCGCTGGCTGTAGCCGGCTGGCGGCTGGGTGCGGATGGCTGGCGCCTTGTGGCCGCGATTGGGCTGCCGCTTTTGGCCGCGGCGCTGTGGGGTGTCTTCCGTGTGCCCAATGACGGCGGCCCGCCCGTCGTGCAAGTGCCGGGCGTTGTGCGTCTGCTGCTGGAACTACTCCTCTTTGGCGCTGCTACCGCCGCGCTCTATGCCGCCAATCGGTCGGGCTGGGCGCTCACGCTGGGTGGCCTCACGCTGCTCCACTATCTGCTTTCCTACGACCGTGTCCTTTGGCTGCTGCGCGGTGCACCGCCGCCCGGCCCCTAATGCAGGCTGTGCCTGCGCCTTTCGCACTTACCTGTAGTCCCGCATCTTTGCATAGAACGGAACTCACTCCATGCGTGCTGATCTTGACCGCCTGATGGCCGAACGCAACCTTGACGCGCTGCTTGTCATGGGCGATGCCCGCGCCAATACCGTGCTCAACTACCTCACCGGCGGCGCACACCTCGAGAACGCGCTCGTCACCAAGCGACGCGGCGGCCCGCTCACCCTCACCCACGGCTCCATGGAGCGCGACAACGCCGCCGCCACCGGCATGCAACTTGTGGACCGCGACAGCAACTACAACACCTATACGCTGCTGCAAAAACATGGCGGCAACGTGCTGGAGGCGCGCGCCGACCTGCTCGCGCAGGTGGTGCGCGATCAGGGGCTGCATGGCCGCCTTGGCGTCTACGGCATGGTTGATGCCGGAGCCGCCTATGCGCTGCTGCAGCGCCTGAATCAACTCATTGATGGCGAGGTGGTGGGCGAGTTTGGGGACTCGCTCTTCACCCTTGCGCGCCAAACCAAGGATGATCGCGAAATTGCCGAGCTGCGCGAAGCCGGGCGGCTCACAAGCAGGGTGGTGGGTGATGTGCGTGAGTACATCCAGAGCAGCCGCGTGGGCAGCGATGAGGTGGTGTACAAGGCCGACAGCAACCCGCTGACAATTGGCGACGTGAAAGCCTTTATCCGTATGCGCCAACTTCAGTATGGGCTGGTGGAGGATCACGAGTGCATTTTTGCACAGGGGCGCGATGCCGGCGTACCGCACAACGGCGGCGATCCCGCCATGCCGCTGCGTTTGGGGCAGAGCATCGTATTCGACATCTTCCCCACCGTGCGCAGCGGCTATTTTCATGACATGACGCGCACGTGGAGCCTTGGTTATGCCACAGATGAGGTGCAAATGGCATGGGATCAGACCAAGGACATTTTCGATCAGGTGATGGGTGCGCTGGAACTTGGCCGCCCCTGCCGCGACTATCAGGTGATGACCTGCGCATACTACGAGCAGGCGGGCCATCCCACACCCATGAGCCACCCGGGCACCCAGTCCGGCTACGTGCATGGGCTGGGCCATGGCGTAGGGCTGGACATCCACGAGCAACCCAGCCTGAGCCATGCCGCCGGCAATGCAACGGTTCTGCAGCGCGGCCACGTTGTGAGCGTTGAGCCGGGCCTCTACTACCCCGAGCGCGGCTTTGGCGTGCGCATTGAAGACACCATCGCCTTTACTGAAGCAGGCGAACTGGTGAATCTGACCGACTTCCCCTACGACCTTGTGGTGCCAATGAAGTAGTGGCTAATCACACGCACAACAACATCTCAACTTTGCGTTGAGATGTTGTTATTACTGTCTCACCAGTGCGCCACCACCGACTCCCAGAGCACCTGCGGACAGCGCGCCATGGCCTGCGCGAGGGCCGCCGTGGGGGGCTCGCCGCCTGCCAGAAATTGCCAGAAGTGGCGTGTCAACGTGGCGGCGTCATCGTGTGAAATGGCGTCGGAGAGTGTAATCACGTGGGGCACAACCGCCAGCCAATCGCCCACCCTGTCGCCATTGCAGCCGGCAATCAGCAGCACCTCCACCCCCATGAGCACGCGGCTGAGCCATGCGCCATCGGCCACACCATCGACAAATTGCACACCGGTGTGGCTTACATGGCAGGCCATATGCACCCATGTCACAGGGCGGCCCAGGCTGCGGGCGCGGCGCAGGCTCGTTTCCAGGTCATCCTTTGTAGCCTGCGTAATACTCTGATAGTGCAAGCCTGTGGCAATTGCCACCGCACGCACCATGGCCAGATCCATCTCCAGCAGGTCATCCCTGCCGGTTACAACCAGCAGGTGGGGTTCTGTGCGTTCAGGAATCAGCGCGTCGGCCATGGGTGATGGCTTGCCGGGCGGCGCATGCGGCTGTGCGCCATCCAGCGCGTGAATCAGCGCCGATGCGGTTGGCTCGCCTGGCCTGCCCGTGGGCATCACACCGGCCTCAATCAGCTGCTGGACGCGGCGCACGGTGTCGGCCATGGCATGTTGCCAATCGCTGCGCTCTGCTTCTGCGCGCGGGGCAGGCAATGGCGAAAGCCCAAACTGGCGCTCGGCCCGCTGCTTGTCGCGCTGCGCCTGCAGCGCCGTGCGCACCATGCCCTGGGCAAGCGGCAGCAGCTTGCGCGCCTGCTCAATATCCAGCGTATTGAGGTCTGCTGCGTCAAAGATGTGGAGGGCGCGGCTCAGGGTCTGGCGCACAACCTGATCGCTGCGCTGCTGTTCCGCAAGGAGCAGGTGCTCGGCGGGCGTGTGGGCGCGCTGCGCCAGCCACGCGTCCCAGGCGCGGGCGCGCGCCTGCCACTTGTACTGGCGCGCCATGCGCTGCCACTTGGAGAGGGAGTAGAGCGGCGGCGTGAGTGCGCCGCCCAGCCCCTGCTCCATACCCTGCTGCGCGGCCTCCACGGCGCGCGCCCGCGCCACCGAGCGCCCCGCACCCAGGGTGCAGTAGTAGAGGAAGTAGTTCCACCAGAGGATCGGTTCATCCTCGGTATAGTCCCAGGCCTCGTGCATGGCCGCTTGCTCCTTGCAGACAATGTGTTCAGACAATGCATACAGGCACTATTGTCGCTCCAAATTAGCACATATGTTCTACTTATTCGAGCGGAAGCTTGTGGTTGCATGGCCTCGCAGAAATCGCGGTGAGGTTGCTTTTTGCCCGTTTGCGCGCTGCTCCCACATCTTTCAAGTAGCCTTCCCCTCTCCGCCTGCACCGTTTGACGCTCCTCCATCCCAGGGCTATACTGGAGACAATGCATCGTATGGAACCCCAATGACATCCCGCCGCCTCCGCTACACGTTTCTTCTCCTGCTCCTGATCATGACGCTTGCGCCCCTGCCGGCGCAGGCGCAACCGGGCACGCCTGCTGCCACCCCCCCTGATCCCACAAGCGAGCCGCCCGCGCTTCCCACCTTTCTCACGAACAGCGCGCTGCTGAGCGACACGGCGACATTAACGGCAACGCTGTCGCCCACCGGCAGCGCAACGCTGACCGTCACGGCAAGCCTCACAGCCACGCCCGCGCTTACGCCGAGCATTGAAGGCATAACCGCCACAATCACCCCGCTGGTTACGCCCACGCTTGTCCCTACGGCAACGCTGCCGCCTGCGCTCGCCGCAGGGCTGCCTATTTCAGCCACAGCCGAGCAGCGCGCCGCCTATGCGCTTGACCAGCAAGTGGAGACGCTGCTGGCGCGCATGTCTGTTGCCGACCGCGTGGGGCAGCTATTTGTTGTTACTTTTGCAGGCAACGACACCAGCTTTGAGAGTGCCATCGCGGAACTGATCTACGCTTATCGCGTGGGCGGCGTGGTGCTGTCACCCGAGAACGGCAACTTTACCAATGAACCGGGAGCCGACACGCCACGCCAGGTGGCAATCCTTGCCAACCGCCTGCAAGCGATTGCCTACGGCATTCTGTTGCCCACCGATGTGGCGCTGCAACCTGTGCCCCTGCAGCCATGGCCGCCCAGCAATTTCGTTTCGCTGGAGCGTGAACTGGGCGTCACCCCGCCCGATCTGCCGCTGCTTGTGGGCGCCTACCAAATGGGCAATGCGCTCCCCGGCACCTCGCTGCGGCGCGGCTTTACACCCCTGCCCAGCCAGTTGGCAATTGGCTCCTCGTGGAATCTGGATTCGGCGCAGAATGTGGGCGCGATTGTGGGGCGCGAACTGAGCGCCGTTGGTTTCAACCTGCTGCTTGGCCCCTCTCTCGACGTTGTGGAGCAACCGCGCGCCGACGCGGTAGGCAGCCTCAGCATCTTCAGTTTTGGGGGCAATGCCTCGTGGGTGGGGCGCATGGGGCGCGCCTATATCAGCGGCGTGCACGCGGGCAGCGGGGGCAGCGTAGCCACGGTTGCCGGTCACTTCCCCGGCCAGGGCGATCTCGACCGCCTGCCCGAGGAAGAAGTGGCCACAATTCAGCGCAACCGCGACGATCTGCTGCGCGTGGCTGTGCCCCCCTTCGTCTCCGTCACACAACCGCTGGGGGCAATCACCGATACGGCGTTAAGCGATGTGCTCATGACGAGCCACATGCGCTTCAACGCGCTGCAAGCGCCCGCCGGTCGCAACGTGCCGCTGAGCCTTGACCCTGATCTGGCGCAATTTGTCGGCAGCACGCTGGGCGATTGGCGGGCACGCGGCGGCTTGCTCATGACGGGCCCTCTGGGCGTGCCTGCGATCCGCCGCTACTATGACCCTGCACTGCAGGAGTTTCCGGCCAGGCGCGTGGCGCTTGATGCCTTTACGGCTGGCCACGATCTCCTTTATCTTTCCAGTTTTGCGCTGGACGAAAGCTGGGAGAGCCAACTCAACAACATCCGCGCCACCATCGCCTTCTTTCAGGAGCGCTACCGCAGCGATGCTGATTTCGCCGCCAGTGTGGACGCCTCGGTGCGCCGCATTCTGCGCCTCAAGCTGCGCCTCTATGGATCGGCATCCAGCGATCCCTCCGCCGACAGCGCACCGGGCGCATTGCCAATCCCCCTCTCGCGCGTGCTCGTGCAGGAGGGCGATTTGGCTGTGCTGCCGGACACAAGCGCACCCACAACAACGGGCAGCAACGACAGCGCAGCAGCACCCGACACGGGCAGTGCGGAAGGGAACGCAGTCACAGATCAGGCGCCGGCACAGGTTGCGCGTGACGCAATCACAATCCTTTCGCCTGATCCTGCCAACGCGGTGCTGCCGCCCGCGCCGCAGGCGGGTGAGCGCATTCTCATTGTGACAGACAGCCGCCTCCAGCGCGAATGCTCTACATGCACCGCCGAGGCCGCTGTGGACCCCGACGCACTGGCGCGCATTATCCTCTCGCTCTATGGCCCTGACGCCACCGGACAAATTGCGCCCGAACAGATCAGCAGCATCACCTTCAGCGACCTCAACCAGATACTGCCGGCGGCCACCGACCAAACCGCCGAAGGCACACCGTCGGCACTCGCCACCACCACGCCTGCGCTTGTCTTGCCCACACCTACGCCTACGCCCGTGGGCGTTAGCGCCGACCTCAACGAAGGCTCCGGACAGGCCACTGGCGATGCCCGCGCCGACATTGTGCAGGAACTGGCCGAGGCCGACTGGGTCATCTTCGCCATGCTCGACATGTCCTCCAGCTATCCCGAGAGCAATGTCGTGCGGCGCTACCTGCGCCAGCCCCAGGACGCGCGCGCCAACCAGCGCATTGTCGTGATGGCCCTCAATGCGCCCTACTTTCTCGACGCAACGGAAATCAGCAAGCTCTCGCTCTACTACGGCGTCTACAGCAAGATTGAGCCTTTTCTCGAGAGTGCAGTGCGGGCGCTCTTCCGCACCACCGCCCCTGCGGGCGCACCCGCACTCAACGCCCCGGGCACCCGTTTTGCCGCACTCACCGACCGCCTTGCACCCAACCCGGCCAATATCATTCCCCTGCAATTTTCTGTGGGCGGCGCCAAGCTTGCATCCAACAGCTTGCCCCCAGCCGCAGGCGCACCCGTGCAGGATGACGGCCTCGGCCTCTCCGTCATGAATGTGGGGGATACCATTCATCTTGAGGCAGGCCCCGTGCTTGACCTGAACGGCCACCCTGTGCCTGACGGCGTGCTCGTCTCCTTTGATGCAGCCTTCGAAGGGGCGGAGCTTGCCCTGACCATCGAGCCTGCGCCCACGCGCAACGGCATTGCCGTGCGCGACTTGACGGTGGATCGCGGTGGTGTGCTGCGCGTGACAGCACGCGCCGCCGCTGCCAACTCGGGCGAGGCCGTTGTCGTCAACGTGCTGGAGCCGCTGCCTGCAGTCACGACAATACCCCTCACTGTGGTCGTCACGGTGACCCCATCGTTGAGTGCCATCGTAATGCCCACAACGACAACAGCGCCGCCCGAGCCGAGCAGCGGCGTGGGGGTGGGGGCGCTCCCTGCCGAGGGCGAGGGACGCACGTCGCGCGTCAACGCCATGACGCTGCTGCTCTCGCTGCTCACCATGCTGATTACGCTGAGCCTGCTGCTGCTTGCACAAATTCGGGTGCTGCCGCGCGAAACGCTCTTCAAGAGCCTGATCTGGGCCGTGCTGGTGGGGCTGCTGGCCTATCTGCTCTATGCTGCGGGGTGGCTGCCGGGGAGCGATCTGCTGGCGCAAACACTCAATGTTTTTGCCGCGCCGTTGGTTGTCTTCCTGGCCATGCTGCTGCCGCTCTTCTGGCTGCAGTTGCGCGTGCAGGCGCGCTAGAGCAAGCCTCAGATCAACCAAAGTGACCGACCCGCTGTCCCTGGTCGTGTCAATACGCAAAATTCAATAGTGACTTCTCAATCCACTCTGTTTCGGAGCACCCCATGTCCCTCACGCCGCGCGCCCGTATCCTGCGCGTACTCAACCACGAAATCCCTGATCGCGTCCCCACGGCCCTGTGGGGATCCTGGTATGGCGTGACCGACCGCCTCTACTTTGACGCACTCAACGCGCTGGGCTGGGAGCCGGTGGCACCCTTTCGCCCCGAAAAAGCGCATTCCGTCAACTACTATGATGACCGACTGCTGGCCCATCTCGGCTGCGATGTGCGCCACATTGACCCCGGCGCAATCACCGTCTCCTCGCGCCTGAACGCCGACGGCACCGACGCCTGGGGCTTGCAGTACCGGCACAGCGGCCTCTACCGCGCTGCGGCCAGCTTTCCGCTGGAACATGCCACAGTTGATGAGGTGCTGGCCTACCCCTTGCCACGCGCAGAGGATCTCATTCGCGAGGAACCGCTGCACGCGCGCCTGCGCGCCATTGATGCGCTGGACGACGAGTATGCCATTGGCGGGCGCGCCGTAGCCTCCTATGGTTTCTTCGAGATGGCGCAATCGCTGCGTCGCCACGAGCAGTTTCTGCTCGACCTGCTCATGGAGCCCGAACTTGCCCACGCGCTGATTGCGCGTCTTGCCGACTGCTACGGCGCCATGATGGATCGTTTTCTGGAGATTGTCGGGGCGCGGCTGGATTGGATTGAACTGCCGGGCGACGACTTTGCAGGCAACACACAGCCCATCATCTCGCCAAAGACGTATGACGCCTTCTTCAAGCAGCCCTATGCTGACCTGATCGCGCGCATCAAGGCGCGCGCACCGCATATCAAGGTGGTCATCCACTCGGACGGCGCGATTACCCCTTTCCTGCAGCGCTTCATTGACATTGGGGCCGACGTGGTGCACCCCATGGAGCCGCTGCCCGCCACCGACATGGCGGCGGTGAAGGCGCGTTTTGGCGATCGGCTGGTTTTTTTGGGCGGGATTGACATTCGCACCGCCATGCAGGGGGATGAGGCGGGTGTTGTGGCCGAGGCGCGGCGGCGGATTGAACTGCTGGGGCAGGGCGGCGGCTACATCCTTGCGCCCGCCAACCATCTGCAGCATGATGTGCCGGCGCAGAATCTCTTCCGTCTCTACGCCGCCGCACGCGAGTATGAACAGCACAATTGATCATTGATCATAGATCATAGGCGCCGCAC
>DIAV01000141.1:10349-15188 GCA_002415895.1 Anaerolineales bacterium UBA5069 | reverse complement strand
TGGCGGCATTGGCAGTGGCGGCATGAATGAGTCAAACACAAAAAAACTGCGCACGGCGCAATGCAACGGCGCAGCGGATGCATGGCACGAAAGAAACATCAATGCAGGCACATGGGCCTACGGGGATGCATTCAATCTCGTTTTGATCAAACGCAGCCGGCGAAAGGGTGGATTGGAAATCAGCCGATGACGCTGTCCGCGCCTCCATCACTTTCGTCGCCCTCGTCACCATCAGCCAGATCTTCAGAATCGATATCGCTCTCGAGCAAGGCGATGGCTTGTTCGGCCAGAGGCGCGGGCACAAGCACATCGGCAGCGGCCAGGCCGCCCATGGTGAGCCCGTAGATCTGCCCCAGCGCTTCGCTGCGAATAATGGCAGGGATACCCGCCGCCTCCAGGCGACTCTTGACGATTTCGGCCTCCATGGGGTTGGCGGCTTCCCACACCACCACAGGGCTCTGATCCATTCTGCCGCCCGTGGTTGCGCCACTTGCCGGCGCGCCGGACGCATCTCCGTCACCCATCAGCTTTCTCCGAATCCACTCTGGGAAACCACTCGCTGCAGTCGTCATGATGCTCGCAAATCTACCATAGTGTGGAGCGCCTCACAAGATAAGCGCACTCTCTGCAGCCGCGCACGCATGCGCTACGGGAGGGCCTGCCATGCGGTGGGCATTTCAAACGCGCCGTCAGCCGCCCGCGGGAATGCAATGACTTCCACTACAGCGCTGCGGTTGAGCGGGCCGTAGATGTGGGGAAAGTGCGTATCTTCCACGGCATCCCACTGCACGGGCGCAGCGACAGCGTCTTCGTCAATTGCCAGAATCAGCCAGTCGCCGGGCAGGTGACGATAGAAGTTGTTGCCCACAGCGAGTACGGTTGCGTGGTCGCCCGAGCAATGGATGAAGCCCTCGCTCTGGAGCGAGGCGGCGCGGTAGGGTGCTTCGGCTGGGGTGGCCGCCCAGTCGGCGGCGGGCAGCATGTGGTAGATCATGGGAGATTTCCGGTTGACTGCATGTTGATTTTGGACGACTGTGCAAGGATGCCCGCGCACTTGTCCGCATTCAATTACTGCCCTTCACCCACATACGGATTGTTCTGCCGTTCAAAGCCAATTTCCGTGGCGGGTCCGTGGCCGGGATAAACGACGTAGTCGTCGGGCAGGGTGAGCAGTTGTTCGCGAATGCTTTGCAGCAGGGTATCGCGGTCTGCGCCGGGCAGATCATAGCGCCCAATGCTGCCCTGAAAGAGGGTGTCGCCCGCAAAGACCTGTCGCCCGGCATGGTGTACAAAGACCACATGGCCCGGCGCGTGGCCCGGGGTGAAGCGCACCTCAAGCTCCTCATCGCCCACGTGGATAATCTGCCCATGCTCCAGGTAGCCATCGGGGTCGTCCAGCGGGTCAATCTCCGTGTCCAGCCACAGGCGCACGCGCTCGGGCAGTTCGCGCAGAATGGGCAGGTCGGCGGCATGCAGGTGGAAGGGCGCGCCGGTGGCGGCCTTGATGCCGGCCACGGCCATGACGTGATCGAAGTGCGCGTGCGTGTTGATGATCGCCTCAATGTGCAGGCCGGACTGCTGCGCTGTACGCAGGATGCCGCGTGCGTTGTCGCCTGGGTCGATGACTACGGCGCTGTGCGTGCGCCCGCAGGCGAAGAGGTAGCAATTCTCCTGGAGCAATCCGACGGTCAGCCCCTTGACGATCGCGTGATTGGGTGCGCTGGGTGCGGGAGCCGCGCCCGCGCTGCCTGTCTCTGCATTGGCTTGTGCCATGTGCAAGGTCCTTGTCTAGCTCGCAGTGGGTTCTGCAATGCCCGCACAGAGCCACGTGCGGCTCCAGCTTGTCAGCTCGTTGATGACGCCGCTGAGGTGGCTGCCCATGTCGGTGAGGCGGTAGACTACATGGGGCGGCATGCTGCTGAGCTGCTCGCGCGCTACAATGCCCTCTTCCTCAAGCTTCTTCAAGCGTGCGCTCAGCGTGCTGGGGTTGACGCCGCCCAGTGCAGACTGCAGCACGCAGAAACGGCATTCGCCAAAATCCATGAGGACATTGACAATCTGCAGCGTCCACTTCTGCCCCACAATGCGTGCGGCTTCTTCCACCGAGCAGAGATAGCGGCTGTCGCCCAGTGGCCCCATAGCCGGTGCGCTGCAATCTTCCACATAATCAAGTGCTTCAACAGGTGAATTCATGGCATGCCTCCTCGCTCAATTAGTCACCCCATGCTACAACAAATGTAGCGCTTCGTCAAAGCAAGCACAGGTGTAAAGCGGAGGCTGAAGCGGTGCGCCGCTCTTCGGGCGCGGGGGCAGAACAGGCGCCACAGGTACACATCATTAGCCAACAGGATCGTTGTCGGAGTATATACGCTAATTACTTTCGTCATTGGCGGCAATCAGGTTGCTCGTTGCGTGCGCCATCAAGTCGCCTGTCGCGTTGTGCAGCGTGGCGCTTATACTCACAATGCGCCGGCCCGTGCGCAGAATGCGCGCGCGCACCGTGACAACGTCACCGATCTGCCCTGCGGCCAGGTAGTTCACATTGAGGTCTACCGAGGCATGATAGCGCCCCTTGCTAAAGGCAAAGACCGTCATGCCCATCACCTCATCCATGAGCGCGGCAATGATGCCGCCGTGGAGCACTTTGGCGGCGTTCGTCATCTCGGGGCGCACGGCGCAGGTCACTGTCAGCCCCTCATCGTCGATCGCGATCAGGGTCATGCCCAGCCAGCGCCCCAGCGCTGAAGGGCTGTCATCCAGGGGTTTGTTGAGGTGCGCCTGCAGCCAGGCAATGTAGGGGTCGGTTGCAGGTGCAGTGGGTCTCTCGGCCATGGCAGGCGCTTTCCTCGCGTGGGTGTTGGTGTTGGCAGCGCAACCTGAAGGGTAAGACGGCGCTGTATGACTCTGCATGCAATTGTGAGGGCAGCCCGCCGATCTGCAAAACGGCTGATACCGTATCATTCGCCCTGCTCCAAATTTGATGTGCAGACGGCCCTGCGGTATACTCCAATCTTGCTGTCGGGGAGTAGCGCAGCTTGGTAGCGCGCGTCGTTCGGGTCGACGAGGTCGGAGGTTCAAATCCTCTCTCCCCGACCACAATAGGGGCCAGTCGACTCGGCTGGCCCCCTTTTTTTTAACTTGATGCGCGTACGCACGCGCCTCCGTGCAGTGCGGCGCTTGTCGCTCTGCCTCTCTGCCTCTCTGCCTCTCTGCCGTGACGACACAAGCTCCCGCACCGCGTCCATCTTCATTTCCCGCCAGGCCCTGGCGACGCGCCGACTTCATGGCGCTCGCACTGGTGATTGCCGCGGCCATCGGCGCGGCCCAATGGCTCTGGCAGCCCGGCCTCCCCAACCAAATTGACCTGTTGATGAGCGTCTACCGCATTACGGAGCTGCAGGACGCGTGGCGACAGGGTATTTTCTTCCCGCGCTGGGGCCTGGATCTCAACTTTGGCTATGGCGCGCTGCTCTTCAACTTCTACCCGCCGCTGGTCAGCTATGTGGGGCTGGCGCTGCGCGCGCTGGGTTTTGGGCTGCTGACGACAACAAAGTTGATTCTTACGCTGCAACTTGTGGTGGGCGGTGTGGGCGTTTATGTGTACGCGCGCCGCTTGCTGGGCCACATGCACCCGCCGCACACTGGAGAGGCCGCGTATCTGCCCGCGCTGGTGGCTGGCGCGCTCTATGCGCTTTCGCCCTACTTTCTCACTGTGCTCTACGAGCGGGGGGCCATGGCCGAAGGCATGGCGCTGGCGCTGCTGCCGTGGCTCTTTTGGGCGGCGCATTCACTGCTGGCAAGCGGGCGGCGACGCGACCTGTTGCTGACGGCTGTGTTGGTGGCGGCCATGATGCTGGCGCACAACATTACGGCGCTCTTTGTGGTGCCAGGTGTGGCAATTTATATCGCGCTGCTGGCTTTGATCGAGCGCAGGCCGCGTGCGCTGCTATCCGTGGCCGGTGCGTTTGCACTGGGGCTGGGGCTGGCAGCCTTCTACTGGCTGCCAGCGATTATGGAAGTTGGCGCCACACGTGCCGACGAATACATGCTGAGCGGCGGCATTGCCCTGCGCAACTTTGTGCGCCCGCTCAGCGAGATTATCCAGCGCACATGGGTGCATCAATATGCCGGTGACAGCCGCTTTGCTTTTGCCCTGTGGCCCTTCGTTGTGGGCGTCGCGGGGACGCTGGCGCTCTTGATTCGCCGCTCTGGGCGCGCGCCGCTGGCGCTGCTGGCGGGAGCGTGGGCCATTATCCTGCTGCTACAGGCCAATTTCAGCCTGCCGCTGTGGGAGGGCGCGCCTATCATTCGCTTTATTCAGTTCCCCTGGCGGCTCTATGGCCCCGCTTCATTCTGCGTGGCACTGCTGGGCGCATCGCTCTTCACGCTGCCGCTCTTGCGCGGCCGCTGGGGCTGGGCTGCGGCAGCCGCAATGCTTGCCGCCGTCTTCCTCCTGGGTACGCAGAATCTACGTCCGGCACTGCTGCCTTTCTGGTATGATGTGGACGACGCAGGCATCAACCAGGCGGACCTGTGGCAGCGCGGGCGGGATGGTTTTCCCCTCTTCAGCGACTATGCACCCGCCACGCAGCGCCTTGTGAGCAAGGGGATTCCCCTCTCGCGCCCGGTTGAGGAGCATTCGGAACTCCCCTCCGTACCCGCGCCCGAGCGGCTGGTTGTGGTGGAACAGGGCGCGCAGTCACTTGCGCTGGATGTGGACGCAAGCCGCCCGTGGAGCTTGCGCCTGCACCGGCTCTATTTCCCGGGCTGGCGGGTGCGTGTAGATGGTGCAGCTGTGACGACGCGTGCCGATGGCGTGCTGGGGATTGTGGGGGCCGA
>DIAV01000141.1:0-10217 GCA_002415895.1 Anaerolineales bacterium UBA5069 | reverse complement strand
TCCCCGCAACTGGTGGCTGCGCGCAGCGATTGTCGTTGGGAGCGCTGGGGTCATCTGGCTGCTTGTCACCTATGGGGGCGCAGCGGCCAAGGCGACGGTTACGCCAATGCCTTTCCGTGCCGACTTTGCCAATGGCGTGTCGCTGATTGGCTTTGATCTGCCCAATCCAGCACCTTGCGCGGGCGAGAGCGTGCCGTTGCACCTTGATTTCTTTGCGAGCACGACCCCGCCCGCCGACAAGAAATTCTTCGTACACATTACCACCGCCGATGACAGCAGCAAGGTGGCCCAGTTTGACACGCTGCCTGCAGATGGCTTCAACCCAATGACACGCTGGGAAGCGGGCGAGTTTGTGCCGCAGACCATTGTCATGAACTTTGATGCTGCCACGGCTCCCGGCGTGGCCCCCGGCAACTACAAAGTGGTCTTCGGCATGTATGATCCAATGACGGGCGAAAACGTGCCCGTACTTGCCAGCCCCGACACTTTGCCCGGCGATCGCCTCCGCCTGGGTGACATGACAATCGCCGCCTGCACACCTTGAGCACTGCGCTGCGGTGGACTGGACTGCATGTCGCCGCGCGGGCAACTCACAAGTACTCTATGCGCCAGAGACTCATTCTTTTTTACATCATATTGCTTGCTCTCTTTGCTCTTGTGCCCGCGCAGAGCGTGCGCGCACAGGAGCCCGCCGCCGATGGCGGCCGCCGCATCCTGCTCCCCGTCGTCGCTACGCCGGCTATCTTTGCCAACCCGTGGCCGGCGGATAATGCCCAGCGCCAAAGCCTGAACGCATTCCTCACCTGGCAGGTCATCCATCCCGATTGGCTCGATGCCACCTTCAGCGTCTACCTTACCGCCGATGACAGCACGCCCGACACGCTGCTGGCGGTAGGGTTGCGCAAGGCCAGCTATGATCCGTACACCTTTGCCGAGAATACCCTCTACTACTGGCAGATTGTGGCCGAGAAGCCCGACGGCCGGCGGGCGGCAAGCCCCGTCTGGCACTTCCAAACAGACTATTTCCCCTTTCCGCCGGAATTGGGTTCAATGGTCTATGTGCCCGAAGGCGAGTTCATGATGGGGTGCGACCCGCTCCATGCCGGGTTTGACTGCTTTGGCGAGCAATTGCCCTTGCACGCCGTCTGGCTGAGCGCCTTCTGGCTGGACAAGTACGAAGTCACCAATCTCGAGTATCGCACGTGTGTTGCCGCCGGCGTGTGCGACAACCCGCGCCGCGGATCGCTTGAAGGTGAAGCCTACTTCGATCAGCCCCAGTACGATTTCTTCCCAGTGGTCTTTGTGTCGCATTGGGACGCCGAGGACTATTGCGGTTGGGTGGGCAAGCGCCTGCTCACCGAGGCCGAGTGGGAAAAAGCGGCGCGCGGTTCCATTGATACCCGTCCCTGGCCCTGGGGCGATGAGCCGTGGAACTGCACAAACATGAACCGTTGCCGCGAGAGTGACGAGTGGTTCACCGTGGCTGTGGACAATATGCACCCGGGCCAAAGCCCCTACGGCGCGCTCAACATGGCGGGTAACACCGCCGAGTGGCTGCAGGATTGGTATTTTCCCGACTACTACAAGGAATCGCCCTACATCAATCCCGTGAATACAACCGAGTGGAATCCCCAATGGGGTTGGAAGTACTATTCCATTCGTGGCGGCAGCTTTCACGACAACTGGTATTATTCGCGTACCAATCACCGCAAATTTGGCCACTGGGGCGAAGAACCCGGCGACGATAAGCCGCTGTACCGCAGCTTCCGCACAGGCATTCGCTGCGCATCGAGCAGCGCGCCCTAACTACAGTGATACCGGCATGAAAACAGCATTGCAACGCAAAGCCACAAAGGTGCGCAANNGGTTGTGGCCTTGCTATGCGTTGCGCTGCTTCGCGACTTTGCATTGCGATTTGGCTGTGGGTTTCACTGCGGTATCACTTTAGACAAGGTTGCCGGCCTCAAACGGAATGTCTGCACCGCGGCCAGGTTGGCTTGTTGCGACATGAACTGAACTCTATGCAAAAGCGATTTTTCCTGATTCTTCTCACCTGCATGTTGTTGGCGGCGTGGCTGTTACCGCAGCCGGCGCACGCCCAGGAGCCTGCTGCACCGGTGGCAGGCGACCGCATTCTGTTGCCCGTTGTCGCCGGCCCTTCACCCTTTGCAACGCCGTGGCCTGCAGACGGGGCGCAACGGCAGAGCCTCAACACCTTCCTCACCTGGGAGGTTGTTGGCCCCGACTGGGCAGATGCCACACTCAGCCTTTATCTTGAACCAGACGACACATCGCCCGACCAATTGCTTGCAGTCGGCTTGCCCAGCCACAGCTACGATCCCTATACATTTGCCGAAGATACGGTCTATTACTGGCAGGTTGTGGCCGAAAAGCCGGATGGCAGGCGCAACGCCAGCCCAGTATGGCACTTTCGTACAGACTATTTTCCCAACCCGCCCGAACTGGGATCCATGGTGTACATCCCCGCCGGCGAATTCCAGATGGGCTGTGATCCGCTAAATTCGGGCTTTGAGTGCTTTGGCGAACAACTGCCGCTGCACACTGTGTACCTCGACGCCTTCTGGATGGACAAGCATGAGATTACCAATGCGGAGTATTTGCAGTGCGCCTATGCCGGGGCCTGCAACTGGCCGCGCAAGGGCTCCGTGGAGACCCATGATTATCTGGGCAATGCCAAGTATGACCTCTTTCCCATTCTCTACGTTTCGCGCTGGGATGCCGATGATTACTGTGGCTGGGTGGGCAAGCGCATTCCCACTGAGGCCGAGTGGGAGAAGGCGGCGCGTGGCTCCATCGACACCCGTCCCTGGCCCTGGGGGGGCGAGGATTGGGATTGCACGCAAATGAACCGCTGCCGCGGCAGCGAGGATTGGTTCCCCGCCCGCGTGGACGACTTTCACCGCGGCCAAAGCCCCTATGGTGTGCTCAACATGGCAGGCAACACCGCCGAGTGGCTGCAGGATTTCTACGATCCCGGCTATTACGCGCGCTCACCCTATGCCAATCCGGTGAACACAAGCGAGTGGGAGGAGGACTTCGATCTGAAGCGCTTCTCCATACGCGGCGGTGGTTTTCACGATCACTGGTACTATGCGCGCACAAACCACCGCAAATTTGGCCACTGGGGCGATTTGCCCGGCGACGACGCGCCCCTCTACCGCAGCTTTCGTGTGGGCATTCGCTGTGCTTCGAGCAGCGCGCCATGATGGAACGCATGAAATATCGCAACATCATTGAGGCAGGGATTTCTTGAGTCAGATACAAGGCGCACTGGCAGCGCCGGCGGCGGCCGATAAGAGAAGTGTTGCGCGTACCCGCGCTTGGTGGCTGGAGCCCGCTTTGGTGCTGGCGATTTGCGCCATTGGCCTGCTTTTGCGCGTCTATGACCTGCGCACAATCCCGCCCGGCCTCTATAACGATGAGGCGGCCTACGCCATGGATGCGCTGGACGTTGCGCAGGGGACGCACCTGGCTGTCTTCTACGAGCGCAACAACGGCCGTGAGCCTCTCTTCATCTGGATCACAGGCCTGGTCTTTCGCTTGCTGGGGGCCAGCGCGTTTTCACTGCGCCTCACCGCGGCGCTGCTGGGGACGCTGACAATTGCCGCCACCTATTGGATGGTGCGCGCCGAAGCGCGCTTCTCCATGCGCGACGCGCCGCCCGGCTCTGTGTGGGCACGCGCCGATTTCCCCCTCTGGGCGGCAGCATGGGTTTCGCTCTTTTTGGCCTTCTCCTATTGGCATATCTCCTTCAGCCGCCTGGGCTTCCGTGCGATTACGCTGCCGCTGCTGCTGGCCCTTACCGTTGCCTTCTTTTTCCGCGCCTGGCGCAGAATGCGCGAGGAACAAGCCCTGCCCTGGAGCGACCTGCTGTTGGCCGGCGCAGGTGCGGGGCTGGCCTTCTACTCCTACACAGCGGGGCGTTTTGTCATCATCCTGCTGGGGCTGGGCGTGGGGCTGACGCTGCTGATTGCGGCGCGCATGGGCATGGAACGTCGGCGTGTGCTTTGGGCGGGCGTAATCATGCTGGTGGCGTCACTGCTTGTGGCCGCACCCATGCTGGCCTACTTTGTGCAGCATCCGGCTGTCTTTGGCACGCGTGCTGTGGCAATCTCCATTTTCAGCCCCGAGTTTGCCACCAACGGGCCAATCGCCGCCCTCTTTAACAGTGCGGTCAAAGTGGGGCTGCTCTTCTTTAGCGAACATGATCCCAATCTGCGCCACAATCCCGCCCAGCGGCCACTCTTTGACATGGCGTTGGGCTTCTGGCTGCTGGTAGGCTCGATCCTGGCGCTTGTCAACTGGCGGCGTTTCGCGCTGCTCTTTTTCCTTTTGTGGGCGGGCCTCTTTGCGCTGCCTTCGGTGCTCACCGCCGAAGGCGTGCCCCATTCGCTGCGCGCGATTGGCATGATGCCGGGGGTCTTTGTGCTGCCCGTGGGTGGCATGCTCTGGGCGGGAGGCCATTTCTTTGCGCGCAAACCGCGCTGGGCGCTGCTGCTGCCTCTCCCCTTCCTGATCCTGAGCGGCTTCACGAGTGTGCAGAGTTACTTCTCCGCCTTCAATGACAGCGAGCGTTTCCGCTCCGCGTTTCTCACCGATTACGTGAATCTGGGCGCGGCGATTCGCGATCAAAAAGACGCCAACAAGTGGCTGCTCACCCTCTCGCCCGCCTACGCCCTTTCCGATGCCAAGCTGAATACTGTGGACTTCATTGTGCGCGACCCCAGCCTCTATGCCACCGTGCGCATGGACGCGACAGCGCCGCAGTTGCTCCAGCAAATGTTGAGCGGGGGCCAGTCTGTCAATGTCCTCGACCTCTACAATGTGCCCGAGCTTTCGGAGACGGCCTTTGTCTTTCTTGACGCCAAGGGGATGATGGACTTCCTGCTGCGGCGCGACGCTGTGGCTGTGGCGCGCCACGACGGCGCCGAAATGGATGGCTTTCCGTACACCACCTATCTGTTGGACGCCGCACCTGACTTTTCGCTGCCGGAGGCTGCACACCCCATTTCGGTGAACTTTGGCGACAGCGTTGCGCTTACGGGCGTGGCCGCGGGGGGCGATGGGCGCACGGGGCTGGAGCCTGTGGTCGTCGCCGCTGATCAACCGCTGTGGGCAGTGCTTGAATGGCAGGCGCTGCAGCCGGTTGGTATTGATTTGAAGACAAGCCTTGTGCTGCTGGACGAGACAGGCCAGGTTGTGGCGCAAAAGGATGGCTTGCTCACGGGCGATCGCTACCCCGCCCTGCGCACGTGGGAGGCGGGGGATTCAACGCGCACGTATCATTTGCTCGAGGTGCTGCCGGGGACACCGCCGGGCCGTTACACGCTGGCTGTCTCGGTGTATGAGGATGAAAGCGGGCGCGTCTATCCGGCGGCGACGGCGGGGGGGATGCCTGAGCAGCGTGCCATTTTGGGTGAGGTCGAGTTGCTGCCACCGCTGGCCGCGCCGGAAATTGCAGCGACCCACGCGCTGACGCAAACGCTGCTGGGCGCAGGCATTGGCCTTGCCGGCTACGATCTGCCGCGCAACCAGATTTCACCCGGTGAAACACTGGACCTGACGCTCTACTGGCAGGCAGAAATTACACCCACACGTGTGCTTTCTGCCGCGGTGGAATTGGTTGACAGCGCAGGTGATGTTGTGGCCGGCCACATGGATGCGCCGGGCGGCAGTGGTTACCCCACCACTGCGTGGCGACCAGGGATGATTGTGCGCGATTGGCGTGCGCTGCCGCTCGACGCCAAGGCCCCTGAGGGCGATTACATGCTGCGCGTTCAGCTTGTAGATGGCAACCGCACAGTCGGTTCCGTCGATTTAGGGGCGGTCACTGTGGATGGGCGGCCGCGCCTTATGGAGAAACCACTCATAGAGCAGCCCCTCAAAGCGACCTTTGGCGAGAGTGTGCACCTGCTGGGGGTAAACGGCTTGCCCGCTACGCCAATGAAACCCGGCGATGCGCTCGCGCTAACCTTCGTCTGGCAGCCGCAGCGCACCATGGACGAGGCGTTGGCGCGCTCGTTGCAGTTGCTGGATGCATCAGGCGCACTTGTGGCGCAGCAGGACGGCATTCCGTGCAGCGAGGGTTGCCCCGCGACCTCATGGCTGCCAAACGAGTATTTGCTGGATACAGCCGCGCTCGAACTACCTGCCGACTTGCCGCCCGGCCCCTACCGCGTGATTGTGGGCTGGTACAGCGCAGAGTCGCAGGAACGGCTGCCCGCGGTGAATGGCGACGGCGCACCGCTGCCCGACAACATGGCGCCTCTGCCCGACGTGGTGGTGCAGTAAATAAAGCGAGGCTTCCGCTTCTGGAAGCCTCACTATCTGGGCTACGTGCTGCCCAGCACGGGCACAATCACTCCCCACAAGCCGTAGATGCCCAGCGCCGCCGCGGCAACGACGATGATCCCAGCCACCACGCGCGCGCGCCGCAGCCGGTTGCCAGCTTCCAGCCAGCCCGCCGCAAGCAGAATGGCAATGGCCGCGGCCGCCGGGTAGAGCAAACGCCCCTGGTCTGTGCCCAATGCAATCAGCGAGTAGCGCGCCATGGCCAGCGCCACCGCACCGGCCGCACCCGCCAGCAGCAGCAGCGGCCAGCGCGCGGCCTGCCAGCCGCTGCGTAGCCAGAGCAGGAGCAAGCCCAGCAGCGCCAGCAGGGTCAATGCTGCCAGCACTCCGTAGAGCCACCCTGCCATGGCAATATGGCCCGCCCCGCCGAACTTGCCCCAGAACGAAATAAACCAGCCGCGCAGCAGCCAAAGCGTATCGGCCCCCGTCCACGGCGTGGTGCGCTGATCAATGGTTTGGCGCGCCATGCGCATGCCCATGACATCGCCATAGAGACGCAGGTTGCGCAGCAGCCACGGCAGCACCAGCAGCAGCGCCGGCAGGAAGATGGCTATACCGGTGGCAATCATGCGCCGCCATGTGATCCACGCCCAGCGCTGCCCCCGCGGGGCCACCGTGAGCGCGCCCAACGCGATTGCCGCCGCCACAACCGGCCAGAGCGCCACGCTGCTTGCCTTGCTTAGGAAGCCCGCCGCCAGCGCCAGGCTCGTCCACCATGCGCCCTGCATGCGCCCGCCGCTGCGGTAGATGCGCAGCCCGCCCCACAGCGCCAGCGCACCCCAGCAGGCCGCGCCCATGTCGTTGGTCACCGAGCCGCTGAGGAAGAGAAATTCAGGCATGAAGCCCAGCAGCGCCACGGCCACAATTGGCAGCAGCGGTAGCCGCGGCAGGGCCACACGCGCCAGCGTCGCCGTGGCTGCCAGCGTGAGCGTGCCCAGCAGCACAGACCAGAGGCGCGCCAGGTGATAGGCGCGCAGTGGCCCTTCCCAGGGTGGCGTTTCGACCGCGCCATGCTGGAAGAAGTTGGGTGAATAGCCGGCGCCGGAAGCCAGGTTGACGGCAGGGTTGGGGCGGAAAAAGTCAATCGCGGGTTCGTCCAGCGCGGCAAAGAGCGCCGCGCCCATGTAATAAAGGGGCGGATGCTTGGCCTGTGTGAGGGTGGGTCCAACGGGCAACGTGCGCGCGGTGGCCAATTGCACCACATAGGCCCAATGGTCCGCCTCGTCGGGGGCCTCGCCCAGGGGGTTACGGAAGCTGTATTGCAGCGCGAGCGCGAATTGCGCCAGCAACAGCAGCAGGATCAGCGCGCGCATGGGGGATTTCATGGCGTTGCCCGAGTGCTCTTGGTCGATCATGGCCGCACCTCGAGCGTCAGGTCCGTGATATAAGGCGTGACGCCGTCTGCCGGCTGCAACGGCTGTTCCGGCTGCCCGGCGGGATAGAGGCCAATGCGCAGCGCGTAACTGCCTGGTGCTAACGTGGCCGGAAGGTCCAGCAAGTGCTCAACACGCACGAGTGTACCGGGTTCCAGGCGCGCGGCAGGCATGTACGACCCCGCCAGCGGCGCATCTACCTGCGCCAGAATGGCGCCATCGGCTGCAAGCAGGTGGATGAAGACCGTGAGATCGCCGCTCTGCTCCTGCACAAGCCAATGCAGTGCCAGGGGCGCCGCATGACCCGCACGCGCAGGGCTGGCCGCAATACCCGCCAACTGCAAAGGCCCAAAATCGACGCCGGAGGGCTGCACGGGCAAGCTGCGCGCAGTGACGCCGCTGCTGCCCGCCAGCAGCAGCAGCCCCAGCGCAATCCAGCCCGCGCGCGCCCACGCTTTGCGCGCGCGTTGGCCCTGCAGCGCGCGCGCAATCAGCCGCACGCCAAAGAGCCAACCCAGCAGCGTGAGCGCACGCCCCAGCCAGACGGCAGGTGTGGCTTCCCACTGCAACGTAATTGCGCGCTGCCCACTGGGTATGGGTGCGGCGAGCAGCCCCAGGTTGCCTGCAGGTTCTTTGGCTACGCGTGCGCCATCCACATGCACAGCCCACGCCGGGTAGTAAAAGCGGTTGAAGCGCAGCGCGACCCCGTTGGGGCTGTGAATGGCATAAGCGGCGTGCATGTACCCATCACCTGCCAGCGTTGCCTCTGCATCTACCGGCGCAGCCGGGGGCGGCGCGCCATCCGACGGCTCGCGACCAATCGCCCAGCGCTGCTCAGCCACCCAGCGCGGCAGGAACTCGGCGGTCCATGTCGCGCCCACCTGCCCCTGCGCGGCGTCGAAGGCCAGCATGGCCGCGCGCGAGGTGTCCACGGGCGAATTGGCTGCGCGCGGCCACGGCGCGGCCGTTACCGTATACGAAGTGACGAATGTGGCCGCCAGCAGTGCAATGATGCGCACCTGCGTGCCACGCCGCCCCTTGAGCAGTGCATGCATGAGCAGCGCAAGCGCTACGCTCACGGCGGGCGTGACAATGGCCTGCCAGCGCCACGGAAACTGCAATCGGCTCAATATCGGCGCAAAGACGCGCCAAACGAAGGCGCTGCTTGCTGTCGTCAGCCAAATCGAGACGAGCAGCACGCTCACTGTGGCCAGGATGAGCGCCGTGCGTGCGGCGCTGCCCTTGGCAGCAGTGCGGTGCAGCAGCAGCAGGATTACCCCCAGCGCGGGAATCACCAGCCAGCCTGGCAGGGGGATGGTGGTGTCGGCCGCAGCGGGATAGGCATAGGGGAAGCGCCAGTCGAAAAGCGAAGTCCACTGTACGAAGTGATTCGCATAGCCATTTAACGTCTCCTGGCCAATGCCCACGTTGCCTGTCTCGAGCAGCGCAGGCACGCTGTACCACGCGCTCAGCAGCACGCCCAGCACAAATGCGCCCGCCAGTCGCCACAGCGCTGGTGCAATATCTGTGCGTTTGCCCTGCGCATATTGGGTGGCGACGACTACCGTTACGGCAATCGCACAGGCAACGGCAGCCAGCAGCGCAGTGAGATTATGCGTGAGGATCAGCCCGGCCCAACAGAGACCGGCCACAAGCATCGTGGCGGCGCGGCGCTGGTCTGTGTGTGCGCGCGCCAGGGCCAGCATGCTCCACGCGATGCAGGGCAGCCACATGAAGGCGGCAAACTCGGGCAGCGCGCCGCGCACTAGGTAGTCATAGATGCGATAGGGGAAGAGCGCGAAAACCAGCGCGCCCAACCGCGCCGCGGCGGGGCGCAGCCCCAGCGCACGCAAGAACCCGATCATGGCCGCCATGGAGATGAGTACGGTGGCCAGCAGCGTCAGGCGCGTGGCGGTGACGACATCCAGCCCCAGCAGGTGGAGCAGGGCGGGCGGGTAGTAGAAGGCGGGCGCGTAGAAATTGAGCACGGGGTAGCCGTACCCAAAGGCAAAATCGGGAAAGGTGCGGGGAAAGAGAACGCCTTGTGCCAGCGCTTCGCTAAGCGCACGCACGCGCTGCAGGTGGAAAGCGCCATCAGGGGTGTCGGGCCAGCCCTGGAGCATGCTCAACCAGAGCGCAGCGCCGCCACCCAGCAGAATCACGAGCAGGGTGCGGCCGAGCCGTGCGGTTGGCTGCCAGATTGGGTTGCGCTGCATGTTTGCGAATGGAAAGATCAGCAGAACAAAAGAAAAGCGACACAGAGGCACGAAGGACACAGAGGCCCACAGAGAAAAGCCAGAAGGAGAGGAACTCTATCCATCACCTGCCATGTCGTTCTCTGTGTGCCTCTGTGCTCTTTGTGCCTTTGTGTCGCTTTTCTTTTGTTCTGTTGTTCTGCTGGTCTGTCGTTACGTAGCTGCTGACTGCAACGAGGCCGCGTCCTCATCATCGTCCTGGCGCAGGCTGCGCAGA
>DIAV01000368.1:492-2616 GCA_002415895.1 Anaerolineales bacterium UBA5069 | reverse complement strand
CTGTGCCTTCGTGCCTTCGTGTCGCAGGTCTAGTTGATGTCGCCCTCGCCGCGCCAGAAGCGCTGCACCTGCCGCGCAAGGTCGGGCGCGTGCTCGAGCATGGGGTCCTGCTCCATAATGCGCACAGCCGCCTCGCGCGCAAGGGCCAGTGTTTCCAGGTCGCTGAATTGAGCAATCCGCAATTCAGGCAGGCCTGTCTGGCGCGTGCCCAGGAAGTCGCCCGGTCCACGCAGTTGCAGGTCCTTCTCGGCCAGCGCAAAGCCATCATTTGTGCTTTCGAGCACGTGCAGCCGTTCGAGCGCGGCCGCGCTCTCGGCGCTGCTCACAAGCACGCAATAGCTCTTGGCCTGGCCGCGCCCCACGCGCCCGCGGAACTGATGTAACTGCGCCAGGCCAAAGCGTTCGGCGTCTTCAATGATAATCACCGACGCGTTGGGCACGTCAATGCCCACCTCAATCACGCTGGTGCTCACCAAAATATCGCTCTCGCCGGCAGCGAAGGCTGTCATCACCGCGTCCTTCTCACTGCCCTTCATCTGCCCGTGCAGCAGCGCCAGCCGCAGATTGGGGAAGACCTGTGTGCGCAAGCTCTCATACTCGGTGGTGGCGGCGCCTGCGTCCAGCACTTCGCTCTCGGCCACCAGCGGATAGACAATGAAGGCCTGTCGCCCCGCCGCCGCCTCCGAGCGCACAAAGCCATAAACGCGCTCGCGCTCGCTGCGCCGGAAGAAGACCGTCTTCACGGGCATGCGCCCCGGCGGCATCTCGTCCAGTTGGCTCACATCCAGATCGCCGAAGATGGTGAGGGCAAGGCTGCGCGGGATGGGGGTCGCGCTCATCACCAGCAAATGGGGCTGCAGCTCACCCTGGCTGCGCAACGCGCCGCGCTGCTCCACGCCAAAGCGGTGCTGCTCGTCCACCACCACGAGGCCCAAACGGGCGAACTCTACGCCTTCCTGAATCAACGCGGTTGTGCCCACCACAACATCAATCGAGCCGTCGCGCAGGCCATTCAGAATGCGCTCGCGCTCGCCGCCGGTGACGCGCCCTGTAAGCAGCGCAACCTCAATCGGCGCTCCGTCGGGGTGCTGCAGCGGCGCAAGCAGTCTGGAGATGCCGCGGTGGTGCTGCTCGGCCAGAATTTGTGTGGGCGCGAGTAGCACCGATTGCGCGCCGCTGCCCAGCGCCAGCCACATGCCGCCTGCCGCCACGGCCGTCTTGCCCGAGCCAACATCACCCTGCACCAGGCGCGTCATGGGTACGGGGCGCGCCACGTCCATGGCCAGCTCGTCCAGCACGCGCAGTTGCGCGCCTGTCAGGGCAAAGGGCATAGCCGCCACAAAGGGAGCAAGGCGCTCCGGCTCGGCGGCAAAGGGCATGGCGGCCACGGCCTTGATCTCGCGCCGTCGCTGCAGCACGCCCAACTGCACGTACAGCAATTCCTCGAAGGTCAGCCGCTTGATCGCCGCCTCAAGCTGCGCGTGGTCGTCGGGGAAGTGAATGCCCCACAGCGCGTTGGTCAGGTCCGGCAAGTCGTAGGCGGCGCGCGTGGCTTCGGGCAGCGGATCCGTCACCAGTGCGGCAAAGTCTTCCAGCGCCTGGCGCGCCAACTGGCGCACCTTGTTCAGCGAGATGCCTTCAGTCAGCGGATAGACAGGGGCGAGGCGGCCCGTGGCCAGCGAGTCGGTATCCTCAGCATCTTCGAAGATGGGGCTCTCAATGGTCTTGTTGCCCATATAGAGGCCGATTTTGCCGCTCAGGCGCATGGTCGCGCCCACGGTCAACTGGCGCACAATCCATTTGTTCCACCAGTTGGCCCGCAGCGTGCCTGTGGCATCGCCAAAAATGCCCTCAATGCGCGTGCGGTTGATGCCGACGCTCTTCTCCTTCACTTCCCACAGGTTAGCAATCACGGTGACAGTTTCACCGGGCTGCAACTGAGAAATGGTCTTGAGCTGGCTATAATCATCATGGCGGCTGGGCAAATGCCAGAGCAGATCCTGCACGGTGAAGATACCCATCTTGCCCAGCAGCGCAGCAATCGAGGGGCCAACGCCCTGCAGCGTTGTCACCGACTTTTGCAGTTCATCGACGGTGCGGGGCGGGCGCGTGGAAACACGCGAC
>DIAV01000368.1:0-415 GCA_002415895.1 Anaerolineales bacterium UBA5069 | reverse complement strand
CTGCACCTTGGGCGGGGCTGTCTTTTCGCCAGGGGGCCCTTCATAATCGTACACAAAGGTCGCACCCAGCATCATGTCATTGGATACATCGGGGCCGGCCTGCCCTTCGCGCTTGGCGGGGCCGTTCTTGCCCCCTGCCGGCGCATTGCGGCTGCCCTTGGCCGGCTGCTCGGTCGGTTTGCGTTCGGGTGGAGGCTTGGGCGCGTTCTGCGTCTTCGCGCTCTCATCCCTGGCGCGCTGGGGCGCGGGTGGAAGCGCAGGGGGTACATGCATGAGTTCCTGCGCATCGGGGCGGACCCGCGCAGGGGGTGCAGGGGGTGCAGGCGGCTGTGCGGCGGGGGCCGGGGCAGGCGGGGCAGGGGGATCCGCCCCCGAATCACCGGGGCGCACCCGCCGCCGCCTGGGAGCGGGCTCT
>DIAV01000081.1:12413-25064 GCA_002415895.1 Anaerolineales bacterium UBA5069 | reverse complement strand
GCGCGAATCGTTGCCACGATCACTGCGGCACTCGGTTTGAGGCCACTGTAGCGGCACTTGATATTGAAGAACTTCTCGGCCCCAATGTCCGCACCAAAGCCCGCCTCTGTAAGCAGGTAGTCACCACACTTGATGCCAATCTGGTCGGCCAGAACGCTGCTGTTGCCGTGGGCAATGTTGGCGAAGGGCCCGGCATGCACCAGCGCGGGGGTGTTCTCCAGCGTTTGGAAGAGGTTGGGCTTGATCGCTTCCTTCATGAGCACAGTCATTGCGCCCGCGGCCATGAGTTCTTCCGCGGTGACGGGCTTCTTGTCCTTGTTCTGCCCAATCACAATGCGCCCAAAGCGATCGCGCATATCGCGCAGGCTGGTCGTCAGCGCCAGAATCGCCATCACTTCGCTGGCCACGGTGATGTCAAAGCCCGATTCGCGCGGAATGCCGTCACTCTTGCCGCCCAGACCGATGTTAATGTTGCGCAGGTCGCGATCGTTGGTGTCGATTACGCGCCGCCACGTAATCGAATAGGGATCAATGTTGAGCGCATTGCCCTGATAAATGTGGTTGTCGATCATCGCGGCAAGTAGATTGTTGGCCGCGGTGATGGCATGGAAGTCGCCCGTCATGTGCAGATTGAACTGCTCCATGGGCACAACCTGGCTGTAACCGCCGCCCGCAGCCCCGCCCTTGATGCCGAATGTGGGGCCCTGGCTGGGCTGGCGCACGGCAATGGTTGCCCTGCGCCCAATGTGGCTGAAGCCCTGCCCCAGGCCGACGGTTGTCGTGCTTTTGCCTTCGCCCAATGGGGTGGGCGTAATCGCGGTGACGACCACATATTTGGCATCAGGACGGCCCTGCAGTTTCTCCAAAGTCTCAAGCTTGACCTTGGCCATGGATTCGCCATAGAACTCTATGTCACTGCGGGTCAGCCCCATCTTTTCGGCAATGGCCTCGATTGGCTCGAGCGTTGCCGCCTGTGCGATGTCAATATCGCTGGGTACTTTTTTTGCCACGGATGATGCTCCTTTGCATAAAGTGGTCGGGTATAGCTTGATAACGCGTTGGAAAGGGTGTGTATCCTGGATAACTAAGGGTGTAAGGCGGGATGAAGCTCCCGCGTGATGCGGCCGCCGCGCGCAGCCAGCGCGTCCACATAGGCGCCGGCAGCAATGGCCCGCTCGGGCAGAAGCACGCCGGCTTCACGAATCTCGCCGTTGAGCACCATCAGCGCAGCGGCTCCTGTTGCCCATCCCACCGCCTCGGTGGTGGATGGCGCATAGAAGTGGATCACTTCGCGCCCATCAGGTCCAAGGATGTCTATGCGAATGGCAAGCGCCTCACCCACAAAGCGATCAAGCGCATGCACCAGGGGAATCATGAAGGTGGCGGCATTATCCAGCCAGGTCATGTCACTGCGGAAGCGGTCGGGCAGGCGCGCCAGCGCCCACGTGGCCCAGTTCCACACCTCGGGCACTGTTGCGAAGCGGCTGGTCAGTGTTTGCAGTTGCGGAAAGCTGTGCGCCAGGCTCCAGATTTCGGGCACTTCAAAGCCATAGACAGGGCGGCGGCCAATGGGCGGCGCAAATGCCACAGTGTCACGCGCACCGTAGGAGGGCATCATCTGCCACGTGCCGCCGTGCAATTCGGCATAGGGGCGGCTTACAGCAATGAAGGTTGTTTGCAGCACGCCAAAGCCGCCACCGCCCGATCCCTGGCACAGAAAATGCAGGCGCACCGTATGCGCCCGTGGGTGGCGGCGGAGCGCATCGGCCACAAGCACGTTGTCAATGCCCGGGAAGGTCCCCGTGTCTATCAGCGCCGTCACACCGGCCGCGCGCGCCGTGGCGTCAAAGGCCAGCCGCTCGGCTGTGGCGCGCTGGTCGTCGCACACGTCCACGTAGTGCACGCCGGCGGCAATACAGGCCAGCATCAGGCTGGGCGGGCGAGCGCGAAAGGGGCCCACACACTGGAGCACAAGTGCATACCCACGCACAACGCGGATCAGCGTATCCACTGTCGCGCTGTCAAGGTCCAGCGTCACAGTCTCCACGCTGCGCGGCATTGCTGCTGCTGCTTCGGCCAGTCCCGCCTGGCTGCGCCCCGCAATTGTGATTGAGGCGCAGGAGTTGCGCAAGAGGTCGCGCACCACGGCCGAGCCGATGCGCCCGGAGCCGCCAACAACCAGGACGCGCTGCCCCGTCTCGGCGTGAGGTTCGTTGTGCAAAGGGATTACACCATGAAGGTTAAACCTGGAGCCGCAGCGCAGGCGCACGCGCTTTGTAGCCGCGCAGCCACGCGATCAAATGCGATAATTGTGCGCGACACTTGTATCCTGCAGCGCTGGACGATGAATGGAAAACGCTTCAATATCATACTGGGTGACGCCATCCAGCGCCAGTTCGCTCAAAATGCGGCCGGCCAGCCCGGCGAACTTGTAGCCATGGCCTGCGCCCACAAAGACGAAGATGTTCGGGTGCTGCGGCAGCGCATCGAGCACAAAGCCACGGTCGGGCGTCAACGCATACAGACTGGTTTTTGTGTAGAGGGTGGGGCCAACAAAGCGCGGAATGCGGCGCGCCAAAAAATCATACAGGCGTGCCTCACGCGTCGCGTCGGGCGTAAATGTGCGCGTCGCGGGGGTGACGACGGGGCCGGATGCGTCAATTGCGGCCTTGGTAGCCACCTCATTATAAAGCGGAAAACCGAATATGTTTTCATCATGCTTCCACTCGAAGATGGGGAAGCGGCCAATGATGAACTCGCGCGTGTGCGGCGTTGCGTAGTAGGTCACCTGCTCCTGCGTCGTTGTAATCGGCAGCGGTGCGCCCATGCGCGCCGTCAGCTCCGCCGTCCACGCGCCCGCTGCCACCACCAGGTTGGCGCATGTGAAGTTGCCCTCGGCTGTCACAACCGTGACTTCGCCCGTACCGGGAATGATGTCCAGCACAGGCAACCTGTCCAACACCGTCGCGCCATAGAGGCGCGCCAGGGCAATATGGCTGGCAGTGCCGTAGTTGGGGTTCACAAGCCCCGTGCGCGCCTGATAGAGCACAGAAATCTCTTCCTGGGGCGTAAACTGCGGAAAGCGGTAGCGCAGCTCGTCCGCATTGAGCCGCTCATACTGAACGCCCTCCGCATCCATGGCGGCAGCATATTCCTCCACAAGGGGCGCGTAGGCGCTCTCCTTGCCCGCAATGATAACGCCGCCCGTCAGCCGCACAGGGTTGACGCCCGACTCGTCGGCCAGCACGGCCCAGGCCTCATAGGCGTGGGGCGCAAGGCGCGCATAACGGGCATCGTGATAGGCAAGACGAATGATGCGCGAGTGATCCTGCGATCCGCCGTTGCCGTGGAAGAGCGGGAATTGCTCAATGCCCAGCACTTCGCTGCCCACACGGCGCGCCAGCCAATAGAGCGCAGCGCTGCCCGCCCCGCCGCAGCCAAGCACAATGGTGGGATAGTGCGTTCGCAATGTCATTGAAGTTCACCCTGACTAGCCATCCCTGGCGAGGCTGAGCCGTATTGACCGGCGTGGTGCGCAGGTTGCGCGCCGTTGCCGCTTGCATGATGCACCGCGTGCTGATTGACGTGTCCCTCGCGGTGCGCGCCCACGGCATGACGCGGAAAGAGACCGGCGCGATGGACGATCTCGGCCACGGTCTCTTCCTGGCGATAGGCCATGATATGCACGCCGGCTACGCCGGCCATTTCGCGCACCTGCTGAATGATTTCGATACAGATGCGCTTGCCTTCTTCGGCCTTCTGTTTGGGCGCGACGCCGGCCAGCCGCGCCACCACTGCATCGGGAATGTGGACGCCGGGCACTTTTGTGCGCATGAATTCGGCTGCCTTGTCTGATCGCAGCGGCCCAACACCCACGAGGATAAAGGCCTTTTCGTGCAGCCCCATGTCGACGGCGCGCTGCATAAAGGTGCGCAGCCGCGGCACGTCGAAGCAATATTGTGTCTGGATGAAGCTGGCCCCGGCGGCAATCTTCTTGGCCATACGTTCTGGCCGCCACGCGAAGGGGGGCACAAAGGGGTTGGCGGCCGCACCCAGAAAAAGCTGGGGCGGCGTGGTGAGCTTGCGCCCGCTGAGGAAAACGCCGTGGTCGCGCATGATGGTGGCGGTGTGCAGCAGTTGCAGCGAATCCAGATCAAAGACGCGCTTTGCCCCTGGTTGGTCGCCTGCGGTGACGTCATCTCCCGTCAGGCAGAGGACATTCTTCACGCCCAGCGCCGCGGCCCCCAGCAAATCGCCCTGGATGGCAATGCGGTTGCGGTCGCGACAGGAAATCTGGTAGACGGGTTCATAACCTGCGCGCACAAGCAGGGCGCAGCAGCCCAGGCTGCTCATGTGGCAGTTGGCGCCCGAGCCGTCCGTCGCATTGATTGCGTCGCAAACCTCGGCGAGCACCAGTGCGTTTCTGTAGACATCCTCCGGGTTGGCGCTATCCGGCGCGTTCAGTTCTGCCGTTACCGCGAAGCGCCCCGACCGCAGCACCCGCTCCAATCGACTATTCGCAAACATGATCTGGCCTTACTGCCTTGAACACAGATAACAACGGAAACTGCAAGGATTTAACGGCCATTGGGTTTTTGAAGTGGCTCTTGGTCCACGCTTTCAGTCCAGTTCAGGGATCTCTTCATTCGGTTATCAAAGATCTTGCGTACGATTTCTGGCTCCGGTCCGAAATTAAGCAACAAACCAACTTCGTAGCGAGTGGCCTTCAGATAATTCAGCAATTGTGCGCCATGTACCTCAGACAACGCTGACACTGCCTCCAGTTCCAGGATAATACAGTCGTTCACCACAAGATCGGCCGCGAAAGTACTGACTATCATGTTCTTGTAGTAGACAGGGATGGGGCATTCGGACTGGACGTCCAGCCCTGCGCTCCTCAACTCCTGGAAGAGAGCGGCATGGTATACCTTCTCGGCGAAACCATCTCCCAAGGTGTTGTAGACAGCGTAAAAGCCCTTGATGATCTGGTCCGAAATGTCAATGTGTTTGCCGGGAATTCCACGCATTTCTGCTCTCATCCAAGCGGCGATCCGCAAATATCCCTGCTTGTTCCGCAGTTATCTGTGTTCCAGACCTTCATTGCCTGTTGGTGAAGCCGCAGCCCAGCCCGGCGGGGTGATTTGGTCGGTGCCCTCAACCATGTTGATCCACGAAGATGTGTTCTTCAGCGCACGGTTGACGGGCGGCTGCAGCGTGACGATCTTGTGGCCATAGACAGCCATCGCCTGGCTCCGTTCCCACGCCTGCACCCATACGCACATGCGCTCGGGAATGACCTCGCAGTGGCCGTTGGCGCGCACGCCGCCGCATGGGCCGTTGCGCAAATTCTTGGGACAGTTCATGGGGCAGGTCATGCCTGTACTGTGCAGAATGCACTGGCCGCACATCTGGCAGTTCCACACATACCCCTTGCCCACTGCCTCCACAAAGACCATGACCCGCTCGCTGCTCTGCGGCGCGATCTTTTTCATGGCGGGGTAGACGCGCGTAAACGCCTTGACCGAGACAGCATAGATGCGCTCGAGGGCGGCAGGGTGATTCTTGATCCATTCACTGCCCGGCCAGCGCCGAGCTTCCGGCAGATTGATGGTCATGGGAGCCTTGTCACAATGAGGGAAGCGTTGACATGCGGCAAGGGGCGTTGCCGGCGAATTGCCAAACGACACGTTCATTGTCGCACGTTGCGCGCTCTTTGCCAATGGACGCGACGGCAGTACGCAGGGGTCATTTGTCCTGTCATACAGCAGAACCTGCACTGCGCAGCGTGTATGGGTATGAACGTGTGCTGATCAGTGCCTGGCTGGCTGTGTCGCGCGCGCGCCAGTGGGTGTGTCGCAATGCACATTGACATAAGTTCAAAGGCGGGTATGATGGCACATCCGCTTGCTCTACTTCGCATCCTGCTCAACAAGGACCGGTGTCATGACGCATTACACGACAGCGCCCGCAACGCGCGCACAACGCGCTCACACCAAACAATTTGTCGCCTGGACTCTGCTTCTTGCCATTCTGCTTTCGGCGCTACCCGCACGTCCCGCGCAGGCGGCTGCCCCGCAACAGGAGCCGCTTGCTTCATCCGGTGCGATTACAGACGTCGTGGCCGACAGAATGACGCCGCTTGAATTAACGCTGGCTACCGACGGCCCCGTGGGGCCAGGCGGCGTGGCGACACTTACCCTTGAAGCGCGCACCCTCACCGACGCGCCCAACGTGCACATCCAGTGGTTTTTGCCCGAAGGCGGCGAGCTGGCCGGCGGCAGCGCCGAGGAGGAGAGTGGCCCCGTTGTCAAAGGGCAGACCGTGCGCTCCCAGCGCCAGGTGCGTTTTCCTGCCGAGGGCGTCTTCCGTGTGATGGCGTCGGCCCTGATTGCGCCCTCACCCAGCGAACAGTACGCGCCCCTGGGGGTGATCTTCTTTGATGTGCGCAGCAATGGCGCGCAGGTAAGCACCAAGGACATTACCGCCATCGACCCGCGCACCGTGCCCATGCAGACGGAGGTCGCGCAGCTTTCCGCCTCGGCGGCAGAGGTGGACCCGGCATCGCCCGATGCGCCGGTCGAGCCTGCCGAAGCGAACGACCCGTGCTTCACCATCTCGGGCAGGGTGCAGCGGATTGAGCGCCGGCCCATCTCCACCATGCTTGGTGCAGCGCAAACGGTCCCGGTTGCCAACGCGGTCATCGCCATGCGCGAAGAGGACACCCTCTTCGACGATGAGTATGGGCGCAAGCTGACCAATGCCAACGGCAACTACAGCTTCTCCTTCTGTGACGACGATGGCGTCTTTGATGATGAACTCGAGCTCTATATACGCCTGCGCGCCCAACTGAACTCTGGCGGCAAAACCGTGGTTGAGGTCGAGGATAGCTCCTATATTGACGAAGTCTATGAGTTCGACAGCAGCATCATTGAGTCCGAAGGCGGATCCTACACACTCAACTTCACCCTTAACGAAGAGCAAAGCGGCATCTTCAACATTGCCGACGCCGTCTTCCAGGCGTGGAGCGTGTGGAATGAGAGCGGTGGCGCGACGGGCGATGATGCCATTTTTGATGAAGCTGCCGAAGTCCATTGGGAGAAGAACTATGGCGACACCGGCTCCTACTACCAGTCTTTTTGGGGTGAGATGACCATCGCTGATGATCCCTCTGACCCCGACCAGTGGGACGACAGCGTCATCATGCACGAATGGGGTCACATGGCCGACGACGAATACGGCTGCGACGACAATGGCGGCGGACCGCACAACATCGATACGCTGACCAACGATCGCGAGCTTTCCTGGGGCGAAGGCTACCCCGACTACTACCAGAGCGCCGTGCGCGCAGCACGCGGCTACGCCGATGCAAGCTTCTACCTGGACATGAACGGGGCGGGTGTGCCGGGCATCTCTGTCAATCTGGAGACCTACGACTCAACGCGCCCTGCCAATCTGCTCTCCGACCAGAATGAACTGGCGATTGCTGCGATGCTGTGGGACTTTACCGACAGCGCGCAGGATGGCCGCACATCCGGCGGCGGCCCGGCAGGCGCACCAGTGGATCGCGTGGCGCATGGCCACACGATGGTGCAGCGCGCCTATACCGACCCGACATTTGAGGCCAACGGGGATGTTTTTGACGACACCTGCACCGCCTTTGTGTACATTCTGGCGTGGCGGCAGATGGGCTTGCCCACCGACAGCGCCACGGCTGAGACAATCACCAAGAATATTGGCCTGGCCAACCCCTTTGGCACGGGCGGCTCTGCCGCTGCGGTGGCCGAGACAGCCGGCGCGCAGCCGGCGGCACTCAACGTCTCGCCCCCCTCGGGTGGCGAAGACTACCAGTGGTGGAAGCGGCTGACCATGGTGGTGGACAATTCGGCAAGCATGGCCGGACCCAAGATCGACGGCATCAAGACGGTAGCGACCGAACAAACCAACGACGCCGCGCAGGAGCCCAAGGGTACGCAGTTCAAACTCTTCACCTTTGATAACACGGCCAACGCGATCAAGCCCTTCTTCAAGGATTACTTCACCGCCGGCAACGCCGCCACGGGCATCAACGCGCTCACACCCGGCGCGGCGGCTGATCCCAACTGTGTCGTGAACGGCCTGGGATCGCTCGCCCAGGGCGCCCAGACCATGCGCGGCGGGCAGGCCTGGCTTTATACCGACGGCGATTCCTACGCCTCGCCCAGCGCGGCCAACATGCGCCAGTTGCTGACCTCGCGCGGCGTGCGCGGCTCGGTGGTATTGCTGGGCGGCTGTAGTTCGCTTACGCCCACGCCGCCCAATGTCTCGGCCACAATGAAGGCTTTTATGGGGCTGGGGGCGAATGCATCGCAGCCTACAGGCATCGTGCCCTATCTGCTCACGGCGCTGGGCAGCGGCGGCCAGTTCTTCTATGTCAATCCCGCGCAGATCGCGCAGACGGGCGACGTGCTGCGCGCGCAGCTTGGCCACTCCGCCGGGGCCGGTCGCTGGAGCGATTATGTGAGCGACAAATGGACCTATCGCTGGGACAAGATGGATCCGCCCGATTACCAGTGGTTTGAGATTGGCCTCAGCCAGGATGCCGGGGTGCTCAGCACCTACCTCGATGTTCCCATGAAAGGACCCGTGTGGGGCGATGAACGCACGGTGGCGCGCGTCTACCCCACAGGCTATATCCAGATGAATCCCTGCACAGGTCCATTCTGCACGTTGGAAAGGACCTACCTCAACAATCTCTACAATCCCAACTTGACGTGGGCCTTCGTGCCCTTTCCGCCGAATCTTGCCGCTGCGGCCGACGCGGCAGCACAGGCCGCCGCAGCAGAACTGGCAGCGAGTGACCCGAACGGCAACTACACCTTAACCGTGCCCATCTCCGAGACGGTGGCGATTGCCTCACCCGATGCGCCGCAGGCTGCCTGCTACTTCGGTACCAACTATGGGCAGCAGGCCAAGGTCTACACAGCCAATTTTGGCATCAATGAGTGGCATATCGTTACGACAGTGGGCGAAGCGCTGGGCGGCGGCTGTCGCGCCTACCAGGTGTGGCTTAACGAGAACACGGGCGAAATCCGCTATCAGTATCAGCAACTCCAGGCCGGCGATTCGGGCGGCGCGCAAATTGGCGTGCGGCGCACCTCCTTCCTCATTGGTGGCACAGATGACGAAGTGATCGTCAGCAACAATGATGTCGCGGGCGCAACCAACGGCACCGGCTATATCTTTACGCCCGCGCCCCCGCAGCCCACACGCACACACACCGCAACCGTGGACTCGTTGATCGACAGCATCGGCTTCCTGCAAACCGGCTTCAGCGGCAACTTCGAGCCGCTGCTGGTGCGCACCCCCGACGGCAACACTGTGGACTGCAACGCAAGCGGCGTTCTCTGCCTGACGGTGGACAATGCGCCGGGTGACCGCAGCGTGCAGTATGTGCAGGTGGACGTGAACGGTCGCACCGGCGTGTGGAGCGCCACCGTGGATGCCGGTTCATCCGGTTCCTCCACCTATTCCTTTACAAGCCTTGCCGCCAGCGAACTCGAGGTGCAAGGAACCTTCGATCACGCGCCGTCCTCCTTTGCGGCCTTCCCGCTCAAGGTCAACATGGGGCGGGCGATGACCGGCAACGTGCTCACAGGCTGGCTGCAAACACCTAACGGTAGCCGCTGGGGCAACGAGTTCACCCTCTACGACGACGGCGCACATGGCGATGGTCAGGTTGGTGACGGCCAGTTTGCCCTGCCCGACTTCACAGGGCCGGGCCGTGGCGTGGGCTACCTTTGGCTGCGCGGGCAAGTGGGCGGCGAGACAATCCAGCGTATGGACCCCGCGCCCATCAACTTCCAGCCCTTCAGCCTCACCGTGCTGAACCCGGGTGTCATTGCCAACGATGGCAGCCCCTTCAACGTGACGCTGCGCTATGAAAATCGCGATAGCCGGCAGCGCTGTTTCACAACGCCCGACTTCACCCTGCCGCAAGGCTGGCTTTCCGAGTGGAGCCTGATCCCGGGCAACCCCTGCCTCAACTATGGGCAATCCGCCGACCGCACGGTGAAGATCTATCCGAACTGGGATGCAGTCTCCACAGCCGATGCAGAAGCAATCACCGCCGCCAGAAGCGGCGCACAAGCCACGGTAACGGCCTCCACGCAGGACCAGTATGACGACGCGATTGCAGACAGTGTCTCATTCACGGCGCAGTATTTCCGCCCGGCCGCGCAGATATTCTTCGATGACCAGAACTTCAACCACTATCTGCGCCCCAACGGCACAGACACTGTGGATGTGGTCGTGCGCGTGCTGGACGACCAGGGCATGACAGTGGCCGACGGCACGCCGGTTGCAATGACCGCTTCGGCGGGCTTCCTGGCCGAAGAAAACCTGGTGACGCAGAACGGGCGCGTGGCAACCACCTATACGGCACCCAACACCGTGGGCGATGTCACGCTGACGGCAACGACCGGTGCACTCTCGGCCACGGCTATCGTGAAGATCCGCAACCCAATTGCCAACACAATCCAGTTCACGGCATCACCCACCAACCTGGGCGAAGGGCTGACCTCAGAACTGGTGGCAACTGTACTGGATGACTGGGGCACACCCGTGCCCGGCGCGAGGGTGCGCATTGGCGTAGAGGGTGACGGCCAAACGGGGCTGCTGGTTGGCGGCGAGGTTGTTGAGGGTGTGAGCAATGCCCAGGGCCAGTTGAGTACAACCTTTACCAAGGCCAAGGGCGTGATTGCGCCCGTGGGCGTGCGCGCGCAGTTGCTTTCGTCTGGCGGCGCAGTGCTACAGGAACAGCGGCTGAGCCTGACCAGCGGTACACAGCGCTGGCTCTACCTGCCGGTCATCACCAAATAGAGATTGCAGCCACAAACAGAGTGAGGCTTCCGCATGCGGAAGCCTCACTCTGTTTGTGGCGATTGTGGAGCACAAACCTTACCAGCGGGGCTGCGCCTCAAACGCGGCAATCGCAGCGTCCTTGGACATGATGTAGCCCATGTCATCGACGCCGTTGATGAGGCAGAGCTTGCGGAAGGGGTCAATTGCAAAGGCGTGCACCTGACCGTCGGGCAGCGTGACTGTTTGCGTCTCGAGATTGACCACAAGCTGAGTTTGCGGGTCCTCTTCCACCAAATCCCACAGCATGTTAACGCTCTCTTCGGAGAGCGCCACGGGCAGCAGCCCGCTCTTGAGCGAGTTGTTGTAGAAGATATCGGCAAAGGCGGGCGCAATCACACAGGTGAAGCCGTACTCGGTGAGCGCCCACACAGCATGTTCGCGGCTGGAGCCCGATCCAAAGTTGCGCCCGGCAATCAATATCTGCGCGCCGTCGAATTCGGGCCGGTTGAGCACGAACTCAGGATTGGGCGAGCCGTCGCGCGCATAACGCCATGACGAGAACAGGCCATCACCCATGCCCTCCTTCGTTACGGCAGTCAAGTAACGGGCGGGGATAATCTGGTCGGTGTCAACGTTCTCGGCGCGCAGGGGCGCAGCGGTGGCTGTCAGGGTGGTAAAGGGTTTCATGGAAGTCGTTCTTCTCTCAATTGTGGTGAAACTGGAGCGGCAGGTGCGCTGCACCCATTACAGAAGCAGTAATTTTCACGCAGGTCGCCGAGAGAGCAGCATTGGTTTTCTCTACAGCAACTCGCGCACATCCACCACGTGGCCATTCAGCGCTGCCGCCGCAGCCATAATGGGCGACATGAGCAGGCTGCGCGCGCCCGGCCCCTGCCGGCCCTGGAAGTTGCGATTGCTGGTGCTGGCCACATACTTGCCCGCGCCGGCCTTGTCGTCGTTCATGGCCAGGCACATGGAGCAGCCCGCCCCGCGCCACTCAAAGCCCGCTTCGGTGAAGATACGGTCAAGCCCTTCGGCTTCGGCCTGAGACTTGATGGCCTTGGAGCCGGGCACAACCAGCGCCTGCACAGTGCCGGCCACGCGCTTGCCGCGCACAATCTCCGCAGCCTCGCGTAAATCCTCAATGCGGCTGTTGGTGCAGGAGCCAATGAACACAATGTCCACGGGCTGCCCCTGCATGGCCTGCCCCGGCTTGAGCCCCATGTATTCGAGTGCGCTGAGCAGGCTGCGACGGTCTGCCGGATCATCCAGTTGATCGATGGTGGGAATGTTGCCCGTGATGGCCACCCCCTGCCCCGGGTTGGTGCCATAGGTCACCATCGGCTGAAGCGCGTTGGCATCCAGCACCATCTCACGGTCAAAGACGGCGTCGTCATCGGTGACAAGCGTGCGCCAGTACGCGACGGCCTTTTCCCAGTCGTCCCTCTTGGGCGCATACGGACGCCCCTTGACATAGGCAAAGGTCGTCTCGTCGGGGGCAATCATGCCCGCACGCGCGCCGCCTTCAATGCTCATATTGCAGATCGTCATGCGATTGGCCATGCTCAGACTGCGGATGGCGCTGCCGCGGTATTCGAAGACATAGCCTGTGCCCCCTGCCGCGCCATTTTGCGCGATGATTGCCAGGATGATGTCCTTGGCGGTGACACCTAATCCAAGCTCACCCTCCACGTTGATGGCGAAGGTCATGGGCTTCTTCTGCAGCAGGCATTGCGTGGCCAGCACGTGTCCCACTTCGCTTGTGCCAATGCCAAAGGCCAGCGCGCCAAACGCGCCGTGGGTGCTGGTGTG
>DIAV01000081.1:0-12347 GCA_002415895.1 Anaerolineales bacterium UBA5069 | reverse complement strand
GCTGTCGCCGCAGACAATCGTCATACCCGGCTGGGTGACACCCATCTCGGGGCCCACCACATGCACAATGCCTTGCACATCGCCCTTGATATCCCACAGCGTAATGCCGAAGTCGGCGCAATTCTCACGCAGCGTGCGCACCTGCGTCGCGGCGTCGGCGGGCCACAGGGCAATGTCTACGTTGCGCGTGGGAATGGCGTGGTCCATGGTGGCGAATGTGCGATCGGGGCGGCGCACAGCCAGGCCACGCTCGCGCAATGTGGCAAACGCCTGGGGCGATGTCACCTCATGGATCAGGTGCGCGTCAATATAAAGCACAGCGGGCGCGCCCTCATCCTGCGAGACAATGTGCGCATCCCAGACTTTTTCAAAAAGTGTTTTCGACATGCTTGTCCTCAGTGTGTGAATGCTTGCGTGCGCAGTACGCACGGCGCTATTCGTTAAGTATCCAGTTCGATAGTCTGACCCGCACGCGTGCAACCCGGTCGCCACCAATTGCGCCAAGTGCGCCAGGCAGCAGTGCAGCATCGATGACGAGTAATCGGGTGCAGCGTATCACGCTGGCAGCCTTCAATCCGCTTACTACAAAATCTGCGTCGTCTACAGCAACAATTTCGTCAATACCGCTCTGTGCGTGACGGAGGGCAGTTGAGACCACGCACACGAGCTAATCGTCATATGCCCCGGGCAGCCGCTTGAGCAGCAGCACCGGGCGCAACTTTGCCGTGCTCATTTCGGCAAACGGAAACTGAACAAGGGCGATTTCACCTGCATGCATCAGCGATACCGCGCCTTGATCTCGCGCAGCGAATAAGAGATGCCTTGTTCGACTTCTTCATCATCCAGGCGTGCCATTTCAGCAGCCAGCAACGCGTGCGCCAGCCTCAGTTCATCCTTCCGATTTTCGACTTCGGCGCCCTTGGAGAGCAGGATATCAACAAAGTCAAGCACCTCCTGCTGCCTCTTGCGGGGAAGACGCTTCACGCGTTCCTGAATTGAGTCGGCAATGGCCATTGTGCTGGCCACCTTTCGTCAAGCAGGGAGGGAAAGAGCAAATGGTTAATGCGACGCCAGCTTGAGCTGATGGTAATTGATTTCCTCGCCGATCTTCTGCATTTTCGCCTTCAGCACTGCTTTCTTCGCGCTCTTTCCTCGTTCACCTCCAAAGTAGGCCAGGAGGGCGATTATCCCGAACACAAGAATTACAGGCCCAACCGCACCCGAATCGTTGGCAATCGCAAGCCACCCCAGGACCAAGCCAACAATCCCGGCGCCAATTCCGATGGACTTCTCCGCATCTACCTCTTGCCACTCTTGCTCAAGACCATGCAAGTCCTGTCTGAGGCGCTGAATGGCGAGTTCGGATGCGGTCCTGTCCACCCCGATTCCCACGTTAACAACGCTTTGCTGGACCTTATCCAAGCCTGCCACCACCGGCGCGAGCGAGACAATCCCGCCACCACGCCGAACCACGAGTTCATTCCCGCAGTAACCGCACGCGAACATCTCCAGATCATTCGTCACCTGCAGCCGCGAGCCGCACGATGGGCAAGTGAGTGATACAAAGTCAGCCATCGCATTCACCTCGGGGAGTTGAATCGACGCAAGTATAGCCCTATTCCTTCACTTTCACCTTCTCGTCCTGCTCGGTTCCTTCTACTTCTTCCGAGCCTTCCGTGGCATTTTCGATCGCGACGATGTTTTCGCGCGGGGCAGCCTGCCAGAAGAGCTGCAACTGGCGCTCCCAATCCTCCAGCAATGCGCCGGCGCGCTGCGAGCCGGTCTTTTCGAAGTGCTCGCGAATGAGTTGCTTGAGCAGCACATCGTCACCATTGCCGTGCAAACGGCGCACCGCAATCAATTCCGCGTTGTAGCGGCGCTCAAAAGTCTCGTTAATGTCGTAGACAAAGGCCTGCCCACCGGACATACCGGCGCCGAAGTTGCGCCCTGTATCGCCCAGCACCACCACCGTGCCGCCTGTCATGTACTCGCAGCAGTGCTCACCGGCGCCTTCGATGACCGCCACCGCACCGCTGTTGCGCACGGCAAAGCGCTCACCGGCAATGCCTGCCGCGTGCAAGCGGCCACCCGTTGCGCCGTATAGCACCGTGTTGCCGATGATCACGTTCTGGTGCGGCACATAGCGCGCATCCTCGGACGGACGCACCACAATCTCGCCACCGCTCAGCCCCTTGCCCACGTAATCCTGCGCCTCGCCCACAAGCAGCAGCGATAGGCCGTTGATACCGAATGCGCCAAACGATTGGCCTGCCGAGCCGGTGAAGGTAATGCGCACCTTGTGGGCGGCCAGGCCTTCGTCGCCGTAGCGCAATGCGAGCTGGCCGGAGAGACGTGCACCCACTGTGCGTTGCGTGTTGTTAATCTTGTGCGCAAGGCGCACGGGCGCATCGGGGTTGGCGCGCAGGCTGGCCAGCACCTGCTCGGTAATCCGATCACCAACGCTCTCCTCTTCGGGCAGTTCGTTCGTGGGCAGCACATTGCGGCGCGCGCTGCCCGTGTCGGGCACGCCCAGGAGCGGCGAAAGATCCAGAAAGCCCGCCTCGCGCCCATGCACAACCTGCTCCAGCAGTTCAGGATGTCCCACCACTTCGTCCAGGCTGCGATAGCCCAGGCTCGCCAGCACCTCGCGCACCTCTTCAGCAATTGCTGTGATGAAGTTCATCACCATCTCGGGCGTACCCTCGAACTTCTTGCGCAATTCGGGGTCCTGCGTGGCAACACCCACAGGGCACGTGTTCTTGTGGCAAACGCGCGCCATGGTGCAGCCCTCAGCAATCAGCACGCTGGTGCCAAACGAGTACTCATCGGCCCCCAGCATGGCCGCCATGACGACGTCGCGACCGGTGGCAATGCCGCCATCCGTGCGCAGGGTAATGCGCGTGCGCAAGCCATTGGCCAGCAGCACCTGATGCGTTTCCGAGAGTCCAATCTCCCACGGCAAACCCGCGTTCTTGATGCTGCTCAGCGGGCTTGCGCCTGTGCCGCCATTGGCGCCGCTAATGTGGATCACGTCGGCAAAACCCTTGGCCACGCCTGCGGCAATTGTGCCCACACCCTGCTGCGCCACCAGCTTGACGCTGACCTTTGCGGTTGGGTTGATCGTCTTCAGATCGTAAATCAACTGCGCAAGGTCTTCAATGCTGTAGATGTCGTGGTGGGGCGGCGGGCTGATGAGCGCAACCCCCGGCGTGCTGTGGCGCAGCACGGCAATTTCCGCCGTCACCTTGTGACCCGGCAGCTGTCCGCCCTCACCCGGCTTGGAGCCTTGCGCCATCTTGATTTGCAGTTCCTCGGCGCTCATCAAGTAGGCAGGTGTCACGCCGAAGCGCCCCGAAGCAACCTGCTTGATGTTGCTGGCGCGTTCGGTGAAGTAGCGCTCCTTGGCCTCTCCCCCTTCGCCCGAATTGCTCTTGCCGCCCAGCCGGTTCATGGCAATCGCCAGGTTCTCGTGCGCCTCGCTGCTCAATGCGCCGTGGCTCATGGCCGCGGTGCTAAAACGGCGCAGAATGTTGACGGGCGATTCGACCTGCTCCACAGGAATTGAGGGGCGCGTGGCCGCAAAGCCAAGCAAATGGCGCGGCGCCAGGCGCATGCTGTTGAGCATGGTCGCGTAGCCTTTGTGCTTCTCCAGGCTTTCGGCGCGCGACGTGGCCTTTGCCACTGCGTGCAGCGCATGCACCACCTGCGGGCTCCACTCGTGGAGCTCGCCGCCGCGCCGCGGCTTGTAAAGTCCCCACGTTTCGAGCTTGATTGTGCGGCCCGCATCACCTTCCGGGTAACCTTTGGCGTGCCACGCCATCACATCCTCAGCCACGCTCTGGAAGCCGACGCCACCCACAAGGCTGGGTGTGTCGACAAATGCAATGTTGAGCAACTCATTGCCCACGCCCAACGCCTCAAAGGTCTGTGCGCCGCAATAGGCGTCGATCGTGGCAATACCCATCTTGCTCATGATCTTGAGCAAGCCCTTGTCCACAGCCTTGACGAAATTGCCCAGTGCCTGCGGCAGCGTCATGCCTTCCGTGTGGCGCCCCTCTGCCACCATCTCCTCAATCGCGTTGTAGATGAGCCACGGATAGACGGCGTTGGCGCCGTATCCAATCAGCGCGGCAAAGTGGTGCACCTCGCGCGGCTCACCGCTCTCGCAGACAATGCTCGCAGCCATGCGCAGCCCCTGGCGAATGAGGTGATGATGCACCGCCCCCACGGCAATCAGCGAAGGGATCGGCAGCGTGTGCACGTCGGCCTTGGCATCGCTGATAATCAGGATGTGTGCGCCCTCACGCACAACGCGCTCGGCCTCTGCACACAGGCGCTCAACGGCTGCGCGCAGCGCCGCCCCTGCTGCGGCCACGCCCCCATCGGGCGCCTGCCACACCGCATCCACCGTAACCGCGCGAAACTCGGGATTGGGCATGGTGCGCAGCGCCGCCATATGCGCCGGCTTGAGCACCGGTGACTTGAGTTCGACGAGGCGCGTCGCCTCAGGCGTCTCGCTGAGAAGGTTGGCGCGCTGGCCCAGCAACATGCGCGTACTCATGACCATCTCTTCGCGCAGCGGGTCAATCGGCGGGTTTGTCACCTCGGCAAAGCGCTGCTTGAAGTAGCCAAAGAGCGAACGCGGCAGCGTGCTCATAGCGGCAGGTGGCGCATCATCACCCATGCTGCCGACAGGCTCCTGACCATTGATGACCATGGGGCGCAGCACCACCACGATCTCCTCGCTGGAGTAGCCATAGCTCAACTGCTGCTGCACCAGTGATGGGCTGCCCGGAAGTTCGCCGTTGGCGTCAGCACCCTGCGCGGCATGGTGTTTGCCATTGGCCGCGCCCGCCGTTGCACCCCCCGCGCTGCCGTCCTTGCGCTTGGCAACCACGTCATCCAGGCTGACAAGGTTTTCCAGCACCCAGCGGTCATACGGCTTGCGCGTGGAGAAGTAGCGCGTAACCTCATAATCATTCATTACAGCGCCGCGCGTTGTATCTACACAGAAAATTTCGCCCGGGCCAAGTTTGCCTTTCTGGATCACGCGCGACTCGTCATAGTCAACCGCGCCGGCTTCGCTCGACTGGATGACAATGCCGTTGTCCAGCACCACGTAGCGCGCAGGGCGCAGACCGTTGCGGTCAAGGATGGTGCCCACAATGCGGCCATCGGTGTAGGTGACGGCTGCGGGGCCATCCCACGGTTCAATCAACGCACTGTGGTATTGGTAAAAGGCGCGGCGCGAGGGGCTCACTTCACCCTCAGGCATGCGCTCCCACGCTTCCGGAATCATCATCAACAGCGCGTGGCGGATATCGCGTCCGCTGCGCACAAGCAGTTCAAGCTGATTATCGAGCTTGCCGCTGTCGCTGCTCTCAGGTGCAATCACGGGGCGCAGTTGCGCCACGTCGTCGCCCCACACCGTGTGCGCCAGATCCGCCTCACGCGCGCGCATCCAGTTCTCGTTACCCTGCAGCGTGTTGATTTCACCGTTGTGGCAGACCATGCGAAAGGGCTGCGCGCGTTCCCACGTGGGGAAGGTGTTGGTTGAATAGCGCTGGTGGAAGACCGCGATCGCGCTGGTGAAATCCGTGTCGCTGAGGTCCGGGTAGAAGTGTACAAGTTCCGTGGCAAGGACAAGCCCCTTGTAGACTACGGTGCGCCCGCTGAATGAAGCAATGTAGAGGCGCTGCACGCCGCGCTCGTGGGCGCGGTTGACAATCATCTTGCGGGCGCGGTAGAGCGTGCGCTCGAATTCATCGCCCGCTTCGCAGGCTTCAGGCGTGCGCCGCACAATCACCTGTTCCATCCACGGGCGGCTGCTGGCAGCGCGCCGCCCCAGCGCTTCCTCAATCACAGGCACCGAGCGAAAAGTGAGAACCTCCAGACGCAACTCGGCGCACACCTCGCGGATGATAGCACGTGCATTGCTGCGGTCGTCGGCATCCTGGCGGAAGAGGTAAAGCTGGCCCACGGCAATGTCGGAGGCAGGGGGCGCTTCAATGCCCAAGCGCTCAAGTTCACGCTTGAAGAACTCATAGGGTAGCTGCGTAAGGATGCCTGCGCCGTCGCCCGTTTTGCGGTCATCGGCCACAGCGCCACGGTGGGCGTGGTTGCAGAGCGCCTCAAGCGCCATTTCAATCACGCGATGACTGCGCCGCCCCTCGACATGCGCGACAAAGCCAATGCCGCACGCATCGTGCTCAAAGCGCGGGTTGTACAGGCCATTGGCTACAGGCAAGTCATAAGCCTGCGGTACAACGCCGTCTGTGGCAGGGTGCAGGGCGCGGGCGGGTTTGGGCGTACAGTCAGGCTGAGCGGGTTGCTCGGACGAGGTGATCAATGAGGTTCTCCTTCATGGGCGGTCGGGCGCCGAATGTCGGCAATCAACAGTCGACAGTCGACAGTCGGCGGCATGTGTCGTTTGGAAGCAGGCCGCGCACAAGTGCGCGGCAAGCGGTCAGGCGACTGACAGTCGTTCGATCATAGGTCGTGCGACAAATCGGTCGTCGGCCGTGACGACAATGGGCCTTCCACATTGAAGGAAGCGACACTGCATGGGATGGCGAACTTTACCACAGGAGAAGCCACTGTAGCAAACACTTTTTGGGCTTGTGCAAAGCGGCACAAGGCAGGTGTCCTACCCCTTTGACCCGCGCCGCCAGAGCAAGAGTGCGGCCACGATGGCCAGCAGCACCACCAGCGCACCCAGCAATCCCAGCGTGCCGGGCTCGGTTTGGCCAAAGGGCGTAGAGGGCGCGGCGGCTGTGGCCGGTGCGCTCTCCAGTGTGTTGGCTGCGGCCACCTCGGGCGTAACGCCGCCCACGGTGGCCGTTGCTGTGCCTGGGTTGCTTTGCTGGGCAAAGGTGGGTGCGGGCGTCGGCCCCGCCTCCACTTCGGCAAGCGTGCGGGCGCCGGCCAGCACATCGCCCGCGATCCGTTGGTGGTCCGCAGCAGGCCAGCGCTCCAGCCCAAGCGCAAGCCGCGCCAGGTTAGCCTCGTCGAGCAATGTCACCAGGCTGAAGAGTGTTTGGCCACCCAGCGGCCAAAGCAGCGCGCGCACCTGTGCGTCGAGCAGCAGAAATTTGCGCACGGCTGCGCCGTCATTCCACGCCAGAAGCTTGTCCAGGCGGTCGCGCGGCAACTCATCGGGCGTGGCAAAGCGGTGAACGCCAATCGAGGCAATCAACGGCAGGTCCGCCCCAGCCACATCCGCCCAAGCCAGCGTCGTCTCAATCGAGCTTGTGTCGGCCAGGATGGTTCCTGCCGCAGGCGGCAGGCGCAGCAAGGCGTCGAAGTCACCGCTCTCCAGCGCCTGATCAAGCGAATCGCGTCCAAGGTTGTTGAGGAAAGTGTCTTCCAGCGCCTGCAAGCGGTCAAGCTCGCTCAGGGGTACGCTGTCGAGCAGTGCGCGGAAGGAATTGTTCTCCGCCGCCAGGGTGCACACGCTGGCATAGCGTGCGCAGAAGCGATCCCACTCCTCAATCATGCTCACAGCGGTTTCCAGTGAGGTGATGGAGGCTTCCTCGGGCAGGCCGGCCTGCACAGCCGCAGCAACCTCGCTGCGGATGCGCGCCTTCACATCCTGGCCCGTCAGCGCTTCCTGAATTTGCGGCAGCGCGCCCTGTCCGCCTTCCACAAGGTCCCACACAATCAGCGCAATGCCCACCACCCACCCGGCCACGGGCACAAACGAACTGCCGGCGCGCCCCAGCACCCGGCCAATAATCTTGCCCGCCACGCGTTCGGCCAGCTTCTCGCTGATGCGCGTGGCCACACGCGTGCCCACCTCGGTTACAACAATGATGCCCGCACCCGTAATCAACCCGCCGTGCGTGTCGATGATGCCAATGTTCACCGCACCCGGGTTGAAGTTTACAGTGGCCGTATTCGCAACAGATGCCTGCACGCTCTCCTGAAATGCGCTGAAGAGCGCATCCGAGTAGGTGCTGCCCACATAATCGCGCAGGCAGAGGAAGGCGGTTGATGCGGCGGCGGCCAGTTCAGCATTGACTGCGCGCGCGATTTCGTCACCAATTGCCGCCGATAGGTTGCTGATCGCCGTTGTGAACGCTTCGGAATTGAAGGCATCCTCTGAAATGCGCTGCGCGAATTCCTCGGCTTTGTCGGCGGACCAACCAGAGAGCAGGCGCGACCAGTAGCCCTCGTTGGCGGCCACCTGCGCTACGGCGCGCGCCACCTCGCCATCCACCACGGCATCCATGTCCAGATCGCGCCACATGCGGTCGACCAGCGCGTCAATATCGAGCGTGCCGGTGGAGTCACTGACAACGGCCAGGGCCGCGTTCTGAATCTCACTGCGCAGGCTGTCACGGTCGGCGTTTGTACATTGGCCCACCGTGTATTGGCTGACAACAGGCGCGTCCAAAGTCGCTGCGTCCGTCAATGGCAGCGAGGCTGATAGCGTAATGGCAGCCGCCGGCATAACGGACGCGCCGGCCGTGGGCGGCGCGGGCGTTTGCGCGTGGAGCGGCAGCGCGTGCAGCAACAGTGCAATCACAAGCAGCGCCTGCACGCTGAGCCGGCGGCGCAAAGGTCTCTTCATGAATTAAGTGCTCGGCAATTCGGCTTGCGCAAAGCGAAAGCCGTTTCCATAGGCAATAATCTCGACCGCACCGTCAACCACAACCGGGTGCGTTAGCTTGACGCCCACCACGCCGTCATAACCCTGCGCCGCCGCACGCGCCTCCAGTTCGAGCAGCGCTGTATCCATGGCCTGCTGGATCAGCGCCTCGTAGTGAGGCATACGCCCGCCCAGCATGTTGCGAATGTTTTCGCGCACATCCTTAACCACGTTGGCCGCGCTGACGACAACGACCGACACAATGCCGCCCACTTCAATGGGGCGATCCGGCAGCGTGTCGAGTGCAATCAGTTGCGTCATGCGTCATCCTCTTCATCGCCGGGAGGCGCAGCAGGTGCTGGCTTCTGCGGACGCGTGGCGCGCGGCCCGTAGGTCATACTTTGGCGTGGCGCGTCGGGCGGCGGGTAGGTGGGTGGCGCAGGTGGCTGCGATGGCCGTCGCCCTCCCAGACGCCCAATGGTAAAGACGGGAGCCAGAATCCACGCGCCTGCTGCCCACAGCAGCCGCAGCGCAATCAGCATGATCAGAAGCGAGGCCAGCCCTACCAGCAGCGAGGTGCCCCAGCCATATTTGCCCTGATACATGCCTGCCGTGGCAGGGCCTGTAACAACCGCAATGGCATCGTTGAACATGCCCAATGCGTCGGCGCGGCCGCTCAAAAAGGCAACCGCCGCATCAATATCAGCGCCGGGGGGCAACTCGTCCAGCAGATTGGAGTTCTGGAACACGCCAATCAGCGCCGGATCGCTAACGAGGCGTGAGACGAGAATGTTGCGCTCGCTCTGCGCCATGGGCGCGATCGTTTCGGCCAGCCAGCCCAGTTGCTCAGGCGTGAGCGCGCCGGCCAGCACGCGCAGGCTCTCGCTCGAGAGCACAAGCATGGTGGCAAGCTGTTCGTTGGGCAGCAGCGCCAGATCTGAAACAGTCTGCGCATTATCCAACGCGATCAGCCGCTGGAGTGTGGCGCGGTCGAGATCGGCAGGCGACTTCTGCGCGTAGATTTCAAGGCGCACGACGTCGGGCAGCAGCTCGCCGGCAGCCGCCACCCAATCGAGCGCCGTGTCGAGCGAGCCGGTTGCGCGGATCACCGGTGTGATATCGGCGCTGCTTTGCAGTGCGCGCGCCAGCGCGCCGCTCTCTGCCGCGGCCAGCACGGCGCCCCGCCCGCTTGCCCCCGTAAGCGCGCCGCTGATGGCAACCAGGCGCTGGAGTTGGTCAGGCGATTCAATGCCCACCAGCACGTTTTGGAAGGCGTCGCTCTCATTCGCCAGTTCCAGCACCACGCGGATATCGCGCTTCACGCCCGTCCACTGGCTGTAGAGGCTATCGGCCACATCGCGCGCAACCTGTGGAAGTTCGGGGCCAAGCTCCGTGGCAATCGCACTGGAAATCTCGCTGCGTATGCCCGCCATCACTTCCTCAGACTGGAGCGAAGCCTGAATCTGCGGCAGCGCGCCATCGGCATTGTTCCACAAGTCGTAGGCGATCATCCCCGCACCCACCACCCAGCCTGCCAGCGGAATCACCGTGCTGCCCACCCGCCCCAGCACACGCGTAACCACGCGCCCCGCGACACGCTCGGAAACTTCCTTTGTGAGTGTGACAACAATGCGCTTAGCCACCTGCGCAGCCACAATCACGCCAATGCCGCCCAGCGCGAGCGAGTGCTCCTGGATCACGCCCATGATGCCCGCGTTGGAGTTGTCACCCAGCAAATCGGCCCCACCAGACGCGCCCGCGGTCACGGCATCCTGAAAAGCCGTGAGCAGCGCAGGCGAGTAATTCTGCTGGATGAAGGTTTGCAGGCAGTAGAGCGCAGCCGATGAGGACTCAGCCGAGAGCGCGCCCATTTGGTCGGCCACATCCACAGCCACAGCCGCGGAAAGCGCATCCATGGCCTGGCGAAAATCCTCGGAGGCGAAGGCGCGCCGGCTGATCTCGAGCGTGAGCTCGCGCGCCTTGTCACCCGACCAGCCCGAGAGGAACTTGTTCCAAACATCCGTCTCGGCACGCACGCCATCTGCCGCGTCATCAACCACGCGCGCAACAGTCGCGTTGAGGCCCAGGTTGCGCCACTGTGCGTCCACAATGGCGGGGACGTCCACGCGCGCCAGCGCATCCGCAAAGACGGCCTGTGTGACGCGGTTGAGCTCGTCCTGAATCGACGCCTCATCCACATTGCTGCACGCCTCGAGCGAACCCGCCTCCACGACGGACGGCGCAGGCGTGGCCGCAGGTGTGACAGCGGGCGCGTCCTGGGCAGCAGCAGGCAACGGCGCGACCACAATGGCCGCCACAAGCGCCGCGATAGTGCAAAGGATAAACCACCGCGCGGCGCGCGCGCGGTGGTTTATGGTTGTGATTCGGTTGCGGGTCATTCCATGAAAAATCTCGTGCATGCTTGTTGCCGCTTAGCCGGCAGTAATCGAAAGCTCGTTCGCAGGCCTGGTGTCGAGTTGCCCATCGGCGCGCGCTTCGACCAGTGCATCATCCTCGGCGGCAGCAATCAGCTTGTTGAGTGCCTGCATGTAGGCTTTGGCACAGGCCACGATAATGTCTGTATCCACGCCGCGCCCGCTGAAGAGGCGGCGGCGCGCACGCCCCTGCGCCGTCTCTGCATAGCCGCGGCTGTCGGGCACCTCAATGCGGATCGTCACATCGCCATTTGCGTCCATGCCTTCAGTGATCGCCTGCACGAGGAATTCCGCCAGCGTGTTGGGCTTCTGCACCACCTGGTTGATGGCCTGATAGACCGCATCCACCGGCCCTGTGCCCACCGCTGCGCCCAAATGCTCCTCGCTGGTCTCCGTGTTGCGCAGCTTGACAACAGCCGTCGGCGTGAGGCCCGAGCCGCAATGCACCTGCACCGTGAGCAAGTCCCACGCTTCCACGGGCTGGTAGAGTTCATCGCTCACCAGCGCCTCCAGGTCTACCTCGGAGACGCTCTTCTTCTTGTCGGCCAGGTCCTTGAAGCGGGCAAAAACTTCCTTGAGCTTCTCGGGCGTTACATGATAACCCATTTCCTCAAGCTTCTTGCCCAGCGCATGCTTGCCGCTGTGCTTGCCCAGCACCAATTGGCTGTGCGAGAGGCCAATTGTGGACGCATCCATAATCTCGTAGGTGCGCTTGTTCTTGAGCATCCCATCCTGGTGGATGCCGGCCTCATGCGCAAAGGCATTGCCGCCCACAATGGCCTTGTTGGGCTGGATCACCATGCCCGTGTAGCGACTAACCATGTCGCTCGAGCGGTGAATCTCCTGGGTGACGATGTTGCTCTCCAGCCCAAAGACGGCCTTGCGCGTGTGCAAGGCCATGGCCACCTCTTCGAGGCTGGTGTTGCCTGCACGCTCGCCAATGCCGTTGACGGTGACTTCCACCTGGCGCGCGCCGTTGCGCACACCGGCCAGCGTGTTGGAGGTGGCAAGACCCAGGTCGTTGTGACAATGGGTGCTGAAGATGACATCCTTGCCGCCGGGGACATTCTCGCGCAGATAGGCGATCAGCCCGCCGTACTCTTCGGGCGTGGTGTAACCCACGGTATCGGGGATGTTGAGCGTCGTGGCTCCGGCGCGAATTGCAATATCCAGCACCTGGAGCAGGAATTTCGGGTCACTGCGTCCGGCGTCTTCGGGGCTGAACTCTACATCGGCGCAGAGGCTGCGCGCGTATTCGACCATGTCGCCCACGGCTTCAAGCACTTCATTGGGTGACATGCGCAGCTTGTGCTGCATGTGGA
>DIAV01000078.1 GCA_002415895.1 Anaerolineales bacterium UBA5069 | reverse complement strand
CTCATAAGCCCTGCGCGCCGCGCCAGGCGTGATTTGTGATTTGGTGTACACTGTAACCAGGGGACAATTTGATTACACACTGGAGATTGCCATGAGTGGCCTGGCGGCTCAGCCCGCACCCTATGCACTGGAATTGCGCAGTCGTTTTGACAGGCTCCTTTACGTCTTTGCCCAATTGGAGCCGCACGAAGTAGACAATGTCCAGCTTGACAATGGCTGGACGCCCAAGGGGCTGCTTGCGCACGTTGCTTTCTGGGACACCGTGCAGCGCTGCCGCATGGAACGCGCGCTGGCGGGTGCAACATCCTTTGCGCTGCCCGCGGGCGACAACGACAACCGCGCTGCCCAGGAATTGCGCCCCTTTGCCGCCGTGCTTGCTGAGGCTGAAGCCGCACGCGCTGCGCTTGTCGACTTTGCCGCCACACTGCCGGCCACTGCGCTGGCGCACGCTTACCCTGAAGATGATCACACCCTGTCGCTCGACAAGCTCCTGCGCCACATGGTGAACCACACCAGCCAGCACACGCGCGACCTTTTTGCATACGTCGCTTCACTGCGTCGCTGGGGCCGCGCCGGCCTGCGCGATCTGCTGGACGTGCAGCACAATCTGTTGATGGACAGCATTGCGGGTCTCGACGAAGAGACCATTCTCACCACGCGCGTGGCGGGCGGCTGGTCGCTGCGCGATCAACTTGTGCACGTGCTGGCCTGGAGCGAGTACATGTACCATGTTCTTGTGGGGTGGCCTGCTGTGGCCCCGGCCGCAATTGCCGAGTGGATTCGGGCCCCCGGCGAAAGCGAAGACGCTGTAAACGCACGCACGTTGCAGAACCGCGCCACCATGACCATGATTGAAGTCGTTGATATGCACGCCACCTGGCATCGCCGCACTCTGGCCCGCATTGACGCGCTGGATGACGCGACACTCGCCTCCAAGGGTGATTTTGGCTGGGGCGAGCAGGGTGAGCTTTGCCACTTCCTCTACAGCATGTGCCTGCATCAGGCCGAGCACGCGCTGGAGATTTGGGAAGCGCGCGCGTAAAGACAACATCTTCAACGCAAAGTTGCAAAGGTGCGCAAAGAAACGCAAAGAACAGCAAAGCACTGCAACCCTGGTTGAGATATCTGTTTCGTACGGCATCGCGATGGGCAGGGAGAGCCGAGCGCCGATTGGTTGATTCTGACCAAAATAGAAGAGAGGGGAGAGGCGCAATGCCTCTCCCCTCTCTTCTGTTCATGAAACGACAGTCTCCGGAAGAACGCTCTTCCCCGAAGCCTGATCGCCTACTGCAATTCGTTGGGCAGATTGCCCGCGATGTCGTTGCGCACAACGCCCGCTGCGGTGATCTGCTCCTGCAACCACGTCTGGAAGGCCTGACTGCGCTCCTGGGCCAGCGTGTTTGCATCCACCGGGCGCGCGGGATCCGATTCATTCACCTGGATAATGTGATAGCCAAAGGTGGTTGAAATGGGGTCACTGATTGCGCCCACGGGCAGCGAGAAGGCTGTGGAGGCAAAGGGTTCGACCATGTCCGTGCGACCGAACCAGCCCAGGTCGCCACCCTGGGCGGCGCTGGCGGTGTCTTCGCTGTACTGCGCTGCGAGTGCTGCAAAGTCGCCGCCGTTGTCAAGCTGGGTGCGCACATCTGCGGCAATTGCCAGCGCTTCTTCGCGCGTGCGCGGTGCGGGCGTGGCCGTTGGCGTTGGCGCGCCTTCGGGCAGCGCTGTAGCCGTGGGCGTGGGCTCCGGTGTGGGCTGCCCCTCGGGAACAGACGTGGCCGTGGGCGTGGGGTCAATCTGGCGGATGAGGATGTGGCTGGCGCGCACTTCCGGCTGCGTGTCGGCAACGGCCTCGGCGCCAATCGCCTCGGAGAGCTTGTCGGCCAGCAAGCGGTTGCGCACCACGGCGCGATACTCGTCCATGCTCATGCCCGACGTTGTCTTCACATTTGCGGCCAGTTCCTCCAGGCCGGTGGTGAAGGCTGTATCCGAGATAACCGCCGGGGTGGGCAGTGGCTCGGGCGTGTTTGTCGGTGTGACAGCAGGGCTCACCGTCAGCGCATCGGTTGCGGTAACGGCGTCGGTGGCTGTCAGCGTGGCGGTTGCCTCAGGCGTTGGCGTCCACAGGACGGCCGTGGCTGTGGCATTGGCCCATGCTTCCACGGTGGCCGTGGCCTGTGGGCCTGTGACCATGCCCTGGCTGTTGGCCACCTCGGCGCGCAGTTCGTCTTCCACTTCGGCATCGGTTACGGTAATGCCGCGCGCGGTTGCCTCGCGCTGCACCAGGATGTCCTGCACCATCGCGTCAACCGTCTGCTGGCCCAGCGTAAAGGGGCTGGCCAGGGTGGACTGGATCTGGTTGATTTGCTGCGTGAAGATGCCTGGGTTGCCGAACTGCTGTTCGCGCAACTGATAGAACTGCAGCGCATTCTCCAGGTTGCTGCGCTCAAGCAGCGCGCGCTTCTGGAAATCCTGTGCAACGATCTTGTCACTGCCCACTGTGGCAACTGTGCTGTTGGGGCGAATGAAAAGCTGGTAGATGATGCCGAAGAGCGCGAAGATCAACGCCAATCCAATGCCGACACCCACGCCAATGTAGAGGGTGCGGTGCTGCTCGCGCTCGCGCTTGCGCAGGCGTTCTTCCTTGCGGTTGATCTCCTGCTCAATGTCTCGTTCCGAGGGCTTGCTCTTTGCCATCGTATTACCGTCGCTTTCGCACCACGCGGGTTTGATCAGCAGTGTAGGGCAACAGCGCCAGGTGGCGCGCCCGCTTGACGGCCTGGGCAACGCGGCGCTGCACCTTGGCGGTGACGCGTGTCTTGCGGCGCGACAGAATGCGGCCGCGGCGGTCGAGGAAGCGAGAGAGCAGGGCAATGTTCTTGTAGGTGACATCACTGGGCTTGACGCCTGCGCCAATGCGGCTGGCGCGTCCGCCTTCGCTCTCTACATAGTTGGAGGGGCCGCGCCGTTCGGCAGGTGCGGCAGGGGCTACGTCCTCGTCCTCTTCTTCGTCATCATCGCTGGCGGCGGGGGCGTCAAGCATGGCGGGCATGCCAACTTCCACCGCGGGTGCAGCGACTTCGGCAACGGGCGCAGCCTCGACGGGCGCGTTTTCGGGCGCAGCCTCGGCAGCGGGTGTGCTCTCTGCCACCGGCGCACTCTCGGCGTCGGGCGCAGTCGTGGGCTTCAATTCATCACTCATTGAGATGGGTCCTTTCGATCCAGGCGGCGCCTGGTTGATGCAGCGGTTGTACCGGCCGGCGCGAGTTTTGGCGCGTGGCTATTCGTCGGTGCGGAGGATCAGATAGCGCAGAATGTCTTCGTTGAAGCGCATGGAGCGATCAACTTCGGCTGTGCCCTGGGGCGGCAGCGCGACGCGGTGCAGCAGATAGACGCCTTCGAAGAACTTGTTGATGGGATAAGCCAGCGTGCGCTTGCCCCACATCTCTGTCCCCAGCACCTCACCACCCTGGTTGGCAATCACCTGCGCCAACTTGTCGTTGAGGGCCGTCAACCCCTCCTCACCCAGCGTGGGCCGGGCCACAAGGACCACCTCATACTCATTACGCAATACGTCGGTCATGCTACAGCTTACTCCTTGCCTGCTTGCAGGCGCTGGCGTACAGCCCCGGCAGCGCCGTCACCCGAGGTGCGGCTTGCTGCTTCCTCTGTACTTTCTCTGGAGAGGCCCGCAGGATCAGTACCTGCGAACAGAAAGAACGGGAGCCGGTGCAGACCGGGCTCCCGTTGCAGACCATCGGTTAGTGTAGCACCAGCGCAGGCGTCGGGCAAATGTACAGCGCTTTGATCCGGCTTGTAAAGGGCCAGTGTGCGCGGGATGCACCATTTTAGTCCACCGCGCGCAATGCCTCCAGCGCCGCATCATAGCGCGGCGCAACGGCGGCCCATGTGAAGTGGGCGCGCACATGCGCCTGCAACGAGGGCGGGGCCCGCCGCGGGGCAAGCAAGCGGGCCTGCGCCTTGGCAAAGAGATCATCGTCATCTGCATACAGACACGCCGCGTGCAGGCCGGCAGGAACCAGTTCGGGGTAGCTCAGGCGTGTGGGCAGCAGGGGGAACGCGCCCGCCGCAATTGCCTCCAGCACGCTCAAGCCAAAGAACTCGTGGTCGGCGGTGCTGATGACCAAATCGGCCTGCTGCAAGAGCGCGTAGTACGCTGTGCGCGTCGGCACGTAGCCCCACTGGATCATGCGCTTGCCAAAGCGTGCGCGTGCGTCAACGAATTCCTGCGGCACATTGCGAAAGTTTTCTCCCGCCACCGCCAGGCGAAAGGGAACTCCCGCTTTGTCCAGGCGATCCAGCAGCGCAAAGAAGCGGTCGGGGCGCTTGTCATACTCCCAGCGCTGGTTCCACAGAATCAGCGGCGCGTCAGGGTCGTTGTCGGGTAATGCCGGTAATGGAGCGACATGCGGCGCATCAATGGCGGCGGGCAGCACAAAAGCGCGTGCGCGCACGGCGGCAATATCGCCAAGATAGGTATAGTCGGGAAAATGCTTGAGCAGGCGCGGAAGCTCGTCGAACCAGCTTTCGAGATGAAACGCGCTGTTGAAGGCCACCGCGTCGGCGGCGATCATGCTCTGCCAGTTGATGACGGCATAGGTCAGGTCGCGCCGCTCGCCCGCGGCCCAGGGGTAGGTTAGCTGGTTTTCATGCATGTAGAGCAGCACAGGCGTGGCGGCGGCCAAACGACGGCGCATGAAGCCCAGCCAGGCAGGCAGGTTCACCATGTCGGTGGCCACAATGGCATCGGGCACGGCATCGGGCGGCGGGCTGTGGGGCGCGCGCGCGGCGGCTTGTGCGGCAAGGGCGCGTGCGCCGCCCTGCATGCGCCACTTCCAAAAGCGGCCGTCCAGTGTAATCAGGCGCACAACGTGGCGGCTGTGGCGCGCATAGCCCTCGCCCCAGGCGGCGTGGCTGCCGGTGTGATAAGCCGAAAGAAGCCAGATGTGGCGCGCTGCGATGTTCATGCGTAGATGCTAACACAGGGGAGTGGGGAGTGGGGAGTGGGCAAGAGCAACTGCGGGCAATCGACACCCGCCCCTCAAGTGCAATCCGCACCACTTTCTCTGGCGCACCCTTGGCCGTACAATGGGGCACTGCGTTTCACACCGAAAGGATTCCGTCGTGAATGAACCCACCCGCAGCGGCCAATCGCGCATCTTGTGGATTGCCGCCGGCCTGCTCGCCCTATTGACTGTTTTTACCGTGATTACCCTCTTCAGCATTGGCATGCTCATCAGCCGCGCGCGCACCAGCACGCAGACGGTGCAGAACAATGCGCGCCTGATTAGCACGACCAGGCCCGTGGCCCAGGCCGTCGCCACACCTGTCCAGCCACAAGTGATTGTCCAGCCGCCGCCAGAGGGGACAGACTTTGAGACGGCTGTACTGATGCAGATCTACCAGGATGTCAATCCCTCTGTCGTCAACATCGGCATCTACCAGTTGGGCTCCAGTATCCACACGGGCGAAGTGCCCGGTCTCAACCCCGACGAGTACTACCAGGCCAGCGGTGGTTCGGGCTTTGTGTGGGATGCCGACGGCAATATTGTGACCAATAATCATGTTGTGGAGGGGGCCGACCGGATTGTTGTGCGCTTTAGCGACGGCGCAATGAGCGTGGCCACCCTGGTTGGGGCCGACACCGACAGTGATCTTGCCGTGGTGAAGATTGATCCGACGGGCTTCTCGCTTGTACCCGTGCGCCGCGGCAATCTGGATGATGTGCGTGTGGGGCAGCGTGTGGCGGCAATTGGCAATCCCTTTGGGCTGGAAGGCACGCTGACGGCGGGCATTGTCAGCGCGATTGGGCGCTCAATTCCGGCGCGCGCCAGCTTCAGCATCCCCGCATCCATTCAAACGGATGCACCCATCAACCCCGGCAATTCGGGCGGGCCGCTGCTCAATGAAAAGGGCGAAGTGATTGGTGTCAACGCGCAAATCCGCTCGGACGAGCGCGCCAATAGCGGTGTGGGCTTTGCCATTCCCATCCCCATTGTGGAGCGGGTTGTCCCCGCGCTGATTGAGGATGGCGGCTATCAGCATCCCTATATTGGCATTAGCGGCTCGACGCTCAGCCCTATCTGTGCTGTGGAGCTGGAACTTGATCCCACGCTGCGGGGCGCGGTTGTGTTGGATGTGCTGCGCAATACACCGGCCCAGCGTGCCGGGCTGAAGGCGGGCAGCGAGAACATTGTGCCGCTCTACCCGGAGCTGTGCCCCAACGCTCGGGGCGGCGACCTGATTACGGCCATTAACGAATTGCCCGTGACAAGTTTTGACGGCGTCCTGGCCTACTTGCAGCGCTACACCAGCCCGGGCGACACGGTTAACCTGACCGTGCTGCGCGATGGCGACTACTACGAGATTCCGGTGACGCTCTCGGC
>DIAV01000134.1:12544-21093 GCA_002415895.1 Anaerolineales bacterium UBA5069 | reverse complement strand
TATGTTCGTATGGCGGTGTCACTTTAAGCCGAAGCGAGGCTTCCAAAGTTGGAAGCCTCGCTTCGATGATCTGCAAGCGGACAGGGGAGATTACTGGTTTGCCCTATGCGTTGGGGTTGGGCGCGGCGGCAACAATGTTGGCCGGCGTCTGCTCGCTGAACTGCTGGAAGTTCTTGACGAACTCGCCTGCCAGCTTGCGAATCTGCGCATCGAAGGCGGCCTTGTCCTCCCACGTGTTGCGCGGGTTCAGCACTTCGTCGGGCACGTTGGGCACGTGCGTCGGCACCTCAACACCAAAGACCGGCTCCTTGATGTATTCAGCCTTGTCCAGTTCGCCGCTGAGGGCCGCGTTGATCATGGCGCGCGTGTGGCTCAGCTTCATGCGGCTGCCCACACCGTAGGCGCCACCCGTCCAGCCGGTGTTCACCAGCCACACGGTTACATCATGCTCGGCAATTTTCTTGCCCAGCAGTTGCGCGTACACACTGGGGTGTTGCGCCATGAAAGGTGCGCCAAAGCAGGCGCTGAAGATGGGGCTCGGCTCCTTGACGCCACGCTCGGTGCCTGCCACCTTGGCGGTGTAGCCCGAGATGAAGTGGTACATGGCCTGTTCCGACGTCAGCCGCGAAATCGGAGGCAGCACGCCGTAGGCATCCGCCGTGAGAAAGACGATATTCTTGGGATGACCGCCGCGCCCATCGCGCGAGGCATTGGGGATGTGGCTGATGGGATAGGCGGAGCGCGTGTTCTCGGTGAGGCTGTCGTCGTCCAGGTTCAGGCGGCGCGTGTGGATGTCGATGCCCACATTCTCCAACACGGTGCCAAAGCGGCGGGTCGTCTGGAAGATCTCCGGCTCCCCCTCGGGCGAGAGGCGAATCACCTTGGCGTAACAGCCACCCTCAAAGTTGAAGATGCCCGTGTCGCTCCAACCATGCTCGTCGTCGCCAATGAGCGTGCGGTTAGGGTCTGCCGAGAGGGTTGTCTTGCCCGTGCCGCTCAGGCCGAAGAAGATGGCCGTGTCACCCTTGCTGCCAATGTTGGCCGAGCAGTGCATGGGCTCAACATCCTTGAAGGGCAGGTAGTAGTTCATGGCCGTGAAGATCGACTTCTTGATCTCGCCCGCGTACTCCGTGCCGCCAATCAGCACCATGCGCTTGGCAAAGTTGACGAGAATGAAGACGTCCGAGTGCGTATGGTCCACTTCGGGGTAGGCGTGGAAGCCGGGGCAATCAATCACCACAAATTCGGGGCGCATTGTGGCAATTTCTTCGGGTTTGGGCTGAATGAAGAGGTTCTTGCAGAAGAGGCTATGCCACGCATATTGGGTAATGATGCGCACGGGCATACGGTACTGCGGGTCTGCGCCACTCCACAAATCCTGCACAAAGACGTCTTTGCCCTGCAGATAGGAGGCCATGCGGCGGTGGACCTCGTCAAAACGGTCGGCCTCGATTGGCTTGTTGACCTTGCCCCACCAGATATGGTCGCGGCTGGTCGGCTCATCGACCACGAACTTGTCGTTGGGCGAACGCCCTGTGAACTGGCCTGTGCGCACAACGAGCGGGCCCAGGTGGCCCAGCACGCCCTCGTTGCGCTTGAGTGCTTCCTCATAGAGTGCAGGCGTGGGCAAATTCCAGTAAACCGACTTGATATTGTTGTCAAGGCCTTGTGCGTCGAGGCCAACGGGGCTATGATCGCGCGGACTGAATTCCTGCATGGTTACATCTCCTTTTTTACAGCTATGTGACGTTCATTGAGCAGTCGATTTAAACGAAATGGGTGCTTTCTCTGACGAAATTGGCTTTGTTTAAGAGGCTACGGGGATTTGCTGTTGCACTCTTCTGCAATCTTGATTGAGGGGCCGTTACCGTCGCGGAGGGGCAAAACACCCCTCCGCGACGCATAACGCAACGGACTGACTTTGTACAATGCTTAGGCGGGCTGCTCTTCCCAATTTTCGGGCGAACGCCAGAGGTTGGAGAGGAGCAACTCGCGGATATAGGTGTGTTCCTTGGGCAGGCGGTCATAGAGCTTGAAGAAGAGATCGTCGTGCGACGCAAGCTCCTTCAGCCACAGGTCGCGATCAATGTGCATCAGCTTGTCAAAGTCGTGGCGGCTAAAGTTCTCCATGCCGCGCCAATCAATGTCCTCATAGCGCGGCACCCAGCCGAGAGGATTCTCGATGCTGGCGCTGTGACCGCGCGCGCGCTCGACAATCCACTTGAGAATGCGCATATTCTCGCCAAAGCCGGGCCACATGAAGCTGCCGTCCTCATCGCGACGGAACCAGTTGACGTTGAAGATGCGCGGCGGGTTGTGCAGATGGCGCCCAAAGTCCAGCCAGTGATTGAAGTAGTCGCCCATGTGGTAGCCGCAGAAGGGCAGCATGGCAAAGGGGTCGCGGCGCACTTCGCCCAGCTTGCCAAAGGCGGCGGCTGTCATTTCCGATCCCATGGTTGAGGCGCTGTAGACGCCAAAGGACCAGTTGAAGGATTGATAGACCAGCGGCACAATGGTGCTGCGGCGGCCACCAAAGATGAATGCCGAAATCGGCACGCCGGCCGGATCGTCGTACGCGGGATCAACCGAGGGGCATTGGCTGATCGGTGCTGTGAAGCGTGCATTCGCATGCGCTGCCTTGCGGCCACAATCCGGTGTCCAGGATTGGCCAGTCCAGTCAATCAGGTGCGCAGGCGCTGTGTCGGTCATCCCTTCCCACCACACATCGCCGTCGTCCGTGAGGCCGACATTGGTGAAGATGGTGTTGGCCTCGGCCGATGCCATGGCATTGGGGTTTGTCTTGGCATTGGTGCCCGGCGCCACGCCAAAGAGTCCTGCCTCGGGGTTGATGGCGTAGATCTTGCCATCTGCGCCCGGCTTGATCCAGGCAATGTCGTCACCAATGGTGCTGACAGACCAGCCGTCGTCGAGGAAGGCTTTGGGGGGGATCATCATGGCAAAGTTTGTCTTGCCACAGGCGCTGGGGAAGGCCGCCGCGACGTAGGTCTTCTCGCCATTGGGGCTTTTGACACCCAGAATGAGCATGTGCTCGGCCAGCCACCCCTGTTCGTGCGCAAGCACGGAAGCAATGCGCAGCGCAAAGCACTTTTTGCCCAGCAGTGCGTTGCCACCGTAACCCGAGCCATAACTCCAAATCGCGCGCTCCTCGGGGAAGTGGACGATGTACTTGTCGGCCGGATCGGGGCTGCAGGGCCATGCGACGTCGGCCTGGCCGGGGGCAAGGGGCATACCCACAGAATGCAGACAGTGAACGAACTCGTCATTGCCCAGCGCTTCAAGCACGGCCGCGCCCATGCGCGTCATAATGCGCATGTTGACGACAACATAGGGGGAGTCAGTCAACTGCACGCCAATGTGCGCAATGGGTGAGCCAATCGGCCCCATGCTGAAGGGGATCACATAGAGGGTGCGGCCGGCCATGGCGCCATCAAAGCGAGGGCGCAGGAGGGTTTTCATCTGGCGCGGGTCCATCCAATTATTGGTGGGGCCGGCGTCATTCTTGCTCAGCGAGCAGATGTAGGTGCGATCCTCAACACGGGCGACATCGCTGGGGTGCGAACGAGCCAGAAAGCTGTTGGGGCGCTTCGCAGGGTTGAGGCGGACAAATGTACCGCTCTCCACCATCTGCTCACAGAGCATCTGGTACTCTTCGATGGAGCCGTCACACCAGTGTACGGCTTCGGGCTTGGTCAATTCAACCATCTCTTCCACCCAGGCGCGCAGTTCAGTGTTTTTAATCTGCTCGGGTGCGGCGTAATTCTGAATCATTCCAAATTCCTTGTGTATGCGTGGCTTTAACATCACGATGACTGCGCGTTCACCTACAGGCTGGTTTCACTGCACATGCGGGTTGACCACCTGAAGTGCGGCAGCACTGGCGCAAATCGGCATCATCGTTCCCGGCTGCGTTCCCATTTCCGCGGGGCGCGCCCTGCTTGCTCGCGCGCGGGGGCGCGCGTGACTTACTCCTGCGCGGGGGCGCGCATCTCCTTAATTGCAGCCATCAGCCCATTGGTGGACGCATCGTGCGTCACAACGTGCGCACTGCTGCGCAACTCGGGCAGAATGGCGGTTGCCAACTGCTTGCCCAGCTCAACCCCCATTTGGTCAAACGAATTGATATTCCAGATCACTCCTTGTGCGAAGATTTTGTGCTCATACAGTGCAATCAGGCTGCCCAGCGTTTGCGGGGTCAACATGGGAAACAAGAAGGAATTGGTGGGGCGGTTGCCGGGGAAGCGCTTGGCTGCGGCCAGCAGATCGAGTTTGTCCCCCGTCACACCCTGCGCTTCCAGTTCGGCGCGTGCTTCGTCTTCAGTGCGGCCGCGCATGAGCGCTTCCGTCTGCGCCAGGAAGTTGGAGAGCAGAAGCGTGTGGTGCTCGCCCACAGGGTGGTGCGAACGCGCCGGAGCCAGAAAGTCGCATGGAATCAGCTTTGTCCCCTGGTGGATCAGCTGGTAAAACGCGTGCTGGCCGTTGGTGCCGGGCTGTCCCCAAATCACCGGCCCCGTACTGTAATCAGTAATCAGTTGGCCTTGCCGGGTTACGCTCTTGCCATTGCTCTCCATGTCTCCCTGCTGAAAGTAGCTGGGGAAAAAGGCCATCGTCTCGTCATAGGGCAAAATGGCCTCGGTCTCGGCCCCATGGAAGTTGTTGTACCAGATACCCAGCAGCGCCATGACAACGGGGATGTTCTGCGCAAAGGGCGTCGTGCGGAAGTGCTCGTCAACGGCGTGCGCGCCGTCCAGCAGTTCGACAAAGTGGTCGTAGCCCACAGCAATGGCAATGGAAAGGCCAATCGCCGACCAAAGCGAGTAGCGCCCGCCCACCCAATCCCAGAACTCGAACATATTGGCGGGGTCAATGCCAAAGGCCTTCACCTTCTCCTCGTTGGTGGAGAGGGCGGCGAAGTGCCTGGCCACTGCCGCCTCATCGCCGGCGTGGCCCATAAACCAGTCGCGCGCCGTGTTGGCGTTGGCCATTGTCTCCTGCGTGGTAAAGGTCTTGGAGGCAATGAGGAAGAGCACGCTTTCGGGGTCCACCTTGCCCAGCGTTTCGGCAATGTCCGTGCCGTCCACGTTGGAGACGAAATGAAAGCGCATGTCGGGATGTACATAAGGCGTTAGCGCGCGCACCACCATTTTGGGACCCAGATCGGAGCCGCCAATGCCGATGTTGACCACATCGGTAATGCGCTTGCCCGTGTAGCCCGTCCACGCGCCGCTGCGCACGCGCTCGCTAAAGTCGCGCATGTGCGCCAGCACGCGGTTGACCTCGGGCATGACGTCGGCGCCATCCACCACAATGGGGCGGTTGGAACGGTTGCGCAGTGCAATGTGCAGCACGGCGCGCCCTTCGGTGTTGTTGATCTTCTCGCCATTGAACATGGCCTCAATCGCCTGCGCCAGGCCCGATGCGGTGGCCAGCTCGCGCAGCAGTGTCATCGTCTCGGCTGTGATGCGGTTCTTGGCGTAGTCAAAGAGAATATCGTTGAAGGTAAGCGAGAAACGCGCAAAGCGCTCCGGATCCTGCGCAAACTGGGTGCGCATGTGGACATCGGCCTGTGTACGTTGGTGCTCCACAAGCGCCTGCCAGGCGGGGCGCTGTGCTACGGATTCTGTGTTCGACATTATTCACTCCCTCGCAACACAACTTGTACGCAGAAGCAGCGGGCACAACGGAAACGACGGAAACAACGGAAACGACATGTGCTCGATTGCGTCCCTGTTGTTTCCGCAGATGCAGTTGTTTCTGCGTACAGGGGTTTGTTGGTCGCTATGCGGCCATGCGGCGGCGCAGATTCCACTTCCACACTTCCACAACCAGCAGCACCAGCACGCCCATAACCAGCGCAATCAACACCTCAAGCAGGCCCAGCGCCTGCGTCCTAAAGATGCTCTGGAAGAAAGGCACGTAGATCACCAAGAGTTGCAGCAGCACCGTGCTTACGAAAGCCGCCACCATGGACGGGTTGCTAAAGAAGCCAATCGTGAAGAGCGACTGCTCAATCGAGCGCAAGCCCAGCGCCAGCATCACCTGGTTGAAGATCAGCGTGGTGAAGAGCAGTGTTTGCCAGGGGCCATTGGGGTCGCGTTGGAAATCCCACAGACCAACGCCAATCGCAATGATGCTCATGAGCACGCCGAAGATGGCAATGAAGGGCAGCATACCCCGGCCAAAGATGCTCTCCTCGGAGGAGTAGGGCGGGCGGCGCATGACGTTGCGCTCGGCCTTCTCCACGCCCAGCGCAAGCGCAGGCAGGCCGTCGGTCACCAGATTCATCCACAGGATCTGGAGCGGCAGCAGCGCAATCGTGGCGGTTCCCAATGAAATGCCAAAAAGCCACGCGGCCAAAGGCCACAGCAGCATGACGGCAATCTCGCTGGCGTTGCAGGTCAGCAGATACTGGATGAACTTGCGGATGTTGTCGTAGACAACGCGCCCTTCCTCCACGGCGGCCACAATTGTGGCAAAGTTGTCATCCAGCAGCACCATGTTGGCGGCTTCCTTGGAGACATCCGTGCCGGTAATGCCCATGGCCACGCCAATATCGGCCTTCTTGAGGGCAGGTGCGTCGTTGACGCCATCACCCGTCATGGCCACAATATTGCCCTGCTCCTGATAAATCTCAATCAGGCTGAGTTTGTGCTCGGGCGAGACGCGCGCAAAAACCTGCACGTCGCGCGCCCGCGCGCGCAGTTCTTCAGGCGTGAGCGCGTCAATTTCCATCCCTGTGAGGAAAGGCGCTTCTTCACCGGGGCGCGGGTCGGTAATGCCCACCTGCTGCGCAATGTGGCGCGCAGTCAGCGGGTGGTCGCCGGTGATCATGACAGGGCGAATGCCTGCGCTGCGGCAGGTGAGTACGGCATCACGCACTTCGGGGCGCGGCGGGTCAATCATGCCGTAAAGGCCCACGAGGATCAGATCACTCTCGATCTCCTTGACTTCCTGCTTGCTGGGGGCGTGATCCAGCGTGCGCACAGCCACACCCAGCACGCGCTTGCCCTGTGCCGCCAGGCGGTTGTTGGCTTCCATAATGCGGCGGCGGCGTTCGTCGTCCAGCGCAACCTGTTTGTCCTCGATCCACACAGAGCCTGCAACCTCAAGCAGCGAATCGACCGCGCCCTTGGTGAAGGCGATGTGTGAGGCATTATCCACACGCACACGTCGCTCCCATACAGGCAGGAGGCCGGCGGGAATCTCAGCCTCGTCGGCGGGCACGGTGTGGACTGTGGTCATGCGTTTGCGCGTTGAATCAAAGGGCAGTTCATCAATGCGCGGGAAGGCTTTTTCCAGTTCGGGCTTGAGAACGCCATACTCGGCGGCAGCCAGCACAATTGCGCCTTCCGTTGGGTCGCCCACGGCATACCAATGGCCGGCGCCTGCGACCACCTGGCCCGCTTCATGCTGCATATGCTCCGAGCTCTCGAGCACAGCGTCGTTGCAAAGCGTGCCGGCAACGAGCAGCAGGTCCAGCGTGGGCAACAGATCATCGCCCGGCTCGGCGCCTGCCAGCGGGCCGTTGACGCGCACCAGCCGCATACCGGCGGCGTCTTCGGGCTGCTGCAGTTCAAGCGAGTGGTTGGCAATATCCAGCGCGGTGACGCTCATGCGGTTCTGCGTGAGGGTGCCCGTCTTGTCCGAGCAGATCACCGTCACCGAGCCGAGCGTCTCAACGGCGTGCAACTGGCGGATGAGCGCCTTGCGCTGCAACATGCGCTGCGCGCCCAGGGAGAGCGCAATCGTCACCACAGCGGTCAGCGCCTCGGGAATGGCGGCCACAGCCAGGCTCACGGCCGTCAGCAACATCTCCTGAACCGGCTGTCCCAGCGCCAGCCCCAGCACAAAGATCACAACCACAAGCACAATCGCGGCAATGGCAAGCCACTTGCCCAGGCGGTCCAGCCGCTGCTGCAGGGGCGTGGCCTCTTCAACCACATCCTGGAGCATGGTGGCAATGTTGCCGAGTTCGGTCTGCATGCCCGTGCCCGTCACCAGCATCTCGCCGCGGCCGTAGTTGATGATTGTGCCGGAGAAGACCATGTTGCGCCGATCGCCCAGCGGCAACGCGCTCGCAAAGACGAGCGACGGGTCCTTCTCCACGGCTTCAGATTCGCCAGTGAGGGCGGCCTCCATGGCGCGCATGTTGAGGCTGCGCAAAACGCGCCCGTCGGCGGGCACAACGTTGCCCGTCTCGAGGATGACCACGTCACCGGGGACGAGGCTGCTCGCCTCCACATCCAGCACGCGCCCGTCGCGGCGCACACGCACAGTGGGCACAGACATCTTCTTGAGCGCGGCCATGGACTGTTCGGCGCGGTACTCCTGCGTAAAACCAAGCACGCCGTTGAGAATCACAATGATAAGGATGACAACGGCCTCGATCCAATCACCCAGAAAGGCCGAGACAATGGCCGCACCAATCAACAGCAGCGTCAGAATATTGGTGAACTGTTCAAAAAGAATGGACCACGGGCTGCGGCCGCCGCGCTCGACAAGTTCGTTGGCGCCATATTGGGCAAGGCGCG
>DIAV01000134.1:1559-12291 GCA_002415895.1 Anaerolineales bacterium UBA5069 | reverse complement strand
AACAGTGTACCATAGCCATTTGCGTTCCAGAGACAGGATCTTTGCAGCACCCATGTCGCCCGTTCCGCATCACAACCAGAACTGTTTGTGAATTATATCACAACCGAAATCGCGCGCTAATGACATTTGTACCCTTCCGGCGGCATAATGTCCCGACTTGCGCAAAGGCACAGGGGGTGGTGCAGATCCAGGCTGTGGGGTGAAGTACGCGTGCAGGGGTAGTACAAGGGCGAGGTTGTGCGGTGCAAAGGGACAACTGCGTTGCGTCGTGCAGGTGGTTGAAGCTCCTAAAGCAAGGCCATAATGCGCGGCAGAAAGATGAACCCGGCCACGATGAGGCTGGCAATGACGGCAAAGATGAGCGCGCCCGCCGCGGAATCCTTGGCAATGCGCGCGAGATCGTGATATTCGGGCGAAACCAGGTCAACCACCGCCTCAATGGCTGTATTCAGCGCCTCCAGAGAGAAGATGCCAAAGATGAGCATGGCCAGCAGTGCCCATTCAATGGGTGTAACCGCAAAGAACCACGCCGCGCCAAAGACAACAACCATGGCCGCCATCTCAATCCAGATGCTTGGCTGCGTGCGCAATACATAGGCCGCGCCGTTGAGTGCGGCGCGAAAGGCAAAGGCGCGCCCGGCCAAAAAGCCGTTGCGCGCAGGCGCAGCCGGTGCAGTGACAGGCGGATCGGCTGGTGTTCTGGTGGGCGTTGCGGTGGTATTGCTTGTCATTGTCGCTCTGGACTCACTTTAGGCACGCGTGCTCACGCAAGCAATCGCTGCGTCGCCGTGCATTGTCATTCTTCTTCGTATCGCCGCAGTGACAGCCCCGTGACGCCATATGCGGCCAGAATCTCTTCCTGGCGCTGCCACATGGCCGCCTCATCCTCGGGCGTGGCGTGATCGTAGCCCAGCAAATGCAGCACGCCGTGCACCGTGAGCAGGAGCAGCTCATTCGCCGTACTATTGCCAAAGCGTGTCGCCTGTCGTTCGGCATAGGGGTAGGCAATCAAGACATCACCCAGCGCACGCGCAAAGAGCGCTTGCAAGTCGGGCGGCGCATTGCGAATGACCTCCTGGTATTCCGTCGTATCGTGGGTGGCGAAGCTGAGCACATCAGTCGGTGCATCGATGCCGCGCCACTCCAGGTTGAGCGCACGCACCTCTTCATCACTCGTAATGAATACGGCCAAATCGCCGTCATCCATCCCCTCTGCGCGCAGGACTGCGGCAGCCGCGGCTTCAATTGCATCGACATCCACGCCGGCGACAAACTCTTCGTCCACCTCAACGACAATCGTATACGCCACGGTTCCTCCATCTTGCCTGTCCAGCACACTGCTTAGCCCGCCTTGTCAACCGAGATCATGGCTTCACTTTCAGGAATCTCCTCCACCCCGGCATAACCCTGCCCATTATCCGTTGGCTCCTGGGCCAGCACGATCGTCTCGTCGGGAAGCGAGAGCAACGGCCGCGTGCCGGTGGACATCTCGCCCGGGCGTAACGGCTCGGGGTAATTGATGCGCGGGTGGTGCACGCCCTGGAGCACCTGCACAAAGACAACCCGAATTGCTTCGAGGTCCTTGAAGGTGAGGTTCGATTCGCTCAGTTCGCCTTCGGCCACGCGTTCGTCAATCAGCCGGTTGACGAGCGCGGCCAGATCTTCGCGCGAGGCGGGGCGCATGGCGCGCACGGCGGCCTCGCAGGTGTCGGCCAGGGCCAGCACGGCTGTCTCGCGGCTGCGCGGTTTGGGGCCGGGGTAACGGAAAAGCGCCTCATCCACCACATCACCCGCAGGTGCAGCGCGCACGGCGCGCACGTAAAAATACTGCACGCGCGAGGTGCCATGATGCTCGCGGATAAAATCATGCAGTCGGCGCGGCAGCCGGTACTTCTGCGCCAGGTCCAGCCCATCACTCACGTGGCTAATAATGATCTGCGCGCTGGTGAGCGGGTCGAGCTTCTCGTGGGGTGATACGTCGGCGCCGATATTCTCGGTAAAGAAGTAGGGGCGCACCGTTTTGCCGATGTCGTGGTAATAAGCGCCCACGCGTGCCAGCAGCGCATCGGCCCCAATGGCAGCCGCGGCGCGTTCCGCCAGGTTGCTCACGACAATTGTATGGTGATATGTGCCCGACGCCTTGAGCAGCAACTGACGCAGCAGCGGGTGCGTGGGGCGGCTGAGCTCATTCAACTGCAGCGAGGTTGTCAGCCCAAAGAGATTGCCAAGCGCAAAGTAGCCCAGCAGCGCAATGCTGGCCGAAAGGCCGCCGTTGAGCAGGAGCACAAAACCCAGCTGCACAATCTGCTGGTTGCTCATGGCATCAAAGGGCAGGCGGAAGGCCATCACGGTGGCCACATTGGCCACCACCACGGCCAGCGCGGCCCAGAGAAATGCTGTCAGTCGTTCGGCGCGGCCCAGCACAAGCGCGCCGGCAATGCCGCCCATGGCCCCATAGGCAACCAGCACGGCGTTGGCGTCGCTGAGTTTCAACACGGTGAGCGCAAAGGCCACAGACAGCAGTACGGCCGCGCGCACGTCGACAAGGCAGGCCACCAGCATACTGAGGGCCGCAAGGGGATAGAGATAGGGCAGCCAGTTGTGGGGCACGATCATAAACTTGGCTACAACCAGCCACACGGCCGAGAGCACCACAAGGATAACGACTTCGCGCAGCGAGTCGGCCGTTTGCGGGCGCAGCCTGTACATCGCTCCCGATGTCACTGCGACCACCAGCATTGAGAAGATGAACGCGCGCAACAGGCTCCACCAATCCCACTGCCGGGTGAGCAGGCCAATCTGCTCCAGCGCCTCAACGTCTTCGGGTGAGGCAATGTCGCCTGCGCGTAGAATTGTCTCACCCTGCTCCACAGTGACGGTCTGCGGTGCGACGGCGGCGCTGGCATCCTCGCGCATGGCCTGTGTGCGCTCTACATTGAGAAAGCTGTTGGGGCGAATCAGCGGGCGCACGAGATCTGCCGCTACCACCGTCGCAGCTTCGCTCAGGTCTGTGGCCAGTGTGGAGGGAACGCGCCGCTGCGCCATGGCCAGGTCTTCCGGGCGAATTTCGTCGCGCAGCAGCCTGTCTATGGCCTGGGGCGCTTCAACAGTAACCTGCATCCATTCCGCCGTTGTCAGGTCCAGCAGGCGCTCGACTGCCTCACGGGTGAGGAGTAGCGCGTCCAGACTGAGAAGTGCGTCCACCTGCTGGGCACGCGCCAGTGCAGTATCAGCGCGAATCGCGCTGATGTCGCCCAGCAGCGCGCGCGCAAACCCTACTTGCTCGCGCCGCACGGCCCCGGCAGCGGTGTCATATTGATCAGGAATCGCGTTGGCGGCGCGTGTGCGCGCCTGCTCGGTGACAAGCGCGCTTGTATAGGTAAACTGACGCGGGGCTACCACGTCGAAAGGGGCAACCTGGCCGGGTTTGAGATCGATGCGGCTGGAAAGCGGCAGGTTCCAGCCCACCACAAAAGTCATGAGCAGCGTGAGCGCGATGAGCAGCGCGCCAAGCAGCCCACGCTGCAGCGAGGGGGTGGCGCGAATGCGTGAGCGCGTGCGGCTCAACTGCGAAGGGGTTGATGTCACGGGCAAAGTTGGGTGAATGGCTCCTGTCAGGTCAGGCCACGCGCGCCGCGCGGCAAAAATCCGGCGCAAAGTGCAAGGCTGCGCAGCAATGGGTATATGCCTTCATTGTAGCGCAGCGACGATATGACGCCACCGGTTTGGGGCGCGCTGCGCTTGTGACACGCGCGGCAGCTTACGCGCCCAGCAAACGACGCACGGTGGCGCTCACCACCTTGCCATCGGCGCGGCCATTGACACGCGCCACAAGCGGCCCCATAACCTTGCCCAACTCCTTGGGTGTGGTCGCGCCCACTTCGGCAATCACCTGGCGCGCCAGCTCTTCCACCTCAGCGTCGGAGAGTGCTTTGGGCAGATAGGCTTCAAGGACGGCAAGCTCGGCCAATTCGGCGTTAACGCGTGCCGTTGCCCCGCCTTTTTCATATTCAAGCGCGGCCTCGCGCCTGCGCTTGGCCTCCTTCTGCACCACAGTCACCACCTGCTCCTGGCTCAGCGCATGGTTGGCCCCGGCTTTGGCCAGTTCAGTCAGCGCAGTTTTGACAGCGCGCAGGGTGAGCTTCTTCACCTCATCGCGATCGCGCATGGCCTGCTGCAGGTCGGCATCAATCTGTGCGGCCAGCGGGGCAAGCGCCGGCGCGTTCTGTGCGTTCGTGTCAGTCATAGATTTCTTCTCAATCCAGTGCACAATGGTTTGTGCATCCATTATTCATCCAGGCTTGAATCCAGCACCGGAACGGGGAGGGTGGTGGTGGCGTCGACCTGGTTGTGCACGGCGCGCTCATACCAAGCGACAATGGGCTGCTTGTAGCGCAGACCAATCAGCAGGATAAGACCCGCCACACCGGCAACCACAAAGAACCAAAACACAGGGAGTGCGCCGCCACCAATCGCTGTGGAAAGAAAGACGGAAGGGACGCGTATCAGCAGTGTAATCAGAAAGATGGTCAGATACGGCACGCGTGACAATCCGGCCAGCGTGTAGGGCACATCGCCAATTGGCCCCAACAGCAGCAGCAGCCAAACCCACACGCTATCGCTGTGGGTCACACTTTCCCAGCGCGCAAGGCGGCTCTCGCCCACCAGCAGGCGCGCCACGGGCCGCCCCAGCGTGCGCGCCAGCCACATAGCCGTCATCGCGCCGAGCAGCACCCCAACCGCCGCATAGATGCCGCCCCACAGCGGGCCGTAGAGATAGCCTGCCGCGAGTTGCACCACGTAGCCGGGAATCGGCGCGACCACAATCTGCACCACGTTGAAGAGGATCAGCGCCAAAGGCCCCCAAATGCCGGCCTTGATGACAATCGCCTCCAGCGCCTGTTCATCGGTGAGAAACGTGTAGGCGTCGCCGCCCCACAGCCACAGCGCCACACCCAGCAGCACCAGAGCGACCACAAGCGCCAAGAGGGTAACCGCCCAGCGCCCGCGCCCAGAGCCGCCGCCGGACGCCGCCTCCACGGGCGCACCGCTTGGCCCTTCGACTTGTTCTTCGACTTGTTCTTCGACTGGTATTTCGATTGGCTGTTTCACTGCATGTTGCTCATCAACCATGGTATCTTCGCCCAACCGACAACCCTGCCGGCCTGTGCGCCCGCCCATTATACCCGCGATTGTCCAATTGTGCGGTCTCCCCGCCAGATGACCCGTCACTATACCCGTCTGTTGTGCGCGCACTGCGCAATACAGGCAAACAACCCCATTGCGTATAAAATGGTCTGCATGACATCCATGTTCCTAGATACAGCACGCATCTTTGTAAAAGCAGGCGCCGGCGGCAATGGCGTACTCTCCTTCCGGCGCGAAAAATTTGAGCCGTGGGGCGGCCCCAATGGCGGCAATGGCGGGCGCGGCGGCCACGTTACCATTGTGGCTGCGTCGCGCCTTAACACCCTGTACAACCTGCACCAACAGATCCATTATCGCGCAGATCGCGGTGGGCACGGTGGCGGCGCTGACAAAACCGGCGCAGTTGGCAAAGATCTGGTGATTGAGGTGCCCGTCGGTACGCTTGTGCGCAACGCCGACAGCGGCGAATTGCTGGCCGACCTGACCGAACCCGGGCAGAGCCTGGTTGTGGCGCGCGGCGGCCGTGGCGGGCGCGGCAACGCTGCCTTCCAAACCGGCCGCAACAAGGCCCCCCACTTTGCCGAGAAGGGCGAACCCGGCCAGGAGCAGTGGGTGACGCTTGAACTGAAGCTTGTGGCCGATGTGGGCATTGTGGGCGTGCCCAACGCAGGCAAATCCACGCTCCTTAGCGTCATCAGCGCGGCCAAACCCAAGATCGGCGCCTATCCCTTTACAACGCTGGCCCCCACGCTGGGCGTGGTGGATCTGGGCGATGTGCCCTTTGTCGTGGCTGACATTCCCGGCCTGCTCGAAGGCGCGCACGAAGGCATTGGCTTGGGGCTCGATTTCCTGCGCCACGTGGAACGCACGCGCGTGCTCATTCACCTGCTGCGCGGCGACAGCCCCGACCCGCTGGGTGACTTTGACGCCATCAACCAGGAGCTTGTGCTCTTCAACCCCGCGCTGGCCGACAAGCCACAGGTGGTTGCCCTGAACAAGAGCGACCTGCCCGAAGCGCAGGCGGCGTGGCCCGCGGTTGAGGCTGCCATTACAGCGCGCGGGCTGCCCGTCTACTTCATCAGCGCGGCCGCCAACCAGGACATTGCACCCCTGCTTTACAAGGTGAAGCAGGAGCTTGACGCGCTCCCCAGGCACGTTGCGCCCCAGGATGAACTGCGCGAGATTACGCCACCGCCCGACGAGAAAGCCTTCTCCGTCTATAAAGTGGCAGATAACAAGTTCTATGTGGAAGGCATTGCCATTGAGCGCGCCGCCGCTATGACCAACTGGGATTACTACGAGGCAGGCGCTCGCTTCCAACGCATTCTCAAGGCGCTGGGCATTACCGAAACGCTGCGCGCACAGGGCGTGCAGGACGGAGACATTGTGCGCATCGGCGACGCTGAACTGGTATGGGGCTACGACAACGCGCTGGACGACTAAGCTGAAGCCGCAGTCAAGGCGCACTGGCGCACTGGCGCACTGGCGCAAAGAGATGCAACAGCAAGGAAAGCGGTGCTTCTTGAGCGCCGTTCTTGAAGACGCGTCGCGATGGGTGGTTTCAGCGCATACTGCGCCGCCGCACACGCACCCTTTGGGGAGTGACTCTGCATGACCGACAGCCATGCGTCCGCATTATCTGCTCCTGCAAATCCCGACCCTGCAGAGCAGGCCATTGGCGCGCCCATCCCCGGCCCCAAACGGCGCAAACGCATTGGCGTCTTTGGCGGCACCTTTGATCCAATCCACATTGGCCATCTTATTCTGGGTGATGAGGCGCACTATCAACTTGATCTGGATGTGATCTACCTTGTGCCCGCGGCAGACCCGCCGCACAAGCGCGATCGCATTCTGACCCCCATTGAGCACCGCCTGCAAATGGGAAAGATCGCCACTGTGGACACCGGCTATTTGCACGTGAGCCGCATGGACGCAGACAGGCCCGGCCCGCACTACACCGCCGACATGGTGCGCCTGCTCCAATTGCAAACGGGCCACGTGGCCGATCTCTTTTTCCTGATGGGGATGGACAGCCTGCGCGACTTGCCCGGCTGGCATGATGCGCAGTGGCTTGTGGACAACTGCACGCTGGTTGCGCTCACGCGCCACGATGTCACGCTCGATTGGGAAGCGCTCGAAGCGGCGCTGCCCGGCGTCGGCAAAAGCGTGATTATCCTTGATATGCCCGAACTCGAGATTGCCAGCCACTCGATCCAGGAGCGCGTGCGCATGGACCGCCCCTTTGGCAATCAGGTGCCGCCCGGCGTGGAGAGGTACATCCGCCGCCACGGCCTCTATGGTGCGCGGCCCGAAGCAGGCGGTGGGGGATAAGTAAAAGAGTGCAGCCCGCGGGCTGCACTCTTTTTTACACCTGTTTATCGTTTACTGCCTGCTCAACCCGCCTACGGCTGCTTGGCGCTCTTGTTCTGCATTAACTGCAGCTTGAGTTGCAGCAACGCCGCCTTGAACTGCGTGTCCTCAATCGACTTCATCTCCTCCGCAGTCATCTTCTCCAGATCAAAGCTGTCCAGCATGGGCGTTTCGGGGTCAAGCTTCACCNNNTAGGGGCGCAGCACGGTGCCTGTACCCAGCGTGGTCTGCCCCACAAGGCGCGAGCGACCGTTTTGCTGCAGCGCACCCGCCAGAATTTCGCCGGCGCTGGCCGTGCCTTCGTTGATCATCGTAATCATGGGGATATCAAGCGCAAGGCCGCCGGACTTGGCCACGTGCTTGTCCAAATCGCCCTGTGCATTGCGCTCGTAGAGAATCACCGAGTCTTCGGGCAGGAACTGGCTCGCCACGTTCACGGCCTGGTGCAGATAGCCACCCGGGTTGTTGCGCAAATCGAGCACAAGGCCCGTGAAGGCAGGGCTGTGCGCGTTAATCTCTTCGAGCGCCTTGATGAGCTCTGTGTCCGTATTTTCGGCAAACTGGGAAATCTGCAGGTAAGCCAGATCCGTGCCGGGAATCGGCGCCCAGAGCACGCTGTCCACATTGATTGTGCCGCGCTGGATCTCCACATCCACGGGCGCTTCGGCCTCGGGATGGAGTACTGTGAGCAGCACCGTGGTGCCTGCCGGCCCGCGAATCTTGCTGATTACCTGCCACTCTTCCATGCCGGCAATCTCTTCACCGTCAACCTTATGCACAATATCGCCTGCCAGCAGCCCGGCGGCCTCTGCGGGGGAGCCGTGAATGGGTGCAATGATGCGGAAGACGCCATCCTCCGTGCCCACATAGGCGCCAATCCCCTCGAAGGTGCCTTCAAGCGAGCTGGCCTGCTGTTCGGCCTCCTCGGGCGTGAAGAAGGTCGTGTGATTTTCGTCACCCAGCGTCGCCAGCATGCCGCGAATGGCGCCATAGGTCATCTGCGTGAAGTCAACCTTGTCACGATCGACAAAATCATCCGACACGTAATTCCAGACTTCCCAGAAGACATCAAAATGATCGGCGCCGGTGGGCGAATCGGCCGCGCGCACAGGGCGCACAAAGCCGCCGGCGGCCACGCCAACCACAAACGCGCCAAGCATCCCGGCAATGATCAGCAGCGTAAGGACGCCAAACCGGCGCGGGCGCTGCGGCGCCGGCGAGCGCTGGGGCGCGGGCAAAGGGGATGATGGTTCGACGTCAAAAGCCATAGCCTGCTCCAAATTCCTGGATTGTGTCCAGTACAACAGTCAATCAGACTGCGAATCGAATCGGATTCCGTACACACATTCTGCACATACATGCTGCAACGGGGCGCACTGTGCGCCGCGCATCAGTATGCGAAGGTGCACAGTGTCGCAAAGAATAACAAATAGTACAAACTCGAACAGCAGTGGCTCCCTCTGGTGGTGCATGGACTTCCAGCGATTCCAATGTACTATTCACCAGATATTCATTACTTTGTCTGCTGTTGCCATTACATTAACATTGAAGCATCTTCGAGAGATGAAGAGGAAGCATTCCATTTCGTAAGGTTTTGGTATACTTGATCGCAAGCGGCGCCGGCTCCCCCAGTGATGAACCCGCAAGCCTACAAGGATTTCCCATGTCAAAGAACCCTGCCAACGGCGACACTGTCGCTCAACACGCGCTGCAGCGCATCCTTGTCGTTGATGACGACGCCGATACACGCACCATGCTCAACCTGCGGCTGCAGCGAGAGGGCTTTACCGTGATCGCTGCGGCCTCCGGCGAGGAGGCGCTGGCCCATGTGCGCAATGAAGGCGTACCCAGCCTCGTCCTGCTCGACATCATGCTCCCCGACATGGACGGCTTCGCGGTGGCTGGTGAGCTGCGCANNGAGGGCATCAACCGCTACGCCGAAGACTATGTCACAAAGCCTTTCGCGTTTTCGGAGCTGCTGGCGCGCATCCAGCGCGTGCTGGCGCGTCCTGCCAACGTCAATCAGCCCGACCCCGAACAAATGATCGATGAGCACCTGCGCATCAATTTTGCACAAAATTATGCCATACTCAACGATAAGCAGATTACGCTGACACCCACCGAAGTGCGTCTGATGTATGTACTTTACACCAATCGGGGCCGCGTGCTGTCGGCTGGATTCCTGCTTGCCAAAGTTTGGGAGCCTGCGCAGCGGGGTACAGTTGAGTCATTGTGGGTGCACATTCGCCGCCTGCGCAACAAGATTGAACCGGAACCCGAACATCCCCGCTACGTTGTTACGGTGCGCGGGCAAGGTTACTGCCTGCCGCAGCGTGCGCGCACCGCGCCATGAGTTGTGGGTGCTTGCATGGGGAGACTGGCGACTGCCTCGCTGCACGAAACTCGTCCGCCGCGCCGCAATACAAGCCGCACGCCGTGCGCAATCCTGAAACCGATGACTCTCCAGAATGGAGTTGAGCGTGAAAACCGAAGAAAAAACAATTTCTCAACCTGCCGAAAAACTGCGCTATCTCTCCGAACTCACGGTCTTTCAAGACCTGTCGCCGCGCGAGATGGAAGAACTTAACCGCGTCACCACCATGAGCACGGTGCCCAAGGGGCGCGTCTTCTACCGCCCTGAAGAGCCGGGCGAAGTGCTCTTTATCCTCAAGGATGGGCGCGTCCAGCTTTACCGCATTAGCCCTGAGGGCAAGAAGCTTGTCATCAGCACGCTGGGGCCGCACACGCTCTTTGGCGAGATGGCGCTCCTGGGGGCCAAGATGCACAACACCTTTGCCGAGGCGCTTGATGATTGCCTGATCTGCGTCATGAGCCGCGCCGACCTGGAGCGGTTGATTGTCAACAAGCCACAGGTGGCTGTGCGCATTCTGGAAGTGACGGGCAAGCGGCTGCGCGATGCCGAAGAGCGGCTCGAGAACATGGCCTTCAAGGGCATTCCTGCACGGCTGGCCAATTTGCTGCTGCGCCTTGCCGATGAGCAGGCCACCCACCTGCCCGCCGATGGCGACCAGCAACCCGGCGACATTGTGGGGCTTACCCACCAGGATTTGGCCGAAAGCGTGGGCACCTATCGCGAAACGGCCACCCAGGTGCTGAATGATCTGAAGGCCGATGGGCTGATTGAGATCGGCCGCAAGCGCATTACCATTCTCGACCGTGACCGCTTGAGCGAAGTTGCCAATAGCTAACGTGA
>DIAV01000134.1:0-1475 GCA_002415895.1 Anaerolineales bacterium UBA5069 | reverse complement strand
CAAGGCGTGAGTTGGATTGCTGCTTTCCTTTGCGTTGCTTTGGGTCCTTTGGCCCTTTGCGTTGAGATGTTGCTTTTTTGCCGGTTTCACTCTGGAGGCTGCGCGCAGCAGGAGCATGCACGAGACGCAGGCGGGGCTGACTGAGCGCCTTTACTATACGGATGCGTACCTGCGTACCTTTGACGCACACATTGTGCAGGTGCGCACTGACGGCGCGCGTACGCACGTGGCGCTGGACCGTTCCGCCTTCTACCCCACATCAGGCGGGCAGCCGCATGACACCGGCATGCTGGCCGGCGCGCGCGTGGTTGATGTGACCGCCGATGACGGCACCGTCTGGCACACGCTGGAGGGTGAGCCTGCTGCGGGCCTGACAGTGGGCGTCGCTGTGGAGGGTGCAATCGACTGGCCGCGCCGCTACGACTTCATGCAGCAGCACGCGGGGCAGCATTTACTCTCGCAGGTCTTTGACAGCCTCTTTGGCTACGAAACAGTCTCCGTCCACTTTGGTCCCACGGAAAGCACGCTGGACCTCGACACCCCTGCCCTCGATACAGCGCAGATTGACGCGGCCGAGCAGCAAGCCCATGCACAAATCTACGCAGCGCTGCCCATTCACGCCTACTTTGTGGATGCGGTGCAGGTGGCTGCGCTGCCCTTGCGCCGGCCCCCCAAGGTAAGCGGTGCAATCCGCATTGTGGAGATTGCGGGCTATGACTATTCGGCGTGCGGCGGCACCCACGTGCGCACCACCGCCGAGATTGGCCCGATCAAAGTTGTGCGCAGCGAGCGCCGGCGCGGCCAGGTGCGCCTGACCTTCCTCTGCGGCGGGCGCGCTGTGGCCGATTACGGCCGCAAGCACACGCTGCTGCAGGAAGCCGCCGCCCTCTTCAGCACCGACATTGCCCAGGTGCCCGCGCTGGCCGAGCGCGCGCTGACACAGTCCAAAGAGGCGCAGCGCCAGGTGGAGGATGTGACCGCGCGCCTCATGACCTACACGGCGCGCGAGTTGCTCGGCGCAAGCGCCGCGCATGCGCCGGCAGCGCATGAACTGTGCGTTATCACCACGCTGCGCGACGACCTCGACGCCACCGCGCTGCGCACGCTGGCCGGCGCGCTGGTGGCAGACGCGGGCGAGGCGAACAGGGTTGCGCTGCTGGCATCAACCCAGGGGGGCAAGCTGCTGCTGGCCTTTGCGCGCTGCGGGGCAAGCGCGGCGCATCTGCACATGGGCAATCTGCTGCGCGCCACGCTGCAGCAGGCGGGAGGCAATGGCGGCGGCCGCCCCGATTTTGCCCAGGGCGGCGGTGTGGAGAGCGCCGAGGCCGAGCGCTTGCTCGCCTGGGCGCGCGCACAGGTAGAGTCCAACGCCTGAACTGTAGCTTGCGCCGCTGCCCACCTGGCACCCTTGCGTCAAAAGGTGCTGCGTCCGGTAAGTACGCGACGTGTCGCGTACTTACCGAACGCAGCACCTA
>DIAV01000213.1:60942-63493 GCA_002415895.1 Anaerolineales bacterium UBA5069 | reverse complement strand
GCGCAGGCGCTGACGCGCAACATCCTGCGGCTGCTGCAGGGCTTCATGGCGCTGGGGCTGCTTGTGGGTATTGCCGGGCTGGGCGTCATTACCACGCGCACCGTGGTGGAGCGGCGGCAGCAGGTGGGCATGTTGCGTGCGCTGGGCTATCAGGCGCGCATGGTGGCGCTCTCCTTCGTGTTGGAGGCATCCTTCATTGCCATAACAGGCATTCTGATCGGCGCGGCCACAGGCATTGTGCTGGGGCTTAACATTGTTGGCGTGGCCTTTGGCAGTACGGCCGACTTTAACATGCCGTGGTGGAGCATTATCTTCGTTGTCACGCTGGCCTACGGTTTTGCGCTGCTTACAACCATTATTCCCGCCTGGCAGGCGTCGCGCATCTACCCTGCCGAGGCGCTGCGGTACGAGTAGCACTGGCGCAGTCGCAGCGAGGCTTCCAACAACGGAAGCCTCGCTGCACCCATGTATGAAACCAGACGTTTTGCATGGGAACAGAGTGCGTAACCATTTCGTCACAATTGCGTCATGATCAGTGAGATTGCATCGCAGCAGCGGAGCGCCACTGGGTGCGGCCGCTTCTTGTAGTCCATCCTCAAATCCCAATATGGGAAAGGAGAAGTCTATGCGGAGTGCACTCAGGCGGGGCGGGGCGTGGCGCTGGCTGGCAGTTGCTCTTGTTCTCGCAGCCATGTTCATGCCATTCATGCCCACGGCAGCCTATGCTGCCTCGGACAGTACGTCCATGGCGTCGGCCAAGGGTGATGCCAGTTGGTATGGCGCGAGCTGCAGTGATTATTATCGCGTCCGCCAGGGCGACCAGCTGTTGCGCATTGCACGCTGGTATGGCGTAAGCCTGCATGACATTGCGGCGGCCAATGGCATTACCAACCCCAGCATTATCATCCCGGGACAGGTCTTGTGCATCCCATCCGGTCATGTTGGCCATCCGGGTGGCGGCTGCTACTACACAGTGCAGCGGGGTGATAATCTCTCGCGCATTGCCTCGTGGTATGGAACATCGTGGCGGCATCTTGCCCATATCAATGGTCTCTCCAATCCCCGCGTTATTGTGCCGGGACAGGTTCTCTACGTTTGCGGGTAGCCTGCGCTGCCAACACAGCCATTGCACCTGATTGTTGAAAACAGTTCAGCCCGCCGATCTGCACAGATCGGCGGGCGCTTTTGTGGCGCGGCTACGGCGCGGCTACACTCAGTCAATGCGTCTGGTGATTACCTCTGATCTGCACTACCGCCCCGCTCACGATGCCGTTCACACGCGTTTTGCCGCGCAGGTGGCGGCGCTGCAGCCCGATTGCTTTGTGATTGCGGGCGATGCAGGCGCCACGCCTCCACATTTCCGCGCTGCGTTGCGCTGCTTTGCGCATTTGCCCTGCCCACGGCTGGTGCTGCCAGGCAACCATGACCTCTACGTACACCCCCAGAAAGCCCATTCCACGCCCTCTGGCACGCCCACGGTTACGCAGGCCGCGCCTGCTGTAGACAGCCGTGCACTCTGGCTGGAGCTGCTGCCGCGCATTGCAAACGAAGAGGGATATGGCTGGCTGGAGACGCAAGCGCTGGTGGTTGGCAACACGGGCATCTGCGGCAACATGGCGTGGTACGACTACTCTTCGGCCCCCCCACACCTGAACATGAGTGCAACACAGTTGCGCAGCTTCAAGGCGCTTGTCAATCACGACGCCGACTACATCCGCTGGCCCTGGAGTGATCGCGCGGTGGCGCGCGCGCTCCAGCGGCGGCTTGCGCACCAGATTTACCAATTGCAGGCAAACCCTGATGTGGCGCGCATTGTGGTTGTGACGCATATGCCGCCCTTTGCCGAGCCTATCCCCGTGCACCCCGAAAGCGAATACTGGAGCCTGATCAGCGCCTATTTGGGCAACGTCTCGCTGGGCAACTGGCTGCGCACACAAGCGAAGGTCGCCTATGTGGTGAGCGGCCACCTGCACCGCGGTTCCAGGTGGCAAATCACGGGGGATTACGGCCCAGTCCATTTCCAGGTGATCGACAGCCGTGCAGGCGCGCCGGGCTATGTGCTGCTGGATTTGCCCGACGCAGTCGCCGAGTGATGCCGGTCTGTTTTGTCCAAAAACGGTGGCAAAAAGGACGCGCAGGCGGAAACACACACAAACGCACAAATGTTCTGTTTGCATTGTTTGCAAAATCCACAATTGACCATTGATTTGTGGATTATCTTGTGCTATTGTGGATTTGAGCCCGAAACGCAGATGTCCACATCGCAGGGTACGCGAATCGCTCTCGGCGCCGTTCAGAAGGAGACTCAGCCAAACGCAAGCCGCCGCTCATTGCGGCAGATGGGAATCACAGGGAGGCACGCATGTTGACACAGAACTCCAATGGCTTTGGCCGCCTGATACGCATCCTCTGCTTCCTGATTACGCTTGGTCTGCTGTCCATCTTCGCGATGGGTGTTGTGATCGGCTTTGCGCTGGCGCCTGCGTTCGGCTTCTAGCACTGCGGCTGCTTCGGCGGCCGGGGCTGGTAAAACAGTATGCGGCAGGAGAAT
>DIAV01000213.1:59609-60787 GCA_002415895.1 Anaerolineales bacterium UBA5069 | reverse complement strand
GCCTGCAGCTCGAGGTCATCGGCGGGGCGCAGCATGAGCAGCGGCGGCTTCACACGCGGCGTAATGTATTGCACGGTGTTGCCAAAGAGCAGACGGTTGACGCCTGTGCGCCAGTGCGTGGTCATGGCAATCAGGTCTACATCATGCAGGTTCACATAGTTGACAATCTGCTCACCGGGGTTGCCAAAGCGCATTTCGTACTGCACGCTGAAGCCTACATCCTCAAGCGGTTGTGCTTCGCGGCGCATGTCGGCAAGGAAGTCGGCGGCTGCGCTGTCGCGGACCTGGCTGGCAAAGATGGGGTGGGCAGCCAGGCGCGCATCGTTCTGCGTCTCATAGGTGAGCACCATGCCGTCGAGGCCGGCGGGGCGAGGCGGCGCGCCCAACAGCCCGCCGACGTGTTCGCCAACGCGCAGGAAGATTAATTCATTGGTTTCGGGGCTGAGAAATCGGGTGAGAATGGGGACAATCTGCCGGCAGAATGCAGAACCATCCACCGGGACCAGAACTTTATTCTTGCGCACTGTGTGCTTGACCATAGTTCCTCCTCGCGAGAGCGAATGCAGGGAATGGCGAAGCACAGTGGGTGCTGTGACGGTCAAAAACGGTGGGCGGCGCACGCCGGTGTGTTTCGCCAATTGAATATTCGGTTACGCCACTATTTTAGCACACAATTGCGCTATATTCCAAGAACGCGCGCCTGTGTATTTTTGCACACAGCAGCGTGTGTTGTACAAGACGCGCGTGTGGGTCACGTTAACCAACGTGACCCACACGCTTTGCCTGCATGATACGGCGCAAACTATGCCAGCGCTGCCTGGAACTGTGCTTCCTCGGTGGAGCCGTGCATGGCGGTGGTGGAGGCCGTGCCGCCGGTTACGGCCAGTTGCACGGCGTCGAAATAGCCCGCCCCTACAAAACTTTGGTGGCGCACGGCTGTGAAGCCGGACTGCTCCATGGCAAACTCGCGCTCCTGGAGGTGGGAGAAGGCGGCCATGCCCTCATCACGGTAGCCCTGCGCCAATTCAAACATGCCGGCATTGAGGGAATGGAAGCCGGCCAGCGTGACAAACTGGAACTTGTAACCCATTGCGCCCAATTTCTCCTGGAAGACGGCAATTGTGCGTTCATCCAGATTGAGCCGCCAGTTGAATGAGGGCGAGCAGTTGTAGGCCAGC
>DIAV01000213.1:57314-59557 GCA_002415895.1 Anaerolineales bacterium UBA5069 | reverse complement strand
CTTGGCCGACGAGAGCTGGTCCTCAAAGTGAACACCGGCCGCGCCTGCTTCGATCATGGCGCGCATCAGTTCGAAGGCATTCAAATTGCCGCCAAAGCCCGATTCCGCGTCGGCCACAATGGGGGCCAGCCAGTCGATGCCATCATGGCCGGCCACGTGCGCAACCTGATCGGCGCGCAGCAGCGCGTTGTTCAGGCGGCGCGCCAGGTTGGCAGCGCTGTCGGCAGGGTAGAGCGACTGGTCGGGGTAGGTTTGGCCCGCATCGTTGGCATCACCCGCAACCTGCCAGCCACTGAGGTAGATCGCCTTGAGCCCTGCCTGCACCATCTGGACTGCCTGGTTGCCTGTCACCGCCCCCAGCGACCTGATGAATGGCTCGGTGTGGAGCAAATCCCACAGCCGTTCGGCGCCGCGGCGCGCCAGCGAGTGTTCAATATGCACGGTGCCGCGCAGCCGCACCACTTCTTCGGCTGTGTAGCCGCGGTGAATGCCTTGCCAGCGTGGATCCTGACTCCAGCTGCGCGCCAGATCATCCGCTGTTTGTAACTTACCCATGATGCTCTCCTCCGAACACTCGCACATACTCAGATTGTTGATTTGTCGCAGTGTGGACACTGTTGGGTGGCCGCACCGTTGCCGTGCGGCCCTGGTCACCATCATGGCGCAGTTGCGTTCCTGGTTGGTTGCCGCGGCGTTGGGTGGGGCTGTGTGCGCGCTTCTGCTTTGATTGACAGCCACTGGGGTGCGCGCATAGACTCATATCTCGCAATCTGCGAAACCAGTGTGCGCTGCGCAAATGAAGGTGTTGTGAAGTAAGTAAACCGCACCACAGAAACCCTCTATTCTCATGACAACGGATGTCAACTTCACACTGAGCGAGAAGGCGCAGTGGCGTGCGCTGCGTGCGCTCTTCGCGCAGATTACCGATCTGGCCACACACCATGATCTGCACACCAGTGCTCCGCGCAGCCCAATCATGGCCCTGGCGCGTGCCCACGTCTTTGCAACGCTGCCCCTGCTGGACGGCGCGCACAAGGGATTGCTGCTCCAGTTCCTGCATGAGGCGCTGCTGATTGGCGGCTCGCCCGGTGAGGATGGCGTTGCTGTGCCTGCGCGTTTGCCGCTGCACTGGGCCGACCTGCGCCACGTTGCAATGCCCTTTGGCAACCTGGGCTGGAGCACGATTGTCAATGCCAACCTGGCACACGCCGATTTGCGTGGCGTGAGCTTTACAAGCGCCAATCTTTCGGGCAGCGATCTTGGCGACGCCAATCTGGCCGGCGCCAAATTTACAAACTGCAACCTCATGCTGGCCCGATTTGACAATGCCAATCTCGACGGCGCATACCTCGGCACGGCGCGCATCGTTCCCGAGCAGGTGGCGCGCGCCCATGTGTCGGAACGCACGACATTGCCCTGGTCAGCCAATCCAAACGCCACGACCGCCAATCTCCTTCCATGAGCGAATTGAACTTCCCCCTGTTACGCGCCGTTGATGTGCGCCGCGTTGAGCAAGATGGCGCGCCTTTCTTTCTGCTGCGCGACCCGCTGCACCTTGGCGATCAGCAGCTTCACGTTTCCCAACTCTTTGGCCCTGCACTGGCGCTCTTTGACGGCTCCAATGCGATTGACGACATTGCCGCCCTGGTGCGCACGCAGTATGGTCTGCCCATGGAAAGCCGCCATGTGCAATCGCTTGCGGATGCGCTCGACGAGGCCTGCATGTTGGAAAGCCCGCGCTTTCGGCAACGCTATGCGGAGGCGGTGACTGCCTTTCGCTGCGCACCCAGCCGTCCGCCCGCATTGGCGGGCAGCGGCTATCCGGCTGAGCGCGACGATCTGGAGGCGCTTTTGCAGTCACTTCTGGATGCTGCCGATGACGTGGAGCCTGCACCCGTCGATTGGGCGCAAGGGGTGGGGCTGCTGAGCCCGCACATAGACTACGGGCGCGGCGGCCCCGTCTACGCGCAGGTGTGGAAGCGCGCGGCCAACGCAGTGGCCGGCGCGGATGTGGCTGTCATCTTCGGCACGGACCACTTTGGCAACGATCTTTTCACCCTCACGCGGCAGAGCTACGCCACCCCCTATGGCACGCTGTCCACGGACACTGCCGTTGTGGATGCGCTCGCCGCTGCGCTGGGCGAGCAGGCGGCCTTTGCAGGGGAGTTGCGCCACCGCGGCGAACATTCGCTGGAGTTGGTGGCGGTGTGGTTGCACCACATGCGCGGAGGGATGCGCGGAGG
>DIAV01000213.1:28431-57279 GCA_002415895.1 Anaerolineales bacterium UBA5069 | reverse complement strand
CTGTCCCGCAGGATGACCCGCAGCTTGCCGCGGCGCTGGCTGCGCTCAAATCGGCCACCGCCGGCCGGCGTGTGCTCTACGTGGCCTCGGGTGATTTGGCGCACGTGGGGCCCGCCTTTGGCGGCGCGCCGCTGTATGACGCCCAGCGCGCCATGGTGCGCCGCGCCGACAGCGCACTGCTGCACCCCATGCTGGAGGGGAATGCCGCCGCTTTCTTCGCCGAGATCAAGCGCGTGCAGAATCGCAACAACGTTTGCGGCGTCACACCGATCTACCTGACACTGCGCGCGCTGGGTACTGTGCGCGGCACGCAACTGGGCTACGCCCACTGCCCCGCCGACGATGCAGGCACCTCCATTGTGAGTGTGGCAGGGGTCATGTTTCAGGGGAAAGCGCCGTAGGCCTGGCAAACATGCAACCTGTGACCGTGATCGTACAGCGAGGCTTCCCCATGGGGAAGCCTCGCTGTTTGTTGCTGTCCAACGACTCGGGGAACGAGCTTGGGAACAATTGCGTGGGGCCATCCGTCCAATAGGCGTGCCCGGCCTCTACAAGCGCCGCTCACGCAGGGTTTGCAAACTCGCTGCAGTTGCACATAGTACTTTACAACAACACGTTCCAACAGGGGGAGATTATGTCTTTCAATTTGCTTCACAATCGCATTGCCGCAGGGGCCGGCGCGCTGGCCATGGTGGCCGTGCTTGCCACAGGCGCACTCTTGCTACCGGCACGCGCGGCGCAGGCGCAGGACGCCCCGAGCGAGCCTGTATCGGTATCCAACGTAACACGCTCGATTACCGTCGTCGGCGAGGGTAAGGTTCAGGTCCAGCCGGATGTGGCCTATCTGAATCTGGGTGTGGTGACGACCAGGGCGACCGTGCGCGAAGCGTCGGACGCCAACCAGGGCATTATCGATGAGGTGATTGCGGCGGTGCAGGCGGTTGGCGTTGCCGAAGCGGATATTCAGACGTCGAGCTTCAGCGTGAGCGCCAATAACTATGGCCCCAACGGCCTGCTGCCGGAAAACGAAATCACCTATCAGGTGGCCAACAACGTCAACGTGACAATTCGTGACTTGACGACTGTGAGCAAGGTGCTCGACACGGCTATTGAAGCGGGCGCGAACAACATCTATGGCGTGAACTTTGCGCTCAAGGATTCCGCTGCGGCGCAGGCCGAGGCGCGCAAGTCTGCTGTGGCCGACGCCAAGGCGCGTGCCGAGGATTTGGCATCTCTCACGGGCGTTGCCGTGGGCGAGCTCATCTCGGTGAGCGAAATGGTTGGCAGCAATGCCATTGCGGGCTCCTTCCGCGAGAATGCCATGGCCATGGGCGGCGGCACCCCGATTCAGCCTGGGCAGCTGGACCTGACCATGCAGCTTCAGGTGGTGTACGCAATCGCTCCGGCCGCTGCGCAGTAAGCACGGCGCTCGGCCACAAACGGATAACCCCGCAACAAACGCAGGCCAGGAGGGTTCACTCTCCTGGCCTGCGTTTGTCTTTCTGCCACTGACGTTCTCAGATGGGCGCGCCATTGCTGGCGCACTTTTCCGCGACGATCGCCTATTTGTGCGCAAAACGTTAACAGCATTGGCAATGAACGAAAGATGCAACTTAACAAAAGAGGTGTATATGTGTAATAATGTGCGGGCAAGCACTCCATGCAAGCTCGTTATTGGGTATGCGCATCTGCATACGTGCTTGCTCCGCGCACACAGCAATTCCATCCCAAGCGAAGTTCATACAGACAATCGAACGGAGGAACAGATGGTACGCAAGCAATATGGCCTTGTGGTCTCGCTGCTTTTGGTTGCCGTTATGCTTACACTGTCGGCGTGCGCCGCGGTTGCACCGGCAGCGCCCGCAGCGCCCGCAGAGGCAACTGCCGCCCCGGCCGCCGAAGCCGCCGCAGACATGACCCCCGAAATGGCCGCGCTGGTTGAGGCCGCGCAGGCCGAGGGGCAGTTGACAGTGATCGCACTGCCGCGCGACTGGTGCAACTATGGCGCCGCAATTGATGGCTTCAAGGCCAAGTACGGCCTTACGGTCAATGAAGTCAATCCTGACGCCGGCTCCGGCGATGAACTGGAGGCCATCCGCGCCAACAAGGACAATGTCGGCCCGCAGGCCCCCGATGTGATCGACGTCGGCTTCGCCTTTGGCCCGCTTGCCAAGGATCAGGGTTTGATCCAGCCCTACAAGGTCTCCACGTGGGACACGATTCCCGATGACGTGAAGGACCCCGACGGCTACTGGTACGGTGATTACTTTGGCGTGCTGGCCTTCATGGTCAACAGCGACGTCGTCGCGGAAGCCCCCGCAGACTGGGCCGACCTGCTGGACGCGAAGTACAAGGGGCAGGTTGCCCTTTCGGGTGACCCGCGCACCTCCAACCAGGCCATTCTCTCGGTGATCGCCGCTGCGCTCTCGCAGAGCGATTCCATGGATGATGTCACGCCGGGCCTTGACTACTTCGCCCAACTGAACCAGGCCGGCAACCTCGTGCCCGTGATTGCCAACAACGCACTTGTGGCGCGCGGCGAGACACCCGTACGCGTGACGTGGGACTACAACTCGCTGGCCGGCGCCGATGCCGCAGCGGGTAACCCGCCGATTGCGACAGTCATCCCCGCGACAGGCAAGTTGGCCGGCGTCTACGTGCAGGCCATTAGCGCCTACGCACCGCACCCCAACGCCGCCAAGTTGTGGATGGAATACCTCTACAGCGACGAAGGCCAGTTGGCATGGATGAGCGGCTACTGCCACCCCATCCGCGAAGCCGACATGCGCGAGCGCGGCGTCGTCCCGGCCGAACTGGCTGCGAAGCTGCCCGACACCACTGGCGTGCAATTCCCCACCATCGCACAGCAGGATGCTGCCAAGGCGCTTATCTCCGCGAACTGGGATAGCGTCGTCGGTGCGAACATTCAGGCGCAACCGTAAGAACTGCGGGCCAATGATCAATGATCATGAATCGTTGATCATTGATCATTGGCCCGTCTTCCCACTCGTCATTAGCCACTACCCACCTGCCCATGACAACCAGCGCCGACACAATCGAGATGCGCCCTGCACCGGTGCTCAAACCCCAGCGCAAGTTCTCCTGGGCGTGGCTTGGCCTTGTCCCCTTCTTTCTCTTTGCCATCCTCTTTATCTTCTTGCCTTCGATCTCGCTCTTTGTCGGCTCGTTTCAGAACAAGGCGGGTGAGTTCACTTTCCAGAATATTCTGGACCTGGCGCGCCCTCCCATCCCGCAGGCCTACTGGCTCAGCATTCGCATTAGCGCGGTGACGGCAATTGGTGGCGGGCTGCTGGGTATGCTTGTGGCCTATGCCGTGACCATTGGCGGCATGCCTCGCTTTATGCGCTCGGGCACCATGACCTTCTCGGGCGTTGCCTCCAATTTTGCCGGCGTGCCGCTGGCCTTTGCCTTCATCTCTACACTGGGTCGCACGGGCTTCATTACGGTGCTTCTCAAGAACTTTGCGGGCTGGAACATTTACGATTCGGGCTTCAATCTCTACAGCTTTGCGGGGCTGAGCCTGACATACCTCTATTTTCAATTCCCTCTTATGATTTTGATCATGGCGCCTTCGCTGGATGGGCTCAAGCGCGAGTGGCGCGAGGCGGCCGACAACCTGGGCGCGACGCCGCAGCAGTACTGGCGGCTGGTGGGGCTGCCTATCCTCATGCCCTCGCTGCTGGGCGGCATGATACTACTCTTTGGCAACGCATTTGGCGCCTATGCCACAGCCTATGCCCTCACCGGCGGGTCGCTCAATCTGGTAACAATCCAGATTGGCGCGCAGATTCGGGGCGATGTGCTCAACAATCCCGGCCTGGGCTACGCCATGGCGCTGGGCATGGTGGTGGTGATGGCGATCAGCATCACCCTGTACACCTGGCTGCAGCGCAGATCGGAACGGTGGCTGCGATGAGTGCCGCGCTTGAAGCAACCAAAATCGAGCGCGCGCCGGCGCCTGCTGCACCGCTGCAACCCGGCCGTACGCGCCGCACCTTTGCCCCTTTCTCGTGGCTCTGGTGGACAATCGGAATGTTGTATCTGGGTTTGCCGCTCTACGGCACCTTCGTCTTCTCACTGCAGAAGACGCGCGGCACGTTGAGCTTTGCCGCGTATACGTCAGCGCTCTCCGAGCCGCTCTTTTTACGCACCTTTCTCTTTTCCAACATCATGGCCTTCAGCACGATCATTGTGAGCCTGATGCTGGTTGTGCCCACGGCCTACTGGGTGCAGTTGCGCGCGCCCAAATGGCGGCCCGCCGTCGAGTTCATCAGCCTGATGCCTTTTGTCATCCCGGCCATTGTGCTTGTCTTTGGACTGATCAAGACCTACAGCCGCCCGCTGCAACTGCTGGGAATTACGATCATCCCGCCGCTGACAAACAGCACCATGACGACAAATGTGCTGCTGGTGGCGGCCTACACTGTGCTCTCGCTGCCCTATATGTATCGCTCGGTGGACAACGGTTTGCGCGCCATGGATGTGCGCACGCTCACCGAAGCGGCACAGAGCCTGGGCGCAGGCTGGCCCACGATCCTCTTTCGCGTCATCTTCCCCAATCTGCGCTCGGCGTTGTTGAGCGGGTCGCTGCTTACTTTTGCGATCGTTGTTGGCGAGTTGACACTGGCCTCATTCCTCAACCGGCCTGCGTTTGGCCCCTACCTGGCATTGATTGGCAACCACCAGACGTATGAGCCGGCCGCGCTGGCAATCGTGACCTTTGGGCTTACCTGGCTTGCGATGATCCTGATCAACGTGGCCACGGGAGGCAAAAAGGGAGCCACCGTCACCGGCGTGCGCTGATATCTTCTTCCACCTAACCCACCCTGGCGCAAGAGCACTTATGGCCTTCCTTAATCTGATCAGTGTCAGCAAAATCTATCCCAACGCCCTTCAACCCGCGGTAATCGACTTCAACCTCAACGTGGAGGCGGGCGAGTTCGTCTCGTTCCTGGGGCCGTCGGGCTGCGGCAAAACGACCACGCTGCGTATGGTGGCGGGCTTTGAGACGCCTTCAGCCGGCAAAGTGCTCATGGACGGCAAGGATATCACCAACATTCGCCCCAACCAGCGCGAAATCGGCATGGTCTTCCAGTCCTACGCGCTCTTTCCCAATATGTCGGTGGCCGACAACATTGGCTTTGGCCTCAAGGTGGGCGGCAAGCCCGTCGCAGAGATCAAAGAGCGTGTACGGGAGATGCTTGCACTGATCAAGCTCGAGGAACTGGGCGCACGTTATCCCTTTCAACTTTCGGGCGGGCAGCAGCAGCGCGTGGCGCTGGCGCGCGCGCTGGCAATCCGCCCCAAACTGCTGCTGCTGGATGAACCGCTTTCTGCGCTCGACGCCAAGATTCGCGTCTCGTTGCGCACGGAAATCCGCGAGATTCAGCAGCGCCTGGGGATCACCACCATCTACGTCACCCACGATCAGGAGGAGGCGCTTTCGCTCTCCGACCGCGTGGTGGTAATGAACAATGCGCGCATTGAGCAGGTGGGCGCGCCCTTTGAAATCTACAATTTCCCGGCCACGCGCTTTGTGGCCTCTTTTGTGGGCACGCTCAACACGCTTACGGCCGAGGTGGTGGACCCCGCCACCGGTCTTTTGAGCGTGCACGGTCAGCCCATTCACGCGGTTGCGCCGCTCCAGGAGCAGGCGGGTGCGCAGGTGGCGTTGGCTTTGCGCCCCGAGCTGCTGAAGATTAGCACGGAGAGGCAGGGCCAGAACGGCGACGGCGACGACGCATCCGAGAATACGCTCAAAGGCGTCATCGAAACGATTACCTTTCTCGGTTCGATTGTGCGGATTGACGTGCGCGTGGGTGATTCGGTTGTCAAGCTCGATGAGTTCAATAATCCCCACCTCAAGTTGCCCAAGCGCGGCGATGCGGTGACCATTACCTTTGGGCGCGAGGCCTGCCTCGTGCTCGACCGCGCGGCCAGGGCCGCGTTGCCCGCGTAGCGCGCCCTATGCTGCCTTGTCGCAGCGCCGCACTTTTGTTTGACAAAGCGCCACGCGCCGGGTAGAGTAAGACCCTTATGGGCGGGCGAATAGCTCAGTTGGTTAGAGCGCCTCGCTTACACCGAGGAGGTCAGGGGTTCGAGTCCCTTTTCGCCCACACTGGAGGCCGGCCACAGGGCCGGCCTTTGTGATCCCGCTGGCGGCGGCTCCATAGTGCAGCCAAAGCACCACAAACAACACTTCCGCCCATGACTCAAGACCATGCAAATTCGGGTGCAACCAGCACAGAGGCAGCGCACGCTGCCTATCGTGCGCTGCCCTCTGTCGATGCGCTGCTGCGTGAGCCGGCGCTGGCCGCGCAGGCCGCGCAGGTGGGCGATGCCGCGCTTTTGGACGCTGTGCGCGCCGTGCTTGCCGCTGCACGTACAGCGATTGGCGCGGGCAGCCCCTCACCAGCGCCCCATCAGTGGCCCGAACAGGTGGCCGCCTTGCTTGACGCGCGCATGCGCCGCTCGCTCCAACCCGTAATCAACGCCACGGGTGTCATCATTCATACGAATCTGGGGCGCGCGCCCCTTTCGGCCAACGCCCTCTCTGCCATGGCGGAGGTGGGCCAGGGCTACAGCAGCCTCGAGTATGACCTTGAACGGGGCACACGCGGCAGCCGCCACGACCACGCGCGCGCGCTGCTGCAACGCCTCACCGGCGCGGAGGATGCGCTGGTCGTCAACAACAACGCCGCCGCGGTCTACCTTGTGCTGGCGGCCTTCTGCCAGGGGCGCGAGGTGCTCATTAGCCGCAGCCAGCTTGTGGAGATTGGCGGAGGCTTTCGCATCCCCGATGTGCTTGTGCAGGGTGGCGCGCGCCTGGTTGAAGTGGGTACGACCAACCGCACGCACCCACGCGATTTCGCAGACGCAATTACCCCCGATACGGCCGCGCTCTTGCGCGTGCACAGCAGCAACTTCAGGCAGATAGGTTTTGTGGCCATGCCCACGCTGGCCGACATGGCGGCCATTGCGCATGATGACGCCGCGCATGTGCCCCTCCTGCTGATTGACGACCTCGGCTCCGGCACGCTGCTTGACACGCGCACCTATGGCCTTGCCGCCGAGCCGATGGTGCAGGAGAGCGTTGCCGCGGGCGCAGACCTTGTGACCTTCAGCGGTGACAAGCTTCTGGGCGGGCCGCAGGCAGGCATTATTGTGGGGCGCGCCCCGTTGATTGAGGCGCTGCGCCGCCACCCGCTGGCGCGTGCGCTGCGTGTGGACAAGAGTACACTCGCCGCGCTGGAGGCCACGCTGTGGGCCTATGACCGCGGCCAGGCGCCCGACGAATTGCCTGTGTGGCGCATGATTGCCGCCCCACCGGATGCACTCCATGCCCGTGCAGAAAAGTGGCGGTTAGCGCTCGCGCGTTATGGAGTCGAGTCGTCTGTGAGCGCGGGCGAAAGCGCCGTGGGCGGCGGCAGCCTGCCAGGCGAAACGTTGCCCACCTGGTTGTTGTCGCTCTCCACCGCCCAACCGGACAGCGTGGCGGCGGCGCTGCGCCACGCACGGCCCCCGGTCATCTGCCGCATTCAGAACGACAAACTGCTCTTTGACCCGCGCACTGTGCTGCCGGAGCAGGAGGACCTGCTGCTTGAGGCGCTGCATGCATCTCTGGTTAGGACGGCAGGCTGACCCATGCGCAACGTGATCTATCTCAAACTGGGCGGCTCGCTGATTACAGACAAGCGCACGCCCGAAACGCTGCGCGCCGATGTGCTCGCGCGGCTTGCCGGCGAAATTGCGCGCGCGGCCCGCCCCGACGTGGCGCTGATTGTGGCGCACGGATCGGGCAGCTTCGGCCACGTTGTGGGGCGCAAGTATGGCACGCGTGCAGGCGTACACACTGCCGAGCAATGGTATGGCTTTGCCGCGACCGCCGACGCTGCGGCGCGTCTGAATCGCCACGTTGCCGCCGCGCTGCTCGCCGCCGGCATCCCTGCATGGAGCATTCAACCGAGTGCTGCGCTGCGCTGTGTGGACGGGTTGGTGGTCGACGGGCCGCTTGCTGCAATTGAGCGCGCGCTGGCTGTGGGGCTTGTGCCGCTCCTTTACGGCGACGTTGCACTGGATGATGTGCGCGGCGGTACGATTGCAGGCACAGAGGAGATCTTCGCATGGCTGGCGGCGCATTTGCCCCCCGCGCGCATTGTGCTGGCAGGTGAGGTCGATGGCATCTATACGGCAGACCCGCTGCGCGACCCGACAGCCACGCGCGTGCCTGTGCTCACGCGTGACGCGCTGCCCGCGCTGGCCGCGGGGCTGGGCGGCAGCCACGGTGTAGACGTGACCGGCGGCATGGCAGCCAAGGTGACGCAGGCGCTGGCCTTTGTCGAGCAGACGCCAGGCGCCGAGGTGCTGCTCTGCAGCGGACTGCAGCCTGGCAATCTTTACGCCGCGCTCACACAGGCGCGACCGGATATGGGGACGTGGGTTCAATAAAGAATGGCAATGATTTAGGGCCACAAATTCGTGATCATGCATAGCGTCCTCTACGCTTACGGATTGCGCTTACAGCCTGTTGCACCGCTTTGGCGTAGACTAAAACGCTATCCGGGCAATGGGCCCGGGTGCGATTAGCGATGCATTTGCAGCAATGCTTTTGCGCCATATGGTAGAATGGGCGCAGCCAGAGTGCACGCCGGCGGCTTGCCGCAAGTGCGGCCGCGCAGAACCCCGTGCTTGTGGGCGTATTAAGGAAAACCAATGTCTACGTTGATTACAGTCATTTCGTTTGTGTTGGTGCTGGGCGTGCTTGTCTTCTTCCACGAGCTGGGCCACTACCTGGCCGCGCGCCGCAGCGGCATTGTCGTCGAAGAGTTCGGCATGGGCTACCCGCCGCGCATTGCCAAGCTCTTCCGCTATGACGGCACCGACTTCACGCTCAATTTGCTGCCGCTGGGCGGCTTTGCGCGCATGAAGGGTGAAGATGCCGGCGACATGACCTCGGGCGCGTTCAACGCCGCGAGCATGCGCGGGCGAGCATTTACGCTCCTTGCCGGGCCGCTCATGAACCTTGTCCTGGCCATCATCCTCTTTGCTGCCTCCTTCATGGTGGGCGGCTCGGAGGTATTGCTTGCCTACCCGCAACTGGTGGATCAGCCCTCGACCACGGCGACGGCCATTGGTCTTCAACCGGGCGATATTCTGCTCCAGGCCGGTGGCAGCGAGGCTTTTGTCAACGCCGTTGCCACTGATCCAATTCGCACCACGTGGAGCGCGCCCAGCGCCGGCTCGGTGGACCTCACGGTGCTGCGGAACGGCGCAAGCACAACGCTGCCCGCTGTCGATAGCGCACAGGTGCAATCCTTCCTCGAGAACACCAGCGATTACGTGGGTGTGATGACCACGCGCATTGAGCAGACCGCCCCCGCCAGCCCTGCCGAGCAGGCTGGTTTGCAGTCGGGCGATCTGGTCTATGAAGTGAATGACACGGTAATTACACTGGAGACACAGTTGGGTGACGTTGTGCAGCAGCAGAATGGCGCCGAAATGACGCTGACGGTGCTGCGCGATGAAGCGCTGGTGGCAACGCAAATGACGCCGCGCGTAAACCCGCCCGCGGGCCAGGGCGCGCTGGGTGTGCAGATTGGCGCTATGTCAACATTCGCACCCATGCCTTTCTTCCAGAGCATTTGGCAGGGTGTTGTCAATACCTTCAGCTATATTGGGCTTGTGCTGGAACTGCCGGTGAAACTGATTATGGGGCAGATGAGCGCTGAAGCTGCGCAACTTTCCGGCCCTGTGGGCATTGCGCGCGAAGTGGGCGGCGCGGTCAACTCGAGCATCAGCTATGGCGTGCTGTGGCCCATCCTGCGCCTTTCGGCCGTGCTCAGTGCGGCGCTGGCGATTACGAATCTGCTGCCGCTGCCTGCGCTGGATGGCGGTCGCCTGCTCTTTATTCTGATTGAGTGGATTCGCGGCAAGCGAGTGAGCCCCGAACGCGAAGGCATGGTGCACATGATTGGCTTCATGCTACTGCTGAGCCTCATGGTCATCATCACATTCCGCGACATTGCCGCCCCCCATGCAACCATCGATTGGGGCATGATCCTGGGTCAGTAAGGGTCACGGCGGCGTGACGCGCGCCTCCTGAAATCACTGCTGGACGGCAGGAAGGTAGCAAAGAGCAAATGGCTGAGGGTTTTGACAACCAGGCAGAGCATCCCCAGGAGCCAGGCGCGCCGCGCCCGCCTGCGGGCGCGCCTGCATCGCCCCAATCGCCATTTTATCGCAGCGCAGCGAACGATACGGCGCAGTCTGTGCCCACGCCGCCCGGCCCCTTTGTGCGCCCGGCGCATGCACCGCAGCCCTATAATCCGCCGCCTGTAACCCAGCCTGAACCCACACCCAAAGACCGTCCTCAAGGCCGGCCTGTCGATCAGCCGCCGCAGGCGCCTTGGCCGGCGCCGCCGCAGCAGCCGGCGCCTTGGCCGGCGCAGCAGCCAACCCTGCCGGGGCCGCCGCGCACACAGCCTGGCCCTACGGGCGCTTATCAAGCGCCCCATATGCAGCCCGCGCCGCAGGCGTCAACGCCCGCACATGCTGTCACTGGCGCACAAGCGGCGCGGAGTGCGCCCAATGGCGCCTTGCGCTGTCCCAACTGCAATGGCCCCCTTTCATCCGAGACCGAAACCTGCCCCACCTGCGGCGAAAAACTGAACGCCAAACCGCGCGTCATACGCTGCCGCCAGTGTGGCCAACGCGCATCAAGCAGGCTGACAATATGCCCCCATTGCGGCCGCGAACTGCGCCCAGCGCCCTCGCGCCTGCTGACAATTGGGCTGCCGCTTGTTTTGGGCGCGCTGGTGCTTGTGCTTATGGCATTCCAGAGCGACTCGGGCAATCCGCTGGGATGGGTGGGCAGCCGTGCACGCGCCGCGACGGCATGGGTGTCGGCCCTCAGCGCCCGACTGGATCCGCAACTGGAAGTTATCCCCGCGCCGGATGTGAACGCGGTGGCTGTGCTGCCTACAGCGCCCGTTGGCGTGGCGCCCGCTGATGGCACTGTGGCTGATGGCGGGTCGGTCAATGGCGCGCTGGGTGTGGTTGATGATACTCAACCTGAGAGTGCCGCGCCGGTTACGAATACCATTGTTGTTACGGCTGGGCACCCAGTTGTTAGCCTGCCGGAGAGCGTGGTCGTTTCGGCCACGGCCGAGGCGCAAAGCCTTGTCGCGACCGCCACCGCGTCGGCTCTGTCCGGCGCTGCCGCGGAGGGCGTCGACGCGGTTCTCACAGTAACGCCCAGCCTGACGCCCACCACTGCGCCCACGGCGACACTTTTGCCAACGGCAACGACCGCTGCGACGGCTACGCCCGCGCCGACGAACACACCGGCGCCCGTTACATATACGGTGGTGCAGGGTGACGCTGCGCAGTCCATTGCCGCGCGTTTTGGCGTTTCGCTGGATGCGCTGCTGCTTGCCAACAACCTTTCCCTGGCCGAGGCAACGCTCCTGCAGCCGGGGCAAACGCTCACAATTCCGCTGCCGGGTACGAATTCAACCGGCGTTTCAGGTACGCCCGCAGGCTCGGTTTACACAGTGCGTTCGGGAGACACGCTGGTCGGTATTGCGGCCCGCACGGGCGTGCCGCTGGCGGTGCTCCAGGCGGCCAATAATTTGAGTAATGCGCAGGCGGCCAGTTTGCAGCCGGGCGACACGCTTGTGATTCCTGCACCTACACCGGTGGCCACAAATACGCTTGCTGCCACAGCCACACCCGCGGCCACAGCCACGCCTGTGGCCACGGCAACGCCCGCCGCCGTTGCCAACGCGACAGCAACGACAGCGGTGCGGCCCACAGTTGCGGCAACAGTCTCTGCACCCAACGGCATGCGCCATCCTGCGCCCGTGCTGCGCGCCCCGCAGGATGGCGCTACGGTGGCCTGTGCTGCGGGGCGGCTGGAGTGGTCGCCCATTTCCGGCATGGGCGATAACGAGAGTTACCGCGTCCATCTTGGCTTCGTCAACGGGCGCGATACGGGCGGCAACTTGCAGATCACCTGGCTGATTCAGCAGGATATTGCGCCAACTGTGACGCAGGTTGGCGTGCCCGCCTCTTTTTGTGACAAATCGTCTGACGTGATGGGCAATCAGTGGCGTTGGTATGTGGAAGTGGTGGAAACAAACGGCAGCGCCACCGTGCCCGTAAGCCCCACGAGCGCCGTGTGGGGCTTTGCCTGGAAGGACTAGCGCGTTCACGCGCCATAGTCACCTCAATTCTGCTTTGCAACAACCGGTTGGAATCGATCATGACACCCAAGAAGAACGAACGCGACGCACGCGGCCACAGACGCTCCGGCCCTGCCGCCAATGATGGCGATAAGCGCGCCGATAGCACAAACGATCAACAATTCGCCGCGCCCGCTGACGATGTGGAGGATATGGACGAAGAGCAGAGCGAGGACGAGCTGCTTGCCGCGGCCCTCTTTGCCGAGGACGCGCTGAGCGACGAAATGCTTGTTGGCACTGCCGAGGATCTGGTTGACGATGAACTGGACGACCTGCGGGCGCTGGATAGCCTGGAGAAGCTGGGCCATGTGCCCCTTGCTGACCCTGTGGCCGCCGCGCGTGCGCGCCTCTCCGTGGACGAACTGCTCGCGCGCCTGGTTGGCAGCGCAGACGAGGTAGCGCTGGCCGATCTCTTTGTGCTTTCCGATATATCGCGCGTCGAGGCCGACGCCGTAGACGCGCGCTGGGAGGAGATTCCTGTAGCGCGCCGCCGCCGCGTTGTGCGCGAACTGGTGGCGGGGGCCGACGATATCATCGAATTGCTGTTGGGCAGGTTGCTGCGTATTGCCCTGCGCGATAGCGACACTGCCGTGCGCCAGCTCGCGATCGAAGGTCTATGGGAAGATGATGATCCGGCGCTGATTGGGCAGTACGTGCAACTGCTCAACAACGATCCGGACACCAAAGTGCGCGCCGCGGCAGCGAGCGCATTGGGACCCTTTGTGCTGGCCGGCGAATTGGATGAACTGGATGCGGCCATGGCTATGCGCGCCGAAGAGGCGCTGCTGGCTGTTGTCCACAATAGCAGCGAACCAGTTGAGGTGCAGGCACGCGCGCTGGAGAGTGTGGCCTATTCTGGAGAGGCCGGCCTGCGCCAATTGATTGAAGATGCCTACTACGCGCCCGAAGAAGAAATGCGGCTGAGCGCCCTGCGCGCGATGGGACGCAGCGCCGACACGCGCTGGCGATCCATGGTGCGCGCAGAACTGACCAGCCCGGACGCCGCCATGCGCGTTGAGGCTGCGCTGGCCGCTGGTGAACTCGAAATCAAGGCCGTCACGCCGCAAATCATTATGATGCTCGCCGACGAGGAGCTTGCCGTACGGCTGGCCGCCATTGAAGCGCTGGGCCATTTGGGCGGTAAACGCGCCCGCACGGCCTTGCGCACCATGGCCAACGAAGGTAGCGATGAAGAAGTCGAAGCCGCCGAAATCGCCCTCGAAGAAATGCTCTTCGACGACGTTGACCCAGTGCTGACTGCGGAGGAGGAAGACGCGGCACTGGAGGAAGCCGACGATCACGATCCCGACAGCCAGGGCTATGGGGGTGCGGGTGATGACGAGTACGAAGATGATCCGGATGATGATCTGGATGATGATGCCGACGATGATGCCGACGATTGGGATGCGTGACCGTCTGTGAACCTCAAGCTCAAGCGGCTCGTTCGCACCCCCTCCTCTGAGCAGTACGCACTTTTTGATCTGGACCAGGCTGATGCCAACCACCAGCCCGCGACCATCGGCAAGCTGGACCTGCATTACACAGGCGAAGGCATGTACGGCACTGTTTTGCTGTGGGATGACACCATGCGCCGCATGCAGCCGGCACTTCGTCGCGACTTCATTCACGCGCTGCTGGATGAGCTGGCGCAACCCATGGGCGTGCCCAATGAGTATGTTGTTGAATTCTTCGCACCCACGCTGGATCATTACGAGGTTGTTCACAACGTCGAGGTGGAAGAGGTGGACGGCGACAATGAGGATGAGTCGCGAGGCATGCTTGCGCACACGGCCCATCCTGCTGAGCAGGGCGCGCCTCAGGCTGCCCCCGTGCGCCGCTAGGGTGTTGTGAGTACACTTGCGGGATTGCTTCCTGTCTTCGCCGAGACGGTGCTGCCCGTCTTCCTTGTGGCCGTGGCGGGCTGGGTGCTGGCGCACGCGATCGATATAGACGGGCGCACGCTGGGCCGGGTGCTCTTCTACCTTACAACACCCATGCTCGTCTTCCGCAGCCTCTACCAAATGGATGTCAGCGCCGCGGCTGTGCGTAACACGGTTATCGTTGCCGTAGCCGTGATGGCTGGGACAGCGGCGCTGGGCTGGATCGCCGCGTACGACCTGGGGCGCAAGGAACGGGCTGCGATTACTCTCACCAGCGGCATTTCCAACAACGGCAACATGGGATTGCCGCTCTGCCTTTTTGCCTTTGGGCAGCCGGGGCTTTCGCTGGCATCTGTCTACTATGTTGTCAGTTCGTTTATGACGAATACGTTTGGCTCGGTGATTGCGTCGGCCGGCACGCTGCCGATTCAGCGCGCGTTTGCGCAGATTGTGCGCGTGCCCGTTCTCTACGCCGCGATTTTGGGCATTGTTTTCAACCACTGGCAGTGGTCGTTGCCCGTGGGTATCTTTCGGGCGGTTGATCTGCTGGCGAGCGCGGCGGTGCCGCTCATGTTGGTGCTGCTGGGCGTGCAGTTGCGCAATGTCAACCGCATTGAGCCTATGCCCGGGTTGTGGCGCAGTACCGTCGTGCGCCTGCTGGGCGCGCCCCTGCTGGCAGTTGCTGTCTGCGTTGCGTTGGGTGTCTCGGGTATGGAGCGCAACGTTCTCGTCCTGCAAGCGTCCATGCCCACGGCGGTAATCACCTCGGTGATTGCCACCGAGTATGACACCGCGCCCAAGCTGGTGGCCATGGTCATCCTGGTGACTACCCTCATCAGCATGGTGACGCTCTCGGTGATTCTCACCGTCATGCTGTAGAATGGCCGCGCTGGGGACGCATGCGCGGCAGCCCCACGCAGTGACTTTTGTGCAGCACGCGCCAGAGTGATTGTGATGACTATGAGCGACGAGCACGTAGATAACGAACAGCCGCAGGCATACCAGCCCGGCGAGTATGAACGCAGCGCGGAATTCCTGCGCGTCCTCAACGAGAGCGCCCGCTTGTTGGGCCAGGGTCGCCCGGGCGAGGCTGTGGAGCGGCTGCTGCCGTTGCATGAGGCGGCCCCCGCCAATCCCGACGTAGCGATCAATCTGGGTGGGGCCTATATTTTGCAGCGCAAATGGAACCGCGCGGTCAAGGTGCTGCGCCGCGCTGTGGCCGTCAATGCGCACAACGCCATGTTGTGGACAAACCTCGGCGCGGCCGAACTGGGCGCATTGGAGACATCCGGCCCCAAGCAGCAGGCGACGGCGATTGAGGCCTATCACAAAGCGCTGGCCGCAGATGCCAACGCACCCAATGTGCATTATCACCTGGGTTTAATCTACGCCTTTCGTGGCGAGTTGATTCGCGCCAGCGCGTTCTTCCAGCGTGCCGTGGAGATTAACCCGGCGGACCGCGACGCGCATCGCTGGATTGAACGGCTGGAGACGATGCACGACGAGCAGCCCACGCGCGATTCGCTGCCCGGTGACGGTGAGAGCAGTGGCAGCGTGGGGCCAACACTGACAGGGCGCGGCACGGCCGCTGATGGAGAAAGCCCCTTCTCGCTGAACTGAAGCAAGATCAGCCGCGCAGCGCTGCAGGCAATCTCCGGTTGCGCGCCCCCGTGCGCTCAAGAGATCATTTGTTGTCACCAGTCACCATGTCATCGACCATAGCTTCCTTGTCTTTCAGGCATCCATAACCATGTCCACCCAAGGCACAACCTGGCGCACACCCACAGCCCGTTGGCGCGAGAATTCCGAACGCACGGCATGGATTGTGTTGCTGACGTGTTTCGCGATCTTCGTTGTGCTGGCCATTGCCATCCCCACCGCGGGGGTTTACACGCTGCGCTATGCCAGCGTGGCACAGGTGGCCAGGTTGGAACCAACCCAGGGCACCGTGCTACTCTACGATCGGCCAGAGGATGCAGAGCCGGTGGCCATTACAGCGCAGCGCGACAATATTCACGAGGGCGCGCGCATTGTCGCGGCCGACGAGGCCACGCAAGCCACGCTGGCGCTCAATAGTGATCTGACAACGGGTGACACGCTGGGCAGTGTGCAACTCTATGCGGGCACGGACCTGACGCTGCAACACTTGCGCAGGCCCGTCTTCGACAGCAGCAGCGAGCCCTTTCGCACGGAGCTTGTGCTGAATCGCGGCCAGGCGCGCATCTTTACCAACCAGAGCGACAGCCGCGCGATCGAGGTGACATTACACACCCCCCACGGCGTTATTCTGCTTGCGCCGGGCAGCTACCAGGTCTCCGTGGCAGACGACGGCACGGAGCTCACCGTGCGCGCGGGTGAGGCGACGCTCTCGCACGTGGCCGGTGATGAACTGACCACAGGCGCAGGCCAGCGCGCGTGGCTCTCGGCCAACGGTGACACAGGCCAGGCCGCAACCCCCGAAATCAACCTTGTGGAGAATGGCAACTTTACGCCGCCAGTGCTTGACAGCTGGCCGAGCTACCAGATTGCCGAGGCATCCACCACACCGGGCAAGGTGCAATTCAGCGAGGGTGAGGATGGCCGCCAGGTTGCGCAATTCGTGCGCATGGGCGATGAAAAACTGCACACGGAGGTGGGCATCCGCCAGGAGGTGAAGAAGGCTGTCAACGTCTATGATGACCTGCGCATCCAACTGGATGTGAAGACGCTCTTCCAAAGCTTGCCGGGCGCGGGCAGTCTGAACTCGGAGTTTCCACTACGCGCCGAGATTTCCTACCGCGACATTTACGGCAAGGATCTTACGTGGGGACACGGCTTCTACTATCGCGAACCGGAGGAGGGCGAGGCGTACCCGCCCGTTGCCGACGGCACGCGCGTGCGTCAGGGACAGTGGTTCACCTACGTGTCGCCCAATTTGATTGAACTGCTGACGGCGCAGGGCACGCGTCCCGCCTACATTGACAGCATTCGCATCTACGCCAGCGGCCATAACTACCAGAGCATGGCCAGCGAAGTTTACCTGCTGGCGGAGTAGCAGGCGGCGCGCTGTGGCGACGGGCATCGCGCAATTCGGCTCGCCCAGATTGTCGCTGCGGTGCAGGCCACCGCAGCCATTCCTCAGGTGCCCAAGCTCATCAACACCTCACCGCCTGTGGATCTCTCCGATTCACCCGTACTCGTCAATCAAGCAGCATCGCGCCGCGACAACCGTTCGGCGCTTTTGCGCGCGCTGTGGATCGGCGGCGTACTTCTCTTTTACCTGGTAGCCAGCGCCTGGCAATTGGGCTTGCCCGGCCTGCACTATGATGAAGCGCGCGAGGCAGGGCAGAACGCGATGGAGTTGCTCACCGGCGCGCCGGTAACGGCCTTTCGCGATGCTACGGTCAGCCTCTTTGGCGTGCAGTTGCCGCTCATGGTGCAGGACTACATTGGCGCGCTCAATGTCTACCTGGCACTGCCGCTGCTGGCGCTCAGTGGCATTGGCGTGCCCAACCTGCGCGTGCTGGGCATCCTTACCGGGCTGGCCACACTGCTGCTGCTCGAGCGCACTGTCTCTACCTGGGGGGAGACGCACACTGGGCAGCGACTTCGACGGCATGTACCCTTGAGCGCGGGCGGCTTGATTGCAGTGACACTGGCGGCAACGTCACCCAGTTTCATCTTCTGGAGCCGCCAGGGGATTTTTGTCACGAATCTGGCGCAACCCTTTGTGCTCCTGTGCATTTGGCAAGGATTGCGCTGGCTGTGGTGGGGCGAGCGGCGCGCGCTGTGGCTGGCGGCGCTGGCGGCAGGGCTCGCACTCTACGCCAAGTTGCTGGCTGTATGGGTGATCGCGCCCTTTGCCCTGCTCATGCTGGCGGCGTGGCTGGCTGCCCGCCGCAAGGAGGGCGCGCCGCGGCTAACGCTTGCCGACCTGCTGATCGCGGCAGCCTTGTTCCTGCTGCCGCTGCTGCCGCTGCTGCTCTTTAACCTGCAAACGGGCGGCACATGGGCCACAATGAGCGGCAATGCGGCGACGAGTTACTACGGCGTGAACAATCGCGATCTGTGGGCCAACCTGCTTGTGCGTTTGCCGCAAATTGGCGTCTCGCTGGAGGGCAGCCAGTTTTGGTATCTGGGCGCAATTTACGCGAATCGCCTGGCGCCGTGGATCGCGCTCGGTTGCGTTGCCGGCGGGCTGCTTGCCCATTGGCGTATGGTTGGCCCTGCCTTGTTGCTGGTGGCGCTGGTGGTGCTCTGCAGCATCTTCACGGTGAGCGATCTCTTCATCACCCATTACGCGCTGCTGCTGCCGCTCTTTGCAGGGTTGGCAGGCAGTGGCGCGGCGGCGCTGCTGGCACGCGCAGGGAGACTCCACCCCAGGCCGCGCCGCCTGCTTGAAGGGCTGGTCATCATTGCGGTGGTTGGCTGGAGCGTGGCCGGTGCTCTCGCCGTTGCGCGCTACCACGTGGCTTTGGCCCAAAGCGGCGGCCTTGCCGATCACTCGGATGGCTCCTACGATCTGGCCTACGCGCTGCGCTACAACGGTATGGGCGCGCCCATTGCGCTGGACTGGGGCATGGATGCCACTGTGCGCTACCTGAGCCAGGGCACGGTGACGCCGATTGAGATCTTCGGTTACACCTCACCCGCTGCGCCGGATGATGGCCTCGCGGCACGGCTTGCGCCTTACCTCGATAATGGGCAGAATATCTATCTTCTGCATGCACCGGGGCAGGAGGTTTTTCGGGGGCGGCGCGCCGTGCTGGAGCAGCAGGCAGCCGCCAAAGGGCTGCACATGGAGTTGATCGATCAGTTCAGCCAGCGCGACGGCACGCCGCTCTACGAGATTTGGCGCGCGGCGCCATAGTTCATAGGGCAGTGCTGCAGGAATGCCAACGCCTTACCGGCACACAAGTAACATCTCAATTATCACGACGCAGTCACAAGGGGGTTCACAATGCACGTTGGTTTGCAGATTCCATCCTTTAAGTATCCCGGTGGCACAGCGGCAATTCGGCCAAAACTGAAGGAAATCGTCACCACTGCAGAGTCGGCGGGATTCTACAGTCTATGGGTGATGGACCATTACTACCAGATCAAGGGGCTCTTCGGCGAGGCCTATACCGACCCGATGCTGGAAAGTTATACGACCCTTGGATACTTTGCAGGACTGACAGAGAAGGCATATCTCGGGGTACTGGTGACGGGCATTATCTACCGACACCCGTCGGTGCTGCTGAAGACAGTCAACACGCTGGACATTGTCTCGGGTGGGCGTGCCTATCTGGGCATCGGTGCGGCGTGGTACGAAGATGAGGCGCGGGGTCTCGGGATTCCTTATCCCGACACCGCAGAGCGATTTGAACGGTTGGAAGAGAACCTGCAACTTGCGAAGGCCCTGTGGGCAGGCGACGAAGCCGCCTATACGGGCACGCACTATGCGGCGCCGGCCATTACCAACAATCCGCGCCCGCTTTCGCAACCGCACCCCCGCATCATGGTTGGCGGCACAGGTCCGAACAAGACCCTGCGCATGGTTGCCCAGTATGCCGACGCCTGCAACATTGGCGATTGGGTGGGCGACGAGAAGATGCAGCAATCGCTCGACCGGCTCAAGGAGCATTGCGATGCACTGGGGCGCGACTACAACACGATTGAGAAGACTTCCCTCTGCACTATCAATCTGTCGGGCACGGACACTGTCGCAAGCATTGTGGATCGAATCAAGCAACTTGCCGGTATGGGCTTTTCACACGCGATCTTCAATATGCCGGACGTATACACCATCACGCCGCTGGAGACCTTCGCAAGGGAGATCATCCCGGCGGTCGCGCATCTGTAGGCCGGTACGCGCAATGGCGGGTGCCGCTTGATGTAACAGGTCGCCACAATCGCAACAGCATTGACTGTTGGCTGGCAGGGCTGTTCAAAAATCAGAATCAGGGTGGATGCGCGCACAGCACCTCACCCTGATTCTGACTTTTGAATCGCCCTGTGTTGGCCGGCGCGTTTTCGTTGACGCACGCGCGCGCCAATGCTACAATGAGGCTTGAGCGCTGGACGTGGCACTGCGGCCACGCGCGCGGCACACATCACCGCCTGCATCGCTGCTGAGGAGGTCCGTCTTATGGACGTGACACGCACACAAGTGGAACAGAATCCCGCCCCCGATGCCCTTGCGCACGAGCGTGCGCTGGAGAGCTATGCGGGGCGCATGCCCCCTGCGCGCCCCGCGCGCACGTTGCTGGGCGCATTTGCGCGTACCTGCCGATTTGATGCCGCACTGGCTGCAGTGACACCTGTGATCGCCGTTTCCACGGTGGCGTGGTGGCAATTCGGGCGCATTGATATTGTCGTTCTGCTCTTTGCTGTGGCGGCAGGTTTTGGCGCGGCGCTCGGCGTGCAGTTGCTGACTGAACATAATGACCGACTGCGTGCCGCCGCGCCCCACGTGCGCAGCGCGCTGCGCACTGCCGGACATGCGGACACCGCAGCGCGCGCGCCCGACCTGCACCTGGGCGAAATCAAGAGTCTCGGCTACATCTCGCTGCTCATCAGCGTGCTCTGCCATTTGTGGCTCGGGCTGCTGGTGGGCTGGCCCATGCTTCTTTTTGGCGGCGTGGCGCTGCTCATGACCTGGGGCTATGCGACCAAGCCGATCAATTATGCGCAGTGGGGTTTTGGCCTTGGCGAGAGCGGTCTCTTTCTTGCACTCGGGCTTGTGCCTGCCGTGGGGGCCTATTATGGGCAGACGGGCGCGCTGGATCCCCTGGCCGTGTGGAGTGCTGTTCCTTTTGCCATGCTGGGCAGCTTGATCATGATTGCACACGGTCTCATGTTCGATCGGCGCGACTGGCTCATCCGCAAGCGCACGCTGGCCGTGCAGATGGGTCGCCCGCGCACGCTGGATTTTAGCGCTGTGCTGCTGATTGGCGCTTTTGTCTTTGTTGTCTTTGCCGCCATTGTGACCGATTTGCCGCTGCGTACGATGACAGCTCTGCTCGGTTTGCCTGTTGCCACCAGCGCATTTGCCCAAATTGACCGCGAGGAGCTGCCCCCGACGCAGAGTGCGCGCCTCTACACGGCTGCCATCCACGCAACCCTTGCCACATCCCTCCTGTACACGCTGGCTCTCCTTACCGCCGGCATTGGGTAGAGAATGGAGCCAAACCATGGCTCCAGGGCGTACTCCCGCCACGGGCGCCCCTTCTGCATTATTGCCCTTCACTCGCAAGGAATTCTACGATCTGGCCGCCGACTGCCGCGCCTATGCGACGGAATTGGCTGGCCGCGACCAGCGTCGCGTCTATGTGGCAGAGTGCCGGCGCATGAACGCGTGGCTGCAGCGGCTCAAGCGGACGGAGCGCTTGGGCCCGCGCCTGGCCACCCTGCAGCCGGCGCGCCCGATTGCGCGCTGGCAGGTTGCCACGCTGACGGGCGTCATCTGGATCATGCTCTACTTGTACGCATCCACACGCGGGGCGCAGGTCACAGCCACAGTTCTACTCAACAGTTCGGTGCTTATTCTCTTGACCTTCTATATGTTGCCGGAGCGGGTTTTCGGCACCACAATTGAGGGGCTGGAGGGCAAATTGCTGCGCGTGGTGGAGACGTTGGAGGCGATGCTGGCGGCGGGAGAAATGGGCTTCAGCCAGGCTGCGTACTTTCAGGCGCGGGACAACCTGGCCGCAGCGCACGCCGAGTTGCGCCAGCAGATTGATTTGGCGCACAGGGATTAGGCCATGTGTGTCTTCTTCGAGGCAAGGAGAATGGAGAATGTGCCGTAGCATCAAACAACTGCGCATGGCCGATGCGGCCCCCACACAGGCCGAAATTGACGCAGCGGCGCTGCAGTATGTACGCAAGATAACGGGCTTCCGCACCCCCTCGCGCGCCAACCGCGCCGCGTTTGACCAAGCCGTTGCCGAGATTGCCGCGGCCACGCAACGGGTGCTGGTGGCTGTGGCGCCACTGCCCGCTGCGAGCGAGAACGCGCAGCAGTGAATTGGCGCCCCGAGCTCGCCTAACCTGTTGCCGGAGTGAAACGCACACCCACTACAAAATCTCAACGCAAAGTTACAAAGGAGCACAAAGCAACGCAGAGGCAGGGCACAACCATGGACAAAGATAACTGCGGAAAAAGCAGGGAAACGCGCAGATATCCGCAGTTATCCTTGCAGTTTCCCCGTTAATCTGTGTTCCGCTGTTGCTGTTCCTTGCGTTTCTGTGCGCAGCTTCGTGAATTTGCGTTGAGATTTTGTTTTCTGCCGGAACCCTCTAGGCGGTGCCAATCTCCATCTTAACTGTAATAATCTCAAAGGGTTTGAAGTTCAGTTCCACGCGCTTATCATCGCACCTTAGTGCACCAATTTCGTCTTCAAGCAGATTCGTCAGTGCAGCGGACCTGAGAGGCAGGCTTGTGCTCAGGCGCGCCGCACCGCGCGTGCCGCGCGCTTCGTAGAGGCGCACAATCAGCGCGTCGCTCTCCTCTGCCTTCTTCACGCTGTCGATGATGAGCGCGGGGTTATCTACCTGGATGAAGCAGTGCGAGGCCTCGGGCGCATCGGTGGCTGCGAGCAGGAGCGGCACATTGAAGCGCAGCGCCTGCTCGGTGACGGCTGCCGCCTGCGGGCTGCCCGCGTGCGGGAAGAGCGCATAGGCGAAGGTGTGCAGGCCGCGGTCGGCTTCGGGGTCCGGGTGCGTAGGCGCGCGCAGGAGCGAGAGGCGCAGCACATTCTCATGCGCTGCATAGCCATACTTGCAGTCGTTGAGCAGCGCCACGCCAAAGTCCGGCTCGGAGAGGTCGGCCCACTTGTGCGCCGGCACCTCAAAGCGGGCCATGTCATAGGTGGTGTTGTAGTGTGTGGGGCGCTGCACGTGGCCAAACTGGATCTCATACGTGGCAAAGGCGGCGCGCACGTTGAGCGGGAACTCCACCTTGAGGAACTTCTGCGTCTCGCGCCATTCCACGCTACAGGCAAAGTCAATGCGCTCGCCCAGGGCGGTCAGCATCACCTCCTGGTGCAGGCTGCTCTGCGGCGTCAGGGCGTAGTCGAAGGCCAGCGCGGCGCGCAGGGGCCCCGTTTCGAGTACGCGGCAACTCGTTGCACCGCCCAGGGCGAGCCGCTTCTCCAGGTGGAAGACATCCACATCCCACGCGTCCCACGCGTTGGGAATATCCTCAAAGAGCACAAAGGTATTGCCCGCGCCACCTGCCGCAATGCTCTCGCGGCCCGTGGCCTTGTGAATCAGGCTGGTGAGGCCGCCGGCGCGGTTGAAGACCGCGCGCAGGTGTGGGTTTTCCAGCACGTAGCCGCTTGGGCTCTCGGTGAGCGTAACCGCGTCCTCGCTGGTGACGGGCGTCGTCACGGCGCTGCCCAGCGCCGGTGCGTGAATGATGCCCAGCTGGCCGCCGTCATGTGCAGGCTGGCCGCCGGCAACGCCCGCGGGCAGCGCCACCACTTCGCGCCGCGCGCTGCCAAGTGTGTTGAAGAGCGCGACTTTGGGGCCGGTCGCGACTTGCGGCAGGAGGGCGGCGAGCGCTGCTTCGCGCAGGGCGGTTCCTTCGAGCTGTACGCGTGCATAATCCAGCGCCGAGTCTGCGTAGACCTCGCCGATGGAAGAACCGGGAATAATATCGTGGAACTGGTTCAGCAGCACCAGTTGCCAGAGCGTCTGCACCGTTGCCGCAGGGTAGGCGGCGCCCGCTGTGGTGAAGGCCAGCGCCGCCAGCATCTCCACGTCGCGCAGCAGCAATTCGGCCTTGCGATTGGCTTTCTTGTTGCGCGCCTGTGTGGTGTAGGTGCCGCGATGCAGCTCAAAATAGAGTTCGCCCACGACAGCAAGCGGGTCTTTGATATCGGCCGCACAGCGTGCAAAGAAATCCTGCGGCGTGCGCATCTGCGTGCGCGGCAGCCCATCAACGTCGCCCATGCGTTGCAGTTGCTCAAGCATCTCATTGGTGGGGCCGCCGCCGCCGTCGCCATAGCCAAAGAGCAGATAGCTCTCGTTGGCGCGCTCGTGGTCCTTGAAGTTGCTCACATTGAAGAGAACTTCCTTGACGTCGGCCATCGAGTTGTAGGTGTCGGCGGGCGGGAAGTGCGTCAGGATTTGTGAGCCGTCAATGCCTTCCCAGAGGAAGGTGTGGCTGGCGGGCTTGTTGAGCTGGTTCCACGAGAGCTTCTGCGTCAGAAAGTAGTCGATGTCCGCCAGCTTCATAATCTGTGGCAGTGCGCCGCTGTAGCCAAAGACGTCAGGGTTCCAGAACTCGTGGCAGCGCGCCCCAAATTCAGCCTCGAAGAAGCGCTGGCCGTAGAGGAACTGGCGCACAAGCGACTCGCCCGAGGGGATGTTGCAGTCCGGCTCAATCCATGTGCCGCCCACAGGCACAAACTGCCCTGCGTGCGCCTTGGCCAGAATGCGCGCATAGAGCGCAGGTTGCTGCTCCTTGATCCACGCCAGTTGCTGCGCCTGCGAGCAGGAGAAGAGATAATCGGGATACGCATCCATCATGCGGATGGCAGTGGAGAAGGTGCGCACGGTCTTGCGCTGCGTTTCGGCAATCGGCCAGAGCCACGCAGTGTCAATATGGGCGTGGCCAATCGCCGAGAGGTTGTGCTGCCCGTCGCCGTTGCGGGCCGCAAAGAAGCGCGCCGCGATCTCGCGCGCTGCGGGCCAGGTGCATTTGTCGTCGAGCAAAATGGCATTCACCATGGCGTTGGCGGCGTAGAGCGCCTGCCCGCCGCGCGGCGTGTTGGCGGGCAGGTGGAGCGCCATATCCGCAATCACCTTGAGGTCCCAGTAGAGGTCCCACGCGTCCCGATCAAATGCACCAATTTCCGCCTGACAAAGCTCGCCCAGGCGCGCATTGTTAAGCTTCGCATCAAGGCCAAAGAGGCCGTTGCAGGCGACTTCCACGTAGTACCCGAGCATTTCGCCGCCCTGCGCCGCGCCGGTGAGGCAATAGGAGGTGCGGATAGGCTCCGGCTGCCAGGTGCTGAAAGAACCCGTCAGCCCTTGCAGGGGCACGCCATCCTGCCAGACACACGCTTCGGAGGAACTATCGAAGAGAAGGTGCACCTCGCGCCCTTGCCACGCCGCGGGAATCTCCAGCGCTATGCGGAACCAGTGGGTGGACCAGAGCGGGCCGAACTTTTCGCCCACCTGCGCAGGGCGATACTCTCCCTGCATGGCCTCTGCGTAGGAGATGCGACCGGGCGCCGAGAAGACGGCCAGCGCAACCGGGGCGCGCTCTGTGTAAAAGCGCTGTTCCAGCAAAGCGGCAAAGTTTTGCGCGCGCTGGCGCGTGAGTTGAAGATGCTTTTGCATGGTGCTTTCGTTTGTTGGGTGGGCGAGGCGGGTGGCGATGCAATGCAATCGACGCTGCCAATGGTCGCATGGCAGCCCCTTCATTATACCCGACACGCACACAGCGAGGCTTCCGCTTTTGGAAACCGCGCTGTGCCATGCCACAAACGCACAACCGCCGGTGTATCCTGAAGATACACCGGCGGTTGTGCGTTCTATGGTAGCGGGGGTAGGGATCGAACCTACGACCTCCGGGTTATGAGCCCGGCGAGCTACCGCTGCTCCACCCCGCGTCACATTCGACTGTACAGGCCAGTATACACGCCGGTGCTGTGCTGGTCAAATCCGCATGTGGCTGCTGGACAAAGCGTTGCGCGTGCGGTACGCTAGCGCTGTCTGCCGCTGTGTAGCTCGTTGCGCGCTCCCACCGGCGCGTGCTGATATTGTCGATTCCCATTCCAATGCCAGGAGAGACGCATGTTACGAAAGGCTTTTGTTGTATGGCCGCTGCTGCTGATTGTGGCGCTGCTGGCCGCTGCATGTGTGCCGATCCAATCCACAAATGCAGTGCCCGTGACGCTTGACAATGGCGTGGTGGGCACGTTGAACCAGCCGTTGGCGGCAAGCGCCGCCCAACCCGCGCCCGTCGTGCTTATGCTGCACGGATTTGGCAGCACGAAGGACGAAGTGGGCAATATGTATGCACGCGCCGCCGACGCGCTGGCCGCACAGGGTATTGGCTCGCTGCGCATTGACTTCCGCGGCTTTGGCAAGAGTGACGGTGATACAGGCGCTGCAACAGTGGGTGGCCAGATTGAGGACGCTGAGGCCGCCTACAACTGGCTGGTGGCACAGCCCTGGGTGGACCCGGCGCGCGTGGGCGTGCTTGGCTTTAGCCTGGGTGGCGGCATTGCCATCATGACCGCGGGCGCGCACCCCGAGTGGTTCAGTTCCATGGCCACCTGGTCATCGGTGGGCAACTTTGACGCCGATTTCTCCGGCCCGCCGTATGATGCTGCGCGTCTGATTGCCGCCGAGAATGGCATTGTGGGCATGGATCTGGGCTGGCGCACCATTGCGCTCAAGAATGACTTCTTCGCCACAATGAAGGATTACGATATTGCCGGCGCAATTGCACAGTATCCCGGCCCCTATCTCGCTGTTGCGGGCGATCAGGATTTCTCGGCTGCGTACGCGCCCGGCCTGGTTGACGCTGCCCCCGGCGCACCCAAGGAAGCGTGGATCATCCCCGGCGGTGACCACATCTACCAGGTGCTGACTGAAGACCAGACCATGGCCGACTCGGTGATTCAGCGCACGGCCGACTGGTTTGCCGAGACGCTGGCCGCCAAGTAAGCGAATCAGTAGACACTACACGATTGTGCACATAAGAGCAGAGATGACAACGGACTGCCGTTGTCATCTCTGCTCTTTTTCAGTGCATGTAGTCGTTCGTACGGGTGGTGCTCGCTATAACGTTACTGCTTAACAGTGGGCAGGTAGGACCAGTTGCTATAAATGATCGGCGGCGGGGCGGCCATGCCGTGTGGCCCGGGTCCGTCCGGCACTGTCAAATGGCAGACTGTGCAGGTAACGAGGGGGCCGTTGCGCCCTTGCAGCGCGATGAACTTGAGCGCATCGTTGGCCTCGCGGCTGGGCGCTATGGCGTGGGGACTGTCGTGGCAGGCGGCGCAGTAGATGCCGCCATGGCCGGTGGAATTGCGATAGAGCGGCTGGTTCTGCGCATACTGGGGATCGTTGTGACAGGTGTCGCAGCGCGGCTCCTTGAGCCACGGCGTGGGATTCTGGGACACCTGCTCCATGCCGCCGTGGCAATCGACACAACCCATGCTGTGCTGCTGCGACATGACATCGCGCAGGCACTTTGTGTCCGGCCCCGGATGGCAGTTGTAGCAGCCCAGCGTCGTGTCGGGTGATTCGCCCGCGTGCTTGCTGTGCATCACGCGCGAAAGGCTTTCCAATCCCGCTACCCCGGGCGCACCTAGCGCGTTGGACGCGTGACACTCGGCGCAAAGTACGGGACGCCGATCCATGAGCGGCGTCTCATGCCCAGGCGGATACTCACCGCTGTTCTCGTTGTCATGCAGCGTCAGAATGTTGGTTTCGACGCGCCCGGTGCTGATGCCTTCTTCGCCCCCGTCGCTGTGGCACTTGTCGCAGCGCATCTCGGTGGAGACGGGCGCAACGGCGGTCAACTGCGCCAACTTTGCGCCGCCGGCGCTGGCGCGGGCCACCACAGTGGCCAGTTGATAGGGATGGCGCGTTGTTGGCGCGCTGTCGCTGTACTCGGTGAGTGGAATCCCTTCGGCCACAAAGTGGTTGGGTTTGGCAGCCATGGGGCCATCGAGCCCGTTGCCCGTGAGCCCGATGTTGGGGGCAAGCTCCACGCCAAAGAGCGCCTTCTCGAAATCCCAAAAATTGGACTTGCCCACAGAGTAGGTATTGTCGGCAAAGGCATAGTCAACGGTGACGGTTGTTGTGACAATCTGGGGTGGGTTGCCCACGCGCACCACCTGTGCGTAGAGGTTGTTGTAAGGCGGGAGTACGGCCAGATCCTGAAAGTCGCGGTTATAGCAATGCATGCCCAGATCGTTCCAAGCCAGCAGTGTGAAGCGATCTGCCGCGGCAGCCTGGGTCTGAGCCAGTGTGGGTACATCCTGGAGTGCGCTTTGCGGCTGGGTGTGGGTAGGGGCGGCTGGCGTGGGCAAAGGCGGTGCGTCCGCAGCCACAAGCGCACTGCCGTGCATGGAGAGAAGCAGGAGTGTGAGGAAGAATGCAGTGCAAAGTGCCACGCGCATGAATGTCGGCGCGCGGGCGTTGGAAGCCCCCCATATGCGGCGAACCATGTCTCCTCCTTGGATAGACCGGGTGCCCAGACAATTGGATTAAGATGAGTTATGAAATAGCGCCAGCGAGGATACAGATACGGATGACTGGCGCGCACAGGGGCAGCGCAGGCTCAAGCTGCAGCCCGCACCCTCATTATACGCCTGTATTGGTACACGCGTACCTACCCAACTACACGCCTACTTTGCCTACGCAGGGGCTTGGGTACGGAGAATCTTTGCGCTGAAACGTGCACCGCGCAAGAGGCCAATCGCCGTCGTGCTGAAGGTCACTGTGGCGACTGTAGCGGGAACAATGCTGCTCCACGCCGCCAGCTTGAGCCAGAATACAGCCGAAATGGGCACAATGCTCGCCAAACCCAGCCCCAGCAGCGCCAGCAGCATTGTCGCGACACCGGCAATCCACGCCCACGCCAGAGCGCGCTGCATCTGCGCCGCGAAGACCCCCAACGCAGAGAGGGCCACGCCAAAGAGCGCGCTGCTCATCCACCCCAGCAGCAGCAGGTGCAGATAGAAGACGCGCAGCTGCGTACCCGATGACCAGCGCCA
>DIAV01000213.1:25123-28321 GCA_002415895.1 Anaerolineales bacterium UBA5069 | reverse complement strand
GATGCCAAGTGACTGCGTGGGCATCCAGCCGTGCGGTTGCTGATCGGCGCCCACGAAGGACCAGAGCAACCCGAGCGTTGCCAGCGTGAACCAGCCTGTGGCAAAGAGATCAAGGAAGAGATGGAGCGCGGCCTCGCGCAACGCATGGTTATCAATCCCAACCGCAACCTGCATCCCCAGGCCCATTGCCCCAAACGAGGCGAGGATGAGCAGGAAAAGCGCCCAATCCCACAACTGAATGGACAGGCTGCGCACACGCAGGTTGCGCGTGGCGCGTATGTAGAGCCAAGCAAAGAAAAACCAGGGTAGCCCATTGATGGCCGCCGCCATGGAGCCGAGCGGCAGGGATCGCCCCAAAATCTCACTGCTGTTGTACCCGTTGGCCCAAAAGGCGGGGAAGCTGAGCAGCGAGAGCACTGCCGTTAGCGCGAGTTGCAGCCCCGTGCCGCGCGGCAGCGGTAGCCCCGTTTGTTGCGGCAGCCACGCCCAAATCAACGCCATGATCCCCAGCGTGCCCCAGCCAAAGTACATGAGATGGCTGTGCGCGTGGCGCATGGCTGTGTAGTTGGATGCCCACGTGGGAAAGCCATAGACCAGGCCAAAGCGGATAATCACCCCCGTGGACGCGGCCAGCGCCAGCGCAAAGAAGGCTACAACGAGATAAACGCGCTCTCGGGTAACCAGAGGTGTTGCAGAATGCAGCATGTTTGACTCACATTCCAGACGCGCCAAAACGCGCGTAAAATCATCAATGTACAGATTATCGCGCGCACGGTGTATGCACACCACGACAAAAGTCCCATGCGGCAGGAGACCGTGAATCTTACTTTGGGTGGGTGCGCAAGAGTGATTTTCGAGTTATGCTACATGGTAGCAGGACACGCAGAGCAGCGGGTGCAGTGAATGGAGGCCGTATGCAGCGATATTTTGCGGCAGGCGTGCGCAAAGGCAACGCAATCGAGTTTCCCGGGGGTGCAGCCACGCCGCGCACCTTCGCCATTGCAGTGCGGTTGGGTGCGGCGGTGTGGGTGTGGAACACGCCCATTGCCCTGGACATTGTGCGCAATGAAGGTGCGTCAACAGCGGTTCAGGCCGAGACTGTGCGCATTTTCGATGTGACGCGCTGGGCGCTGTGGGGCGTTGGCTTCGTTGCGCTCATTGCAGGCGCAGGCCTGGCAAGTCGTGCGCAACCCAAAGAATGACGGAGGAGGCAACCCAATGCAGGATGAAAGCACTAACGGCGGCGAGGGCACGATGCCCAATGGTCGCCCCTTATGGATGGGGATGATTGGCAGCGCACAGGAGGCCAACGCGCTGCTTGAGCGGTCGCTCGAGGCGGCCTCACCCAATGCAATCTTCCAGGAGCCGGTGATTATGGGCGACACCGCTGTCATCACCTGCAACGAGTTGAGCGTGGGTGTGGGCGTGGGCTATGGCGGCGGCAGCGATGAAGAAGGACAGGGCGGTGGGGGTGGTGGCGGCGGAGGCGGCTCCATGGGGCGACCGGTCGCTGTGATCACAATTCGCCCTGACGGTGTCAAGGTGGAGCCGATTGTGGATCTCACCAAGCTCGGCATAGCTGCACTGAGTGCGTTGATTGCGCTGATTATGGCACGCGGCCAGGTTAAGCGTACGCTTGCGGGACGCTAGGCCCGTACAATTCGGTCGCCGGCATTGGCTGCCACGGACTGAAATCGGACCATAGGGCGGTTTGTCGGCGACGTGTGGCGGCAGGTCATATTAATCGATCGCAATTCATGGTAAGTTGTCAATGCGAAGGTGCATTGACCGGATGGCTCGAGGGCCGGCCCCACGGCCCTCGCCCGGCTTGACCATGAATTGAGGGACCACATGTTGATAACACTCCTGCTCTTTGCAGTGATGGGCAGTGCGCTGGGCGCGCTGGGCGGGCTCATGCTGGGCGGTGTCTGGCTGTGGGCAACGGCGGGCTTTGTGTTGGGCGTTTTTCTATGGCTGCTGCTGTCCATTGCCTATGATCGTATTACACCCGCGCGCCTCGCTGCCGATGATGAGTTGCGCCGCTCTATGTAGCGGCGTGTGTTGGACTGTTGGCCGGCAACGGGCATTGCGGTAAAGAGACACCCGTGTACGTGCGTTGCCCAGGACAAAGGCGCCGGCGCCATGTAAAGGCGTCCTCCTGGCAATTAGTGTAGAGTCCTCAAACCCATCCTTCAATCTCCCCAACGATTGGCGTTCTTCCATGGCTGCACTGACATTGGCCGATGTGCTCCTCGCACAGCGCACGCTGCGCGCCTATTTGCAGCCCACACCGCTGCACAACTATCCCGCGCTGGACGCCGTCGTGGGCGCCCCCACATGGATCAAGCACGAGAACTACCAGCCGATTGGCGCATTCAAGGTGCGTGGCGGCATCCACTTCATGGCCCACTTGCCGGCCGATCAGCGGGCGCGTGGCGTAGTCACAGCATCCACTGGCAATCACGGCCAGTCGATTGCTTATGCAGGGCGTCTTTTTGGCGTGGCGGCGCACATTGTTGTGCCGGAGGGCGCCAATCCGCTCAAGGTGGAGGCCATGCGCAGCCTGGGGGCGACCGTGCATTTCCACGGCGCCGACTTTGAGGCCTGCAAGCGTCACGGCCGCACGCTGGAAGCCGAGCAGGGATTGCGCTTTATTTCCTCGGGGGATGAACCGCTGCTGATCGCGGGCGTCGCCACACACACGCTTGAACTTCTGGCGCAGCAGCCTAACATTGAATTGATCATTGTACCTGTGGGAGGCGGCAGCGGTGCGGCCGGTGCGGCGCTTGTCGCCAAGGCCATTAATCCGGCTGTGCGGGTGGTGGCGGTGGGCGCAGAGGGCGCGCCTGCAGGCTACCTCTCGTGGCGCGACCACGCTGCGCGGAGCGCGCCCATCCAGACCTTCGCCGCCGGGCTGGCGACGGGCGAGGCTTTTCTGATGCCGCAGGCGATTTTGTGGGAGAAGCTGGATGACTTTGTGCTTGTGAGCGACGACGCGATGCGCCACGCCATGCGTCTCTATTTGGAGAAGGTGAAGACGCTGGCCGAACCGGCGGGCGCGGCATCACTGGCGGCGGCGCTGGCTTTCCCCGAGCTGGTGAAGGGACGGCGCACCGCGCTTATTCTGAGCGGCGGCAATGCGTCGCTGGAGGAGTTGGGGGCGGTGTTGTGAAGAGTAAAGCATCATTGATCACTGAT
>DIAV01000213.1:12601-24993 GCA_002415895.1 Anaerolineales bacterium UBA5069 | reverse complement strand
ATCAGTGATCAATGATGCTTTACTTCCCCAGCGCCTCACCCACAATGGCGCGCGCTTCTTCCTGAATCAGGCGCAGGTGCTGCTGGCCGAGGAAGCTTTCGGCGTAGATCTTGTAGACATCTTCCGTGCCCGAGGGGCGCGCCGCAAACCAGCCATTTTGCGTAACAACCTTGAGGCCGCCAATGGGTGCGTTGTTGCCCGGCGCGCGCGTCAACTTGGCCACAATCGGCTCGCCGGCCATCGTGGTGGCCTGCACCATTTCGGGCGAGAGTTGTCCCAGCGCCTGCTTCTGTGCAGGAGTGGCTGGTGCGTCTACTCGTTCGTAGACGGGGCTTCCATACGCCGCCTCAAGGTCGGCGTAGTGTTGCGCCGGGTCGCGCCCGGTGACGGCTGTAATCTCCGCCGCCAGCAGCGAGAGCAAAATGCCGTCCTTGTCCGTCGTCCACACGGTGCCGTCCTTGCGCAGGAAGGAAGCGCCCGCGCTCTCCTCACCGCCAAAGCCGAATGAGCCATCCACCAGCCCATCCACAAAGAACTTGAAGCCCACGGGCACCTCGCAGAGCGTGCGCCCCAGCCCCGCGGCCACCCGATCGATCATCGAACTGGAAACAAGTGTCTTGCCCACTGCGGCGTCGGGTCGCCAGCCTGTGCGCTTGCTGAAAAGATAGTTGATCGCCACAGCCAAATAGTGATTGGGATTCATGAGGCCTGCGCTGGGGGTGACGATGCCGTGGCGGTCTGCGTCGGGGTCATTGCCCCAGGCAATGTCGAAGCTATCCTTCAGTGCAATCAGGTCGGCCATGGCATAGCGCGACGAGCAGTCCATGCGGATTTTGCCATCCCAGTCCAGCGGCATAAAGCGGAAGGTGGCGTCCAGCACAGGATTGACCACCGTCAGCTTGAGGCCATAGAGATCGGCTATCGGCTCCCAATAGGCAAGGCTGGCGCCGCCCAGCGGGTCTGCGCCAATGCGCACGCCCGCATCGGCAATGGCCTGCATGTCGAGTACATTGGCAAGGTCGCGCACGTAGGGCATGACATAGTCATAGGGTCTGATATTTTCCATCGTGCGGGCGCGGCTGTACGGCACGCGCGCAACCTTCTCAATGCCATCGGCAAGCAGCACATTGGCGCGATCCTGAATGGCGCGCGTTGTACCTGTATCGGCAGGGCCGCCGTTGGGTGGGTTGTACTTGAAGCCGCCATCCTGGGGCGGGTTGTGTGACGGGGTGATGACCACACCGTCGGCCAGCCCCGAACGGCGGCCGCGGTTGTAGGTAAGGATGGCGTGAGAGATGGCGGGGGTGGGCGTATAGCCCATCTCCTGCTGGATAATCACACGGTCGCCGCACGCCGCAAAGACCTCAATCGCCGTGCGCTGCGCCGCTTCGGAGAGCGCGTGTGTGTCCATGCCCAGGAAGAGCGGCCCCGAAATGGCCTGTTCCTGCCTGTATTCACTGATGGCCTGGGCAATGGCAACGATGTGATCCTCGTTGAAGCTGCCCTCCGTTGGTGAACCGCGATGACCCGATGTGCCGAATGCAACGCGCTCCGCCGCGACGCCCACATCAGGGGATTGCGTGTAGTACGCGGCCATGAGGCGAGGGAGGTTGACAAGGCGCTCGGCGCGGGCGTGTTCGCCTGCATGGAGATCGACGGACATAGTGGCCTCCGGAGTGTTGCGTGTGTGAAAAAAAGAACGGATATGGCTATTGTAACCGCGTCGGTGCAACGCCTGCCAATGGCGCATTGGACTCTGTACGCCTGGCCTGAAAAGTAGCGCAAGCGAATGTGATACCACGGTGACCTGCAGCCACAACCCAAATTGCACCTGTGTGACTGCGCGTTGCGATGTTGTATTCATGCGGGTAGCACTTTGGGTGCTGCGTATGCGTGTTCCCACCTGGAGGTTGTTCGCGCACCATTGGCAAGCGGTGCCCCCTGCCCTATAATGGACGCATTATTCGGCGGTATACCGCTGTCAGGTCTTGTTTCAGTGCGGGCCCCACGTCATGGCGACCACCTCCCCCACGCCCGACTCGACGCCTGTCGAGAGTCTGTCACCCCCGCCCCGGATTGAGGGCGCACTCAACCGCAACCTGTGGGCAGTCAGCATTACCAGCTTCTTCGCCGATGTTTCGACGGATATGGTTGTCAACCTTGTGCCTCTCTTTCTGGCCAACGTGCTGGGCGTACAGACGGCGCTGATTGGGCTCATCGAAGGGCTTGCCGAAACCACGGCCAGTCTGCTTAAACCCGTCTCGGGCTGGCTTTCGGACAGGCTGGGCAAGCGGAAGTGGGTGGCGGTCTCAGGCTATGCAATTTCGGCCCTTGCCAAGCCCTTCTACCTCGTTGCAGCCACATGGGGTGTCGTGGCAGGTGTGCGCTGGGCCGATCGCGTGGGCAAGGGCATTCGCACGGCGCCGCGCGACGCGCTGTTGGCAGAGAGTATCTCGGCCGAACGGCGCGGCTTTGCTTTTGGCTTTCAGCGTTCCGCCGACACCTTGGGGGCGGTGGTGGGGTTGTTGATCGCCCTGCTGGTGATCTGGCGCGTGCAGCAGGGAAGTACGGTGCTTACGTTGGGCGCCTTCCGCAGGGTGGCACTGCTGAGCCTGATCCCCGCCTTCCTGGCTGTCCTGGCGCTGGCGATTATGGCACGCGACGTTCCCAAGGCGCGCAGTACCCCGCGCCCCGCCCTGCGTTTGCGCGGCATGGGGCGTCCGTTCGAGCGTTTTCTGGTAATTGTCACGCTCTTCACATTGGGTAACTCGTCCGATGCATTCCTGGTGCTGCGCGCGCAGGAACGCGGCGTCTCGTCGGCAGGCATCATGGCAATATTGGTTCTCTTCAATGTTGTTTACGCGCTTGTCTCCACGCCTGCCGGCTCGCTTTCGGACACCTGGGGGCGCAAGCGCGTAATTGGCGTTGGCTGGATGCTCTATGCGCTCATTTATCTGGGATTCGCGCTGGCGCAGTCAATTTGGCAGGTTTGGACGCTCTACGCACTCTACGGGATTTATTACGGGCTCACCTATGGTGCAGCCAAGGCCATGGTGGCAGACCTGGTTCCCGCCCACCAGCGCGGGACAGCCTACGGTGCGTACAACGCCGTCATTGGTCTGGCGGCGCTGCCTGCCTCGCTGTTGGCAGGTATTCTCTGGCAGGGTGTATTTGGATGGAGGGGTTTTGGCCCGGCGGCGCCTTTTGTTTTTGGCGCATTCATGGCTGCGATGGCCGGTGCGGCGCTTTGGCGCTGGGATGAGGCTGTCGTTGAAAGCAGAATGGCGTAATTCGCGGCGTGGCGGCCGGTGCGTGATTGAGGATAAGGAGGATATGGCATGGCCAAACACCGAGTTTTTACAATGAGTGTCGCGCGAGTTTATCCGGAGTATGTCAAGAAGGCGGAGAAGAAGGGGCGTACAAAAGCGGAAGTCGATGAGATCATCCGGTGGCTGACAGGATATAGCCAGGCAGAACTGGAGGCAACGCTGGAAAAGCAGACTGATTTTGAGACCTTCTTTGCAGAAGCGCCCCAGTTGAATCCTTCACGCTATTTAATCAAAGGCGTCGTCTGCGGCGTGCGCGTGGAAGACATTGAAGAGCCAACCATGCAGGCCATTCGCTATCTGGATAAGCTGATTGATGAGTTGGCAAAGGGCAAGGCAATGGAGAAGATTTTGCGGAAAGCATCAGTGGCTGAATATCCAACCAATTTGCAGTAGACTGAGACGCCATGACACCCGAAGAACGAACTGCACTCATTGCCAAAATCGCGGCGCTGCCCGCGCTGCTTGAAGAACTGGTTTCCCCTCTGACACCTGCGCAATTGACGGCGCGGCCGCTTGCAGGTGAGTGGAGCGCGGCGCAGAATGTGCATCACCTGGCCGATTCGCACATGAACAGCTTTGTACGCGTCAAGCTCATGCTCACCGAAGATCACCCCACCTTCAAGCCCTATGACCAGGATGCGTGGGCGGATTTGCCGGATGGCGCAGGCAGCGATCTGGACGATTCGCTTGAGTTGCTGCGCGGCTTGCACAAGCGCTGGGTGCGCCTCTATACGAACCTGCCCGAGGCGGCCTGGGCGCGCACGGGCATTAATCCCGAGTCGCAGCGCGTGTACACCATGGAGGACATTCTGCGTATCTACGCGGGCCACGGCGAGGGGCATCTCGACCAAATTCGCCGCACGCTGGCCGCCGCATAAGACGCCATTGCATCACAGTCACTCGCGTACATTGTGTCATCCTCGTCGCCCGCGTGCGCATTGGCCCACGCCGGCGGCTCACCCTCAGTGAGGCATCACCATGCAAGCACTTGGCATTGACATTGGCGGCAGCGGCGTCAAAGGCGCCATTGTCGATCTCGAACGCGGCACGCTCCTGAGCGAGCGTATTCGCTATGACACGCCCGCGGAATCGTATCCTGACGCCGTGGCACCTCTCGTGGCGCAGATTGTGGCCGACTGCGCCTGGCGCGGGCCTGTGGGCATTACCTTCCCCGGCATTGTGTACCACGGCGTTGTCCAAACCGCCGCCAATGTGGACAAGCGCTGGACCAATGTGGATGCAGTCAAGCTCTTTGAGCGCGCCACCGGCTGCCCGGTGCGCGTGCTCAATGACGCCGATGCCGCCGGCGTGGCCGAAATGACCTTCGGCGCCGGTCGCAATCAGACGGGCGTCACCATTATGCTCACCTTTGGCACGGGCATTGGCAGCGCCGTTTTCCTTGACGGCAAATTGTTGCCCAATACCGAGTTTGGCCACTTGCCCATTCGTGGCAAGGATGCCGAGCATCGCGCCGCGGCGCGCATACGCAAGGAGGAGAACCTTTCGTGGGAGCAGTGGGCCGAGCGCGTAAACGAGTTTCTCGCGGCCATGGAGTTCTTCTTTTCACCGGACGTGTTTATTGTGGGCGGCGGCGTGAGTAAAAAGTACGACAAGTTCATGCATTTCCTTAAGACGCGCGCGCGCATTGTGCCTGCGCAATTGCTCAATGAGGCGGGCATTATCGGGGCAGCCATGTATGTTGCAGACCTCTCGACCGCCCAGTCTCAGGGCGCGGCACACGGCGACGCAGACTGGGTGGCGGCGGAGGCGGCAGATGATGCCGAGGCCGCGGATGGTGACGACGAGTAGGACGTGCTATGGCCTCCGCTTTATTTGACCAGCAAGTGACGTTTCTCTACACGGCCGATCTGCCGGCTACGGCGGCCTTCTATGAAGACGTGCTGCAACTGCGGCTGGTGCTGGATCAAGGTGTCTGCCGGATTTACCAGGTGGCGCGCGACGCCTTCGTGGGCTTCTGCCGGCGCGGTGCGTTGCTGCAGGATGATGGCCGCCGCACGCAGGGCGTGATCCTGACGCTTGTGACCGATGATGTGGACGGATGGGCGCAGCGGTTGACTGCCCAGGGCGTTGCACTGGAAAAGCCGCCGACGCTTCACCCTGATTTCAATATCTATCACTGCATTGTGCGCGATCCCAACGGCTATCTCATCGAGATTCAACGTTTTCTGGATCCAGCCTGGCCCGCTCCCATGGTCGCACCGGAAGGCGGCGCGTAAGGAAGCGCATTCCAAAACTGAAGAGGTCGTACGCAACGACAGCAGCGATTGGGGGGCGAATACCCCAATCGCTGCTTGTTTTTGCCGAGTCGATCGTGAGTGAGGGTGTTCGTGCGGCGTGTTGGGATGCAATCGTCACGGCCGACGGGCCGCGCCGCGGTGTGGTGCTCGTAGGTCACGTCTCCGGCGTGACCCGGTTGTAGGTCACGTCTCCGGCGTGACAAGGTTGTAGCAGCCACCCACAGCAACGGCGTCACGCCGGAGACGTGACCTACAACAGACGCCCATTTTGCGCACTTGCGCGATTGTTTCACATGATGTACAATCGTTTCACAATATGAAACCACATTGGCGAGTGCAGAGAGCAGGCTCATTGTGAGCCCAATTGAGAGTGTTACAACCGCGCTTGAAGTGCCCGGCAACGTCGAGGGTGGCAACGGCGCATATCCCGGCGCGCAGAGTGTTTCGCGTGCGCTCATGTTGCTCAAGTGCTTTAGCGATGCCCAGCCCGAGTGGAATCTGGGCGATCTGGCGCAATATACGGGGCTGAATAAGGCCACAGTGCACCGGCTGCTTGCAGCACTGGAGAGCGAAGGCTTCATCGTGCGCAGCGCGCGCACGGGGGGCTACCGTCTGGGGCCAACGCTGATTGTGCTGGGTGGCTGCGCCATGCGTTCCAATGATCTGCGCACGGTGAGCCGGCGCATGCTCGAGGCATTGGCCCAGCAAACGGGCGAATCCACCACGCTTGAGGTGCTCGCCGGGAGCGAGGTCGTGATTCTGGATGAGGTCTCCAGCCGCCATTTGCTGGGTATGTCCCAGGATGTGGGCGCGCGCTTGCCTGCGCACGCCACCGCGACGGGCAAGCTTCTGCTCGCCCATCTCGAACCTGAAGCATTGGCACTGGCGCTGGCCGCCCCGCTGCAGCGCCTGGCCCCGCGTACCGTTGTCTCCCGCGTGGCACTGCGCGAGCAGCTTGGCCCCCTACGCGCAGCAGGCGTTGCGATTACTGAGGATGAGCTTGAGGCGGGCTTTGTAGCCGTGGCCGCGCCTGTTGTGGACCACGCAGGCGACGTCGTGGCGGCGGTCAGCATTGGCGGCCCGGGCAGCCGGCTGGTGGGTGAGGCGCTTACCCATGCCGTGGCGTGCACGCAGGCCGCGGCCGCACGTATCTCAAGAGAACTAGGCGCGCGCTAGCCAACGCAGAGCGCAAGCGCCGGCCTTGCTGGGACCGTAGAAACAGAATTACACGAAAATGCATCTATTTCGTTCACACGCATTGCGCCTGTTGTGCGCGCACACTTGAGCATTTCGATTTTCGCAGCCAGCCGACTCAATTGAACCGAGGTGAAAGATGATGTCCCGCGAAATTACCCGCCTCAATGTACCTGGTCCCAAAGCACGTGCCATTCTCGAGCGTGATCGCAAAGTCGTTTCGCCCGCCTATGGGCGTGTGGCAGATTTCGTCATGGACCATGGCCGTGGCACAGAAGTCTATGATGTGGATGGCAACCGTTATCTCGATTTCGTGGCGGGCATTGCCGTCAACTCCACGGGCCACAGCCACCCCCATGTTGTGAGCGCCATCCAGAAGCAGGCTGAGAAGTTCATGCACATTTCGTCGGACTTCTACCATGAGAAATGGGTGGAGTTGAGCGAGCGCATGGACGAAATTGCCCCCTTTGATGAGCCTGCCTACACCTTCCTGGGCAACTCGGGCACGGAGGCGGTGGAGGGTGCCATCAAGGCGGCCCGTTATCACACAGGGCGGCCGCGTTTCATTGGTTTTCTCGGCGGCTTTCACGGGCGCACGCAGGGTTCACTGAGTTTCACCGCCAGCAAGGTCGCGCAGCGGCGCGGCTTTGCCACCTCCAGCGATGTGACGCATGTGCCCTTCCCCAATCCCTACAGGCAACTCCTGGCCATGCAGCCGGGTGACGGCGACTATGGCGACACCGTTGTTACCTACATTGAGCAGGTTATCTTCAAGACGGTTGCCCCGCCCAACGATGTGGCAGGTATCCTTGTTGAGCCGATTCAGGGCGAGGGGGGCTATGTGGTGCCGCCGCCGCACTTCTTCCCGCGTCTGCGCGAGCTCTGCGACAAGCACGGGATTTTGCTGATTGCCGATGAGGTGCAGACGGGCATGGGGCGCACGGGGCGCTGGTGGGCGATTGAGCACTACGGTGTGGAGCCGGATATCATTTGCACAGCCAAGGGCATTGCCAGCGGTATGCCGCTGGGCGGCTTTGTGGGCAAGCAGAGTGTGATGACCATGCCCGTGGGCGCGCATGGCAACACCTATGGCGGCAACCCGCTGGCTTGCGCCGCTGCGCTGGCCACGATTGAGGTGTTGGAAAACGGCGGCCTGCGCAATGCCGAAGAGCAGGGTAATTATATGCTGGCGCAGCTCAAGCTCATGGCTGAAGGGCACCCCAGCATGGGCGAGGTGCGCGGCATTGGCTTGATGATTGGCGTGGAGTTTGTGAAGGATAAGGCTACCAAGGAAGTTGCGCCGGAACTGCGCAACCGCGTGGAGGAAATTGCCTTTGAGCATGGGCTGCTGCTCATGGGCTGCGGCTACAACGCCATGCGTGTGATTCCGCCGCTGGTGGTCACGCGCGACGAGGTGGATGAGGCGCTGCAGATTATGGATTTCGCGATTACGCAGGCCGAGAACGAACTGCTGGGTTAGGCGCAGGCTGCTTCCCCTAGTGAATAGTTGTCAACAACGAGGATGGCGGTGCGCGCAAGACGCACCGCCGTCCTCGTTGCAGGTCACGTCTCCGGCGTGACCTGCACGAATGCTTCCGTTACGGCTGTACCCTCCCACTCCTTGTGGGGCGGCATGTCGAGCAGGGCTGCCAGCGTGGGCGCAGTGTCAAGCAGCGACACCGCGCGCGTGATGACGTGTCCCTGCTTGATGCGCGGCCCCGCCACCACCCACGGTATTGTCATATCTTCGGGCATGTCGGTGCCATGGGAACGGTCGTGGCCGCCGTGGTCAGCGTGCACCAGCACATGCGCCGACGGCGGCAGCGCGGCCAGAATGCGCGCAAGGCAGCCATCAACGCGTTCTGCCTGGCGCAGATAGCCGTCGCTCATCCAGCCGTAGTAGTGGCCCGCCGTGTCGACTGTGCCCAGGTAGATGAAGGCAAAGTCGGGCTGCAGGTTGGGCAGGTATTGCAGCACAGCATCCGTCAAAATGTCGTCACCGTCGGCCTGGTAGATGGCATTGCGACACCAGGCGAACTCGAGAATCTCGGGGCGGCTCAGGTCGCGCAGCGGCTCCCAGTTGTAGATGGCAATGCTGCGCTTGTCATGCGCCTTGGCCTGCTCAATCAGCCCGGGCAGGGGGCGCGCCATGGGTTGCCAGTTGTTTGAGGTAATGCCGTGGCGCGCAGGGGGCACGCTGTGGAAGATCGTCATGTGGCAGGGCAGCGTGATCGACGGCATGGTGGATTGCGCCCTGAGCGTGGACGCCCCGCGCGCGATCAGGCCATCCAGCGCAGGCAGCGTTGCGGCGGCGCGTACATCGGGGCGCAGGCCGTCAATCATCACAAAGAGAACAGGGTTCCATGTCATAGGGAGATGGCTCGCTTTGTTGACGTGAGTCAACTAAATGGCGCGTCCTTGCGTCAAGTCGTGCAGCTTTTGCTGCGGCTTCAATTTAGACGATGACAACCTTGTCGAGTCCCTCTTCGGGTGCGGGGTAGCTCATCTCAAGGCGCTCCAGTGTGTCGATGAGCACCTTGGAGATGACCAGGTTGCGATACCACTTGCGGTTGGCGGGGACGACATACCACGGCGCATAGGTTGTGCTTGTCTTGCTGAGCACAGCCTCGTACGCATCGATGTAGGCAGGCCACTTGGCGCGCGTGGCCAAATCGCCAATCGCAAATTTCCACTGCTTGCTGGGGTCATCGAGACGCTCCTGCAAGCGCTGCTTCTGCTCATCCAGATCGATGTGCAGGTAGAACTTGACGATGGTTGTGCCCTCTTCGGCCAGCATCTGCTCAAACTCGTTGATCTGCGCGTAGCGCCGCTTCCACACCTTTTCGGGGACAAGCCCCTCCACACGCACAACCAGCACATCCTCGTAGTGGCTGCGGTTGAAGATGACCATTTGCCCGCGGCCGGGGGTGCGTTTGTGCACGCGCCAGAGGTAATCGTGCGCCAGCTCTTCAGCCGTGGGCACGCCAAAGGGGGCAACCGTGACACCGGCGGGATTGACACCCTCAAAGACGTGGCGAATTGTGCCATCCTTGCCGCCCGTGTCCAGCGCCTGCAGCACAACCAGCACCTTGTGTTTGCCCTCGGCATAGAGCAATTCCTGCAGCTCTTCCAGGCGCGTATTCATGGCTGCCAGCAGTGGCGCGGCGTCGTCCTTGCTAATGTCGAACTGGCTCTTGTCGTTGGGGTCCCAATTGTCGAGCTTGACTTTGGTGTCGGGCTCAACGCGGTACTGCTTCATGCTGATTGACTGCCAGTCTACATTAGCCTCATTTGCATGCTTTTTGCCCATCAAATGCCCTCCATGTGTGCGCGTGCGGGGTTTGCGCGGTCGGGGTGATTGTTCATTGGAGCCTGCCCCCGCCATACCGTGGCGTCGACCCTCGTGCCAGGGCCGTGGCTGTGCTAGAATGAACGGATTCCATCGTAACCGAACGCGGTGCTGCGATGCAACAACCCGCAAGCCGATATCCCCCGGAAGCATCGCATAGAGGAGGCGCGTGGTGAATTATCGACGCTTTGGTCGTATGGGCTGGAACGTGAGCGAGGTTGGCTACGGCATGTGGGGCATGGGTGGCTGGTCCGGCTCCGAAGATGATGAGTCGCTCGCGTCGCTGCAACTGTCGGTTGATCTGGGCTGCAACTTCTTTGACACCGCATGGGGGTATGGGGCGGGCCACAGCGAGGGGCTGCTGGGTCGCCTTGTGCGTGCCAACCCCAATACGCGCCTCTATACGGCCACCAAGCTGCCGCCCAAGAACTTCAAGTGGCCCAGCCGCCGCGCCTTTACGCTGGATGATTGCTTTCCGCCCGATCACATTGAGCAGTATGTGGAGTGGAGCCTGCGCAACGCCGGCCTCGATTCGTTTGACCTCTTCCAGTTTCACACGTGGGAAGACTCGTGGACGCACGACGATCGCTGGGCGAGCAAGGTGGATGACCTGCGCCGCCAGGGGCTCTTCAGCGCCATTGGCATCAGCATCAACCGCTGGGAGCCGTGGAATGGCGTGGAAGCCGTCAACAGCGGGCTGATTGACGCCGTGCAGGTGATCTACAATATCTTTGACCAGAATCCGGAAGATGCACTCTTCCCCGCGTGCCGCGCGCACGACGTCGCCGTGATCGCACGCGTGCCCTATGACGAGGGCACGTTGACGGGCACCCTCACCAAGCAATCCACCTGGCCCGCGGGCGACTGGCGCAACACCTACTTTGTGCCCGAGAACCTCAACGCCAGCGTTGACCGCGCCGAGGCACTGCGCCCGCTCATCCCCGCGGACATGAATATGGCGCAGATGGCCATGCGCTTCATCCTCAACGAACCGACGGTGAGCACGATTATTCCCGGTATGCGCAAGGCGAAGCACGTGCGCGAGAACATCGCCACGAGCAATGCCGGCCCGCTGCCCGCGGCGCTGCACGAAGCGCTGCGTGCCCATCGCTGGGACCGCGAGCCGACCGCGTGGAGCCAGTAGCAGCGGGATTGCGAGATGGGGATCATTGTTTGAGGCGTGGGCGCCCCCGACGGCCATCGTGTTCGTTCAAGGGAGTGGAACATGGCAACTCTTGCGGGCGAGGCGTGGGCGGGTGGCGCACTCTATGAGCAGTATATGGGGCGCTGGAGCCGCCTTGTCGCGGCCGAGTTTCTGCGCTGGCTGGCGCCGCCTGCCGGCCTGCGCTGGGTGGATGTTGGCTGTGGCTCCGGTGCGCTCTGCGGCGCGCTTGTCGACTGTTGCGCCCCCGCCGAGGTTTTTGGCGTAGACCCTGCGCCTGCCTTTGTGGATTACGCCGGGCAACTTCTGAATGATGCGCGCGTGCGCTTTGCAGTGGGTACGGCCACTGCAATCCCGGCGGATGATCATGCATATGATGGCGTGGTCTCCGGCCTTGTCTTCAACTTTCTGCCCGACCCCGTGGCCGCACTGGCCGAAGTGCGGCGTGTGGCAGCGCCCGGCGCACGCGTTGCCCTCTACGTGTGGGACTATGCCGAGCGCATGGAGTGGCTGCGCTACTTTTGGGATGCGGCGATTGCTGTGAATGAGGCGGCGCGCGCGGCCGACGAAGGTCCCCGTTTTCCGCTCTGCCGGCCCAATGCGCTGCATGCCTTGTTTGCGGAGAACGGCTTCAGCAATGTGGCGTCAGCCGCAATTGAGGCCGAGGCGCACTTTGCCGATTTTGATGATTACTGGCAACCCTTTGTGGCTGGTGGGCGCTTTCCTTCGCCCGCATATCTTTATACCCGTCCGCCCGCCGAGCGCGAGGCAATTCGTGACTATCTTGCGCAGCATCTGCCACGCCAGGCCGATGGATCCATTGTGCTGGCAATGCGCGCATGGGCTGTGCAAGGCATTGTGTGAATCCGCAGCGGCGCGCTGCATTCGGACTCTAAACCTGTCATCTTCTTGACCTATCACCCTCCTTCCCAATGATNNAACTGGCTCATCGAGGCCGCCTACCGCATGATCCAGAATAATCTGGATCCCGAGGTGGCATTCGACCCCGACAACCTGATTGTCTACGGCGGGCGCGGCAAGGCGGCGCGCTCATGGGAGGCGCTCGATGCCATCCTCGCCGCATTGCGCCGCCTTGAGCC
>DIAV01000213.1:9564-12414 GCA_002415895.1 Anaerolineales bacterium UBA5069 | reverse complement strand
GATGCCCCGCGCGTGCTGCTGGCCAACTCCAACATCGTGCCCCACTGGGCCACCCAGGCCAACTTTGACCGCTGGGAGCAGGAGGGGCTGATCATGTATGGCCAGATGACGGCCGGTTCCTGGATTTACATTGGCACGCAGGGCATTTTGCAGGGCACCTACGAGACGCTGGGTGCGCTGGCGCGCCAGGAGGGCTGGGGGACGCTCAAGGGCAAGTTCGTGCTCACCGCCGGGCTGGGCGAGATGGGCGGCGCGCAACCTTTGGCCGTGACCATGAACGAGGGTGTGGCCCTGTGCGTGGAGGTGGACCCGTGGCGCGCCGAGCGGCGGCTGGCGCTGCGCCAGGTCGACCGCGTCACCGCCGACCTTGAGGAAGCCATGACGTGGGTGGAAGAGGCGCGTGCGGCGCAGACGCCCCTTTCCGTCGCGCTGGTGGCAAACGCCGCCGTCGTGCTGCCCGAACTGGTGGCGCGCGGCGTGCGCCCCGATGTGGTGACCGATCAGACCTCCGCGCATGATCCGATGTACGGCTACATTCCCGCAGGCATGAGTATTGCCGAGGCCGCAGAACTGCGCGTGAGCGACCCGCAGGGCTATTTGCAGCGCGCCACCGACTCCATGACCGCGCATGTGCAGGCCATGCTCGATTGGCAGGCGCAAGGTGCAGTTGTCTTTGATTACGGCAACAACCTGCGCCAGCGCGCCTTTGACAACGGGCTGAAAGAAGCCTTCAACTATCCGGGCTTTGTGCCCGCCTACATCCGCCCCCTCTTCTGCGAGGGCAAGGGTCCCTTCCGCTGGGTGGCGCTATCGGGTGACCCCGAAGATATCTTCACGACCGACCGCGCCATGATGGAACTTTTCCCCGAAAATGAGCACCTGCTGCGCTGGCTGCGCATGGCGCAGGAGCAGATCGCCTTCCAGGGGTTGCCGGCGCGCATTTGCTGGCTGGGATATGGCGAGCGCGCACGCGCCGGGCTGCGCCTGAACGAACTGGTGGCCTCGGGCGCAGTCAAGGCGCCAATTGTGATTGGGCGCGACCATTTGGATGCAGGCTCTGTGGCCAGCCCCAATCGCGAAACTGAAGCCATGCGCGACGGCTCCGACGCGATTGCCGACTGGCCGCTGCTCAATGCCATGATCAACGGCGTCAACGGGGCCACGTGGGTCAGCATCCATCACGGCGGCGGCGTGGGCATTGGCTACAGCATCCATGCCGGACAGGTGATTGTTGCGGATGGAACGCCGGAGGCTGCGCAGCGTTTGCAACGTGTGTTGACAAGTGATCCGGGAATGGGCGTGGTGCGCCACGCCGACGCCGGTTATCCCGAAGCAATTGCGTTTGCGCAAGCGCACGCCATCGATATTCCCATGCTGCAAGAGCAGCCAGGGTCGCCGGCCTGATGCGTAATGAGGCGATCACGAAAGGACTGAACAAGATTGAAATCACTATTGCGAGTAACGGCGCTGGCAACCATTCTGCGCGGCCTTAGCCGCACTGCCCAACAAACGCTGGCCGACCCCGAGAAGATGCAGGCGCTGGCGGGCGACGCCTCGCGCTATGCTGCCAAAGCGCAGGGCCGAGGCGGCATTGTGGCGGCAACCCTCGCCCCCATTCGCCTCATGGGGCGTATGTTGCGCGCCTATGCTCGGCGTGACTATCGCGAAGTGCCCTGGGCCACTATGGGTGCCATTGCTGCCGCGCTGCTCTATTTCGTGATGCCTTTCGACTTTGTGCCCGATATCCTGGCCGGCTTTGGGCTGGTGGATGACCTGGCGCTGGTGGCCTTTGTCATGCAGCGGGTGGCAGGAGACCTGGCGGAATTCTCGGCGTGGGACATGGCGCAGCGCGGTATTGTGGTGGATGGCGTAGCGTCGGTGGTGGCTGAGGACGCACAACCGGCAGAGACCCACGCGAGCGATGACCGCAACATCGTCGAGAGCAAAGAGGCGATGGACGCCGTCATCGCGGCTGTGGTTGGAGATAAGAAGAACAAGAAAATGTAATTGCAGCGCAAAGTTGCAAAGGAGCGCAAAGAACCGCAACTGCGCAGAAACTGTCGAGTTGTTGTCTTTGCGCACCTCTGCAACTTTGCGTTGAGACGTTGCTTTTGCGCCCCATGGGCCGCACTGTCGTATTCGATTGGTCAATCTCCCGAAGAGAGTTGGGCTGCGCTTGAAAGCACCATGCGAGGAGATGGATCATGAGCACGTATATTTTCGACAATGCCGCGCCCCAAACCCACCAGCGATTTGACAGCCTGGAACTGCTTTATGATGCTGCCTCGGTGCGCCATTTAGAGGCCACTGGTGTAGGTGCGGGCTGGAACTGCCTCGAGGTAGGCGCCGGCAGCGGTTCGATTGCACGGTGGCTTGCGCAACAGGTGGGCCCGACGGGACATGTTTTGGTGACGGACATTAATCCGCGCTTCCTGGATGCCCTGGCTGCATTGAAGCTCTCTACCGTCGAAATCCAGCAACACGACATTGGCACAGACATGTTACCCGCCGAGACGTTTGACCTGATTCACGCGCGCCTGGTTCTGATTCATGTGCCCACTCGACTGGAGGCACTGACGCGAATGGTGGCGGCACTCAAACCCGGCGGCTGGATTGTCATCGAGGACTTTGATTCGCTTTTGATCGACCGCAGCTATCCGATTCAGGATTCTGCACATGCTGCGCTCTATCAAAAAATGCTCACGGCGCTGCTGCAGTTGCGCGTGGCGCGTGGCGCAGAATTCGACTGGGGACGCAGACTTTATGGGCGATTGGTTGAGCGCGGTCTTGTTGATGTGGGCATAGAAGGCCACCACACCATCCACAATGGCAATTCGCCTGGATCGCGCC
>DIAV01000213.1:0-9414 GCA_002415895.1 Anaerolineales bacterium UBA5069 | reverse complement strand
CGAGGGGCGGGGCGCTGCGTGCAAGAGACCCGATGCTCCCGCTGTTTCCGTATACAACACTGCATTGAGATGGATTTATGCCACGTGCCGATCTCCTTTTCCACAGCGCTGCACAGGTTGTCACATGCGCCGGCGCAAGCCCGCGCCGCGGTGACGCGCTGGGAGATATAGGCGTTATCCTCGATGGCGCTGTGGCGGTAAGCGACGGCCACATTGTCGCCGTTGGCCCCAGCGCCGAACTGCGCGCCGCTTATCCTGCGCACGAAGCCATCGACGCGACTGGGCGCGTTCTGTGCCCGGGCTTTGTGGATTGTCATACGCACCTCATATTTGCCGGTGCGCGCGCCGCCGAATGGGAGCAGAAGCTGCGCGGTGTCCCCTATCTGGACATTCTCGCGGCGGGGGGCGGCATCCTGAGCACAGTGCGCGCCACGCGCGCGGCAACCGCCCTGCATTTGCTGGCCGATGGGCGCGCCCGTCTCGATGCGATGCTGGGGCTGGGCACAACCACGGTTGAGATCAAGACTGGCTATGGACTCTCGCTGGAGAGCGAACTTTCACACCTGGCTGTGATCGCGGCGCTGGCGCAGAGCCACGCCTGCACGCTGCTGCCTACGTTGTTGGCGGCCCATGCTGTGCCACCCGAATTTGCCGGCGACGCCAACGGCTATGTGCAGATGGTGACGCAGGCGCTGATCCCTGCAGCGGCGGCCTGGTATGCCACATCATCCATTGCTGCGCAGCACGGGGCGCTCTTCTGCGATGTCTTTTGCGAGACGGGCGCCTTTGATGTGGCGCAAAGCCGTGCCGTGCTGGCGGCAGGGCGCAGCCAGGGCATGACGCCCAAACTGCATGTGGATCAGTTCCATACACTGGGCGGGGCCGCGCTGGCGCTGGAGATGGGCGCAATCTCGGCCGATCACCTTGACGTTACGCCGGCGGACGAACGCGCGCAATTAGCCGCCTCCAACACGGTGGCTGTGTTGCTTCCGGCGGTCAACTTCCACATGGGGGCTACGCAGTATGCCGATGCGCAGGCGTGGATTGCAGCCGGCGGGGCGGTTGCGCTGGCTACAGACTTCAACCCCGGGTCGGCGCCCTGTTTTTCGCTGCCGTTTGTCATGGCGCTTGCCTGCCGTCACTATGGTATGACGCCCGCGCAGGCGCTCAACGCATGCACCATCAACGCGGCAGCGGCGCTGGGCATTGCCGGTCGCGTCGGCTCGCTGGATGTGGGCAAGGAGGCTGATTTGCTCATGCTGGACCTTGCTGATTATCGCCTGCTCCCCTATTGGCTGGGCATTAACCCCGTTGCCATGGTGGTCAAGCATGGCCGCATTGTGGCGTAGCCACGCACCCGCACACATCAATTACCCACCACCGAGATCCCCTATGGAACCGATTCTGCTGGATGGCGCAAGCCTGACACCTGCGCAGGTGATGGCTGTCGCGCATGGCGGCGCCAACGCGCCACGCGTCGCACTGGCCGAAGACGCGCGCCCACGTGTCCAGCGCGCCGCCGACGCCGTGCAGGCGCTGATTGAACGCGGCACCGTCGCCTATGGCATTACCACGGGCTTTGGCGCGTTCAAGGACCGCATTATTCCCGCCGAGCAGGTGGTGCAACTGCAGCGCAACATCGTCATGAGCCACGCGGTGGGCGTGGGCAATCCCTACGATGAGGCCACAACGCGCGCCATCATGCTCATCCGCGCCAACACGCTTGCATACGGCGTCTCGGGGATTCGCCCAGCCACGCTTGATCTGTTGATCGAACTGCTTAATTGCGGTGTGCACCCCGTCATCCCCGAGAAGGGATCGCTGGGGGCCAGCGGTGACCTCGCCCCGCTGGCGCATATGGCGCTCGTGCTGATTGGCATGGGCGAGGCACGTGTCGACGGCGCACTGCGCGCAGGTGGCGATGCACTCCACGGCGTGGGCCTTGCGCCTGCAACGCTGGCCGCCAAGGAGGGGCTCGCACTCACCAACGGCACATCGGTGATGACGGCACTGGGCACGCTGGAGAGCCACCGCGCGCGCATGTTAAGCCGCGTTGCCGACATTGCGGGCTGCCTGAGCCTTGAGGCGCTGCACGGCACATCGCTGGCTTTTGACGCGCGCATCCACAATCTGCGCCCCTTCCCGCGGCAGATCAACTGTGCCGCCTATCTGCGCGCCCTGTTGGCGGGCAGCGACTTCACCCGCCACGCCGACCCCACGAACGTGCAGGACGCCTACACGTTGCGCTGTATTCCACAGGTGCATGGGGCTGTGCGCGATGCGATTGCCTACGCGCGCTGGGCCATGGAAATTGAACTCAACGCCGTGACCGACAACCCGCTCCTGTTTATTGAGGAGACAGCCGACGGTGCACTGGGCGAGATCACCGTGCTCTCGGGCGGCAACTTCCACGGCGAGCCGCTGGCGATTGCCATGGATTATCTGGCAATGGCAATGACCGAACTGGGCAACATCTCCGAACGGCGCACCATGCGCCTGACGGACGAGGCGAGCAACGCCCACACACTGCCCGCCTTCCTGACTGAATTCGGCGGCCTCAATTCGGGCTTCATGATTACGCAGTACACGGCGGCGGCCCTGGCCACGGAGAACAAGGTGCTGGCGCACCCTGCCAGTGTGGACACGATTCCCACCTCTGCCAACGTGGAGGATCATGTNNATGGGTGTGACGGCAGGGCTCAAGCTGCGCCAGATTAACGACAATGTGGAGCGTATTCTAGCGATTGAACTTATGGCCGCGGCGCAGGGGATTGACTTCCGCCGCAAGCAGTTGGGCGCGCATGCGCACATGGGGGCAGGCACTGCGCCCGCTTATGCGCTGATCCGCCGCGAGGTTCCCTTCTTCGAAGCGGATACGGTTCTATACCCTTCCATGGAAGCTGTGCGGCGGCTTGTGGCCAGCGGCGCGCTTGTGCGCGCTGTGAACGCACAGGTGGAAGATTCGCTGGAGCCACAGTAATCACCTTTAACCACTTGTTTACTCAACGGACCTGCGCCATTAACAATGGGCCGCTATCATGGCAAGCGTGTGGGGACGAACTGGGGAGCGAGTACCCGCACTGAAGTTCTACCTCTTGTACCACACGCAACACAGCACTTCCTCCTGGGACACCTCAAGTTCCACGCTGTAGCTCACTCCGTGATGGAGTGGGCTATTTGCATTGTGCGCCTGGTTCAAAGGCGGTTTGTGGCTTTGGTCGCCTTCTTGTATCCTGAAAGCCCACTCTGTATTCTGGATTGCACGTTTCTGTATGCCATTACTGCCTACGCTGGGTGCTGCTGCCCCTGGCGCAGCGCGCGATTTGTGCCACCGTTTGTAGAGCCTACCCCATTAGCCGCTGCATCCTCTCAATGTGGGCTGATTTGATCAAGCACGAGGACCATGAGCGCAGAAACGACACCCCTTTCGCCGGTGGATGCAGCATGGCTGCACATGGAGCATCCCACCAACCTGATGATGATCACCGCCGCAATTCTGCTCGAGGGCACGGTGGATTTTGCGCGCGTGCGCGATGTCTACGGCGCGCGGTTGCTCCAGTTTCGCCGCTTTCGCCAGCGCGTTGCCGAAAGCAGCCTGGGCGTCGGCCGCCCCACCTGGGAGGATGACCCCAACTTTACGCTGGACGCGCATGTGCATCACATTGCGCTGCCGGAGCCTGGCGATCGACTCCAGTTCACCACACTGCTCTCCGACCTTGCAAGCACGCCGCTGGATTTTGGCAAGCCGCTGTGGCAGGTGCATGTGGTGGACAACGTGGAGGGCGGCAGCGCGATTGTCATGCGCATCCATCATTGTATTGGTGACGGCACCGCGCTTGTGGCCGTGACGAGTGCACTTTTCGACGATGCGCCCGATGCGCCCACGCACAAGCCGCCAGTGGCCGCGCCCCGCAGCCGTAGCGCCAACGTAAGCATTGCAGGGTTGCTTTCAGGCTTTTACCACGGCGCGCAGTCTACGGTGGACAGTGTCTGGCGCGAAAGCCTGGAGAACGTACTCCACCCCTCGCGCCTGCTGGAAGTGACGCAAACGGCGCGGCGCATTGCCACGCGCAACGCGGCCGTGGTTGGCCGCGCGCTTGTGCAGGGCAATGATCCTGTGACGCCCGTTAAGGGCAAGCTGGGCGTGAGCAAGCGTGTGGCGTGGACAGACGCTGTGCCCACCGACGAAACCAAGCGCATTGCCCACGCGCTTGGCTGCAAGATCAATGACGTGCTCGTTGCTGCGATGACGGGCGCACTGCGTCGCTACATGCTCGGCCGCCGCGCTGATGCCGCCGACGCCGATATCCGCGCGATTATTCCCGTGGACTTGCGCGAGCCGTCCCGCGCCATGGATCTTGGCAACGTATTCGGCATGGTTTTCCTGCCCATGCCGATTACCCTTGCGGACCCTCTGGAGCGCTTGTTAGCCGTCAAGCAGCGCATGGATAGCCTCAAACGCTCCAACGAGGCCATCTTCTATTACGGGCTGCTTTCCATTGTGGGCATGACACCGCGCAAGGTGGAAGAGCTGATTGTGGAATTCTTCGCCTCCAAAGCCACAACCGTTTTTACGAACGTGGTAGGCCCGCGCACACCGCTCTACATTGCGGGCAGCCTGGTGAACAATATCCTCTTCTGGGTGCCGCAATCGGGCCGCCTCAGCATGGGCATCAGCATCTACTCGTACAACAACAAGGTCACCATGGGCGTCATTACCGACGTCGGCCTGGCCCCGGACCCTGAGACGATTACAGCGTACTTCAACAGCGAGTTTCACCTGCTGCGACGTGTGGCCGATGCGCAGGCGTCTGCACCCGTGGCCGCGGGCGCTGCAACGCGCACGCACTGTATTGCGCACACGCGCGATGGCTCGCCATGCCGCAATCTGGCGCAGCCGGGGAGCGCGCTTTGCCGCGTGCATGCGCGCAGTACAGCGGCAACCGGCGCGATTGCGTAACAGGTGGTTGCCGTCACCCTATCGTGGCGAAACCCAGTGCAGACCTGCGACAGCACTTTGGGCTGCACGGCCAATTGCAGCCGGCTCCATTCCGCCTCAAAATGCGCGCACGGCGTCTATTGTCGCGCCTGCAACCTGTGGTAAAGTAGCCTGCGCACCGCAACAGCAATCCTCAGCGCCGGTGCGAATCGGCGCGCGGGTGCAAATTTGGACGGCAACGTCACTCACGCACAGTGAAATCGTTCGGAATGACCTTGTGACCAACTTCAATGACAAGAATGGGGGCAGTATGCAGCGACTTTTGCGCAGGACCGTGAACATGGCCGCAGGCGCGCTGATTGGCGCGGTTGTGGTCTCCGCCATCTTCCTGGGCGCACGCGCCTGGGCGCAGGATACGCCCACGGCCGTTGGACCCGACGGCGCGTGGCAGGTGAGCGAATCGAGCATTGATGTCGTCGATGCGCCCAACGCGGCGGCACGCATCATTCAATATCAGGGCGTACTGCTCACGCCGGCTGGAGTGCAGCAGCCCAGCGGCACCAAAAGCATGATCTTCAAGTTGTATCAGGACAACACCACAATGGTCTACCAGCAGCAGATCAACGTGGTGGTGGCCGAAGGTTTCTTCTCTGCCGAAATTGGTCCGCTTGACCCCAATCTCTTTACACAGCAGCTGTACATCGGCGTGCAGGTGGGCAATGATGCCGAGATGACGCCGCGCCAGCCGCTGCGCTTTGTGCCCTATGCCATGTATGCCGAGACCGCGCGCACGGCCACCATGTTCCGATCCTACGGCGTGGTCAATGCCGACGGCAGCAAACGCAATGGCGTCAAGTTCACGTCCAGCATCATTAACAATTTTGATGGCGGTCCCGCGTTCAATATTGACATTGGCGAACGCTACAACTTCAGCGACTACGTCACCAACGTGACACCCATCTACACCAACGCCAACTCCTGTGATCGCGCGCTGACTGTCTCCACCACCAGTTCGAACGATCGGCTCATTGTGGTCATGTTCGACCGTGATGGCAACCGCAAGCTCTGCAACTTCTCTTTCTCTGTGCTGGATTTGCCGTAGTGCAGTCATTCAGCAACTCTCCACAGAAAGGGGATCGAACATGATGCAAAAAACAGGTGCGCGCCGCTGGCTGTTAAACGCGGTGGTGGCATTGCTTGTGGTCTTTGGCGTACTGTGGACATCGGCGGCCGTTCTGGCCCAATCCAGCGCGAAATTCTCGCTGGGTTGCTGGGCTGTAACCACGGGCGGGGGTGACCAGCGCTCCAGCGTGAACTTCCGTATGCGGGATGCAATTACGCCCGTGGGCGGTGAAATGCAGAGTGCCAGCTTCCGCGTGCGCGCCAATCACTTTGCGCTCTACCCGGCGTTGAACCAGACCTTTGAACCCGCGCCGCAGCCAGAGGCGGATGCCATATTCATGCCTGTCATCTGGGCACGCGGGCTTTTGCTGAACGATATCTGCAAATAACTGCGTTGAAGCCACAGCAGGTCGGGCAGCCATCGCGATGGCTGCCCGACCTGACTTTGTGCGCCGTGGTCCACATGCGGCGCGGGAGCGAATTACGATGAAGAATACCATTCCAAAGGTGGCGGCAACCGGGGGGCGACCGCTGCGCAGCTTCGGCCTGGTGCTGCTGCCGCTGGTGCTCATTGGCCTGTTTGTGCTGGCAGCGCCGCAGCGGGCGCTGGGCCAGGAGCCGGCTACGGGCGTAAGCCCGGCGCTGATTACGACGAGCAATGAAGTTTTCGGCCTGCAAGGGGTTTTGCGCACGGCTGTTGGTCAACCCTTTGGCACATTCCTTGTTGCGGATGGGGACAGCGCAGTTTATGGCCTTGTGGCGATGACGCCCGGCGTTGATCGCCAGATTGAGCAATTCAACCGCGATGGCGTGCGCGTGCGCGTGTGGGGAATCGTTGTCCCTGGCCAGAACGCCAGCGCCGTCCCGCTCATTTTGGTGGATAGCATCGTCTCGGTTGGCGCTCCCGCGCCTGCACCTACGCCCACGCCTGTCTTCGGCACATCCGTTACGGTGCTGGCCACGGCAGCCAATGTACGCTCGGGGCCGAGCACGGCCTACCCGGTGGTGGGGAGCGCGACGCGCGGCCAAAGCTGCCCGGCGATTGGTCGCAATGCCGACATCAGTTGGCTGCGCGTGGCATGCACCGCTGTAACAGGCTGGATTTTTGGTGATTTGGTGGCAGTGTCGGGGAATGCTGCGGCGCTGCCCATTGTGACTGTGGGCCCGCCGCCCGTGGTCCCGCCAACACCCACGCCGCCTGCACCGACGCCCACGCCGGCGCCGGTCTTTGCAGAGCTGCCCCCGGGCAACAACAATTGGGGGGCGGCATACTGGAGCAACATGGGGTTGGGTGGGGCGCCCGCTTATGCCGCTTTTGAGCCAACCGACAACTATCCGCTCAATCGCAACTGGGGTACAGGTGCTCCGGCGCCCGGGCTGCCGGTGGATAATTTTTCGGCGCGCTGGCGCAGTAACTTCCAGTTTGCTTCGGGCAATATGGTTTTCCGTGCGCGTGCCGATGATGGCGTGCGCGTCTGGCTTGACGGCCACATTGTGATTAACGCCTGGAGCGATGGTCCCAAGGATATCTCCAACACCTTCCGGAATGTGGGCGCGGGCATGCACCTTGTCGCTGTCGAGTTCTACGAGAACACGGGCAACGCATCCATTCAGGTCAGTTGGAGCCGCCAAAGTGGCGGTGGCGGTGGCACGGGCGGTGGTGGCGGTGGCGATGCCTGGCGCCCCGACGAATAGGCCGGCAGAGATTTTCTGATGCAGACATCGCGGGGCTTTCCACATGGGAAGCCTCGCCTTGCATCACCAGGCAAACACCGCGCGCGCGACTGAATAGGCTACGTTCATTCTGCTACAATTGGAGAGCGCAGCGCGTCATAGCAAGCAAACGCAGGTGTGCGCCTGCGACGCGTATTGGGGAACATTCTATATTCTCATTCGTCTAGATCATGAAGCGCACTCGATTGGCGCGCCGCCAACAGTGGAGTATCTGCATGGAATCCCCTCTTTACGGCACGGAATGGAGACTCGTTGCACTTGGCGGCGAGCAGATTGCGGCAGCGGATGCGCGCGCCCGCGTGACGCTGCAACTGCTTGCGGAAGGTGACACGGCAGCGGGGCATGGCGGCGCGCGTGCAAGCGGCCGTTCGGGCTGCAACCGCTACATGGGCGGTGTGCAGATTGAAGGCGCTGCGATTGCATTCAGCGCCATCGCCAGCACGCGCATGGCGTGCCCCCCACCGCAGATGGAGCTTGAGGCGCGCTATCTTGCTGCGCTGGCCGCTGCAACGCGCTGGAGTATGCGCGACAATGCGCTGCTGCTTGAAGGTGATGGCGCAGCGCTGCGTTTTGTGGCGGCTGTATAGTTGCTGATTGTCATACGCGCACAGGTGTGTGCGACTTTTCAATTCTCAGCCATCCGTTGTCGATATACTTACTTTTTCTCGTTGTGAAGGAGTCATTTTCATGCGATATCCTCTTACCGCAGCACGCGTGCGGCGGGCGTTCTTTGCGCTGATGGGGCTGATGGTGGTTGCGGCGGGTTTTGCGCTGCCGGCAACCCCCGCACGGGCGCAAGACGGCCTCGTACGCGTTGCCGTCTCTGATCCCTATTGGATTGGCGTCTATTTCAATAATGTTGATCTGGCGGGCAGCCCCAAGCTGACGCGCACAGAACGAGAGATCAATTTTGGCTGGGGCACGGGATCGCCGGATTCAGTGATCAACGCCGACTTCTTTTCGGCGCGCTGGACGCGCTATCTCTATCTCGAAGAGGGACTCTATCGCTTTACCGCGACAACCGATGACGGTATGCGCATCTGGATTGACGAACAGCAGGTGCTGAACGAGTGGCGCGAGGGCAGCGAACGCACCTTTGTCATTGACAGACCACTGACAACGGGCCACCATTTGGTGCGGATTGAGTTTTTTGAGGCGACGGGCAGCGCGACTGCGCGCTTTGGCTGGGAGCGCTTGAGCGGAACGCAGCCCCCGCCTGCCTTCAACGCGTGGCGCGGCGAGTACTTCAACAATCGCGAACTGGCCGGTGATCCGGCGCTTGTGCGCGATGATAGCGACATCAATTTTGCGTGGGGATGGAATTCGCCCGCGCCCGGGGTCATCCAGCCCGACAACTTCTCGGTGCGCTGGACGCGCAATCTGGACTTTGCCACAGGCAACTATCGCTTTACGGTGACTGTGGATGACGGCGCGCGCCTGTGGGTGAACAACGCCCTGATCATTGACGAGTGGCGCGAGCAATCGGCGCGCACGTTTGAGAGCGACATCTGGCTGCCGGGCGGCAATGTGCCGCTGCGCCTGGAGTACTTTGACGGCGCGCAGGACGCGACGGTTCGCCTCTCCTGGCGCAGGATTGACGGCGGCGGTGGCGGCGGCGG
>DIAV01000180.1 GCA_002415895.1 Anaerolineales bacterium UBA5069 | reverse complement strand
CAAGAATTGGGGGCTAGACACGTGCCAATAGACATGGTACACTCGCCCCGCTACCCAACCATACAATAGAAAAAATAACCCCCCCGCTCTGCCAGCCACTACCGCGGCAAGCGCGTTTTGCGTTGCTTATGCATGCAACCGGTGGCTGTGCGCCAATGTCCCATTCGTGGGCGGGCGCGCGCGTGCGCGTCCGAGTCGCCACGCAACATAGGGGTTGCGCCGCCGAGGAGGAGGAGAAAATGGCACAGCGGGGATGGAAGTTTGAATGGGTGAGGATATTGCTGGTGCTGTTGTTTGTTGTATGTGCATTTGTTCCGGCGCGTGCTGCATGGGCAAAGGGGCCGCCGCCGGATGATGATGTGGCCGCAATTGAGGAATTGCTCAATGGCGTGCTGGCCGCCTTTCTGGACGCCGACGCCGATGCCCTCGACGCGCTAACCTCCGACCCGTTCACCTGGGTAGGGAGCGACGGCGTTCCGATGGACCGGGACGGCTGGCTCGAAGCCGCTGCGGCAAGCGCCTTTGAGGAGATGGAGCTCTCGAACTACACCATGGAGATGCTGGCCGAGAACATCGTCCTCGTCACCGCCAACCTCGACGGCGCCGGCGGCGAAGGTGCTGAAGCATTCGCCATCTTCGAGACAGAGACCATCATCGCGCAGGAGAATGATGACGGCTGGCAGGTTGCCTATGTGCATGGCACCGACCGCCGTGCCGAGACCGAAGCATATTGGGCTGCTGTGATGCGCGAAGCAATGTGGGCATCCCTGCCCACACTGACGATTGACGTCGCCGCCGATGGCATCGATGTGCCCGAGGAAGTCATGGCGGGTCCGACGCTCGTTGAACTGACCAACAGCGCCGGCACAACCAACGAGGACGGGAGTCCGATTCTTGCCGATACAGGTTGGCTTGTGGAAGACGCCACCCTCGATGACCTGCTGCCACTGCTTGCGGATGCCAACGAGAACCCTGGCCCTGCGCTCGAACTCGTCAAGCTCTATGGCACGCAGATTGTGCCTGGCGGCCGCATGGTGTGGGATCTGCAGCCGGGCGCCCATGTTGCTGTGACGACGGGTGGCGAACCGCTGCTCGCTGAGTTTACCGTTACTGAAGCCGAAGAGGGCACGGCAGAGGTGCAGGCGGATGTTCAAGTTCAGCTTGTTGACTTTTCGTTTGTCTTGCCGGATACAGTTGCCGCTGGACCGCACCTGTGGGAGATCAGCAACGCCGGCACGCAATGGCATGAGATGATCATCCTGCAGATGCAAGAGGGGATGACCGTTGAGGACCTGCTCGGCATATTTGCAGGAGGGCCCCAGGGAGGCGAAGAGGAAGGCGCGCCGCTTGAAGAGGACACCGACGCAGACGCCACAGAGGCAATGACGGACACCGCCGAAGCAGGCGGCGATGCAGGTACAGAAGGCGACGCGGCAGGCCCGCCTGAAGGAGAAATGCCGTTTGACATGCTCTACGGGTATGTGGCGATTTCGGAAGGCAACCGCGCATGGGTGGAAGTGGACCTGCCGCCCGGCGAGTATACCGTCATCTGTTTCCTACCCGATCTGATGGGCGATATGTCGCCCCATGCCACCCATGGCATGGTGCGAACACTCGTCGTTGAGTAGGTGCGCAGGTAGCGCTACGACATGAACAACCGGCATGGCGCCCGCATATGGGCGCCATGCCGGTTGCTTTGTATCGGGTGCCCGTTCGTTCACATCGGCCGCCAGGTTGCGCCGCCGGCCGCCGATCAATCCCCTGTTCTGCCTCACCAGGACGATTGCATCCTGTTTTCCTCTGGAGAGGTTTTGCGTCATGCGTGCGGCCCCTAGCGCATGGCAATGCGCGACCTCTCAACAGCAAAACAAGGTGCAACCTGCCCAATTGCTTCCCCCTTCAGCTAGCCATCTTGAACAAGCGCGCGTATAATGGCGTGCGACCATGTACAAGAATACAACCACGATTGATGACATATTTCGCCTGGCGCTGCCTGCGGGCACGCAGCTGATCACAGGTGACGACCTGCTCGCGCGCAGCGTTACCTGGGCATGCAGCCTGCGCCCCAGCCCCCCCGCGTTTCCCAAGCTTGACGGCAACGAACTCGCGCTTGTCGACATGGAAGACCTGCGGCGGCTCGACCCGCAGATGCGCCTCGATCGTGTGGTGCTTAGCCTGCAAAGCGCGCGCGTGGCGGCCATAGCCGTGCTGGGAAGCATTGACCGCGCCGCCACTGCCGCCGCCGAAAGCACGCGCCTGCCTCTCTTCCAACTCCCCAGCAGCGCCGCACTTGTGCAGGTGGAGCGCACTGTCATCCGGCTGATTGTGGACCGCGCCGGCTACATTGCGCAGCGCTCCGCCGAATTGCAGCGCGAGTTGAACCAGGTGACACTGGCAGGTGGTGGCCTGCCCCAGATTGCGCAGCATGTGCAGCACTTTGCACAACAACCCGTGGTTTTGCTGCGCGATGACGGCGAAGTGACCACTGCCGTAGGCCTGGAACAGCTCAATGAAACGCGCCGGCAGCGGCTATTGGGCAACCTTCCCAATGTGCGCGCGCTGCGGTCGTCAGCAGCGCAGCACAATGCGAACGGCGATGAGCCACCTGCGCCCATCGCCCTCGCCATCAATGTTGACCCCGACTTTTCGCACGCAATTGTCACGCCCATTGTCATTAATGAGACCGTGCGCGGCTTCTGTCTGCTCCTGCGCGCCGCCGGCGGGCTGGCGGAACCCAGCGCAGTGGAGGAAATTGCGGCCAGCCAGTGCGCGGCCGCGGCCGCGCTGGAATGGGCCAAGCAGTACGCCGTCGAGGTCGCCTCCGACCGCATGCGCGCCGCCTTTGTGGACGATCTTCTCGCCGCCGAGGTGGCCGACGAACAGGCGTGGATTCAGCGCGGCGCATCGCTGGGCTTTGACCTGACGAAGCCCCATGTGGCCTGGATGGTTGAGGCGCGTGGCATTCCCGACTGGCCCGGGCCGCTCCTGCGCGCCATCGGCGAGCGCAAGCTGCACGTGCCCCTTAGCCGGCGCGATGAGGGCATGTTGCTCTTCTGGCCCACGGAGAACGCCAAGAGCGGGCGCGATCACAAAGCCATTGCCGCCGAACTGGTAGGGCGCTTTCAGGGCAGCTATGCCCGCAGCCGCGTGCTGATTGGCATTGGCCGCCCTGCCCCCAGCCCCGCCGGCTGGCTGGCCAGCCAACAGCAGGCGCGCGAAAGCTGGCGCCTGGGCAAAGAGTGGAAAGGGACGCCCGTCACCTATTTTGGTGATTTGGGGCTTTATCAATTGCTCACGGCGCTGGGGGCCAACCCCGAGGCGGCGCGCTTCTACCGCAAGACGCTGGGCAAGCTGGTGGCCTACGACAAAGAGAAGAATGCCGAGCTTGTGGAGACGCTCGAAGGCTTCTTTGAGTGCCACGGCAACCTGAGCCAGACTGCGGCGCGGCTGCACATCCACCGCAACACGCTGGCCTACCGCATTGAGCAGATCTCCACCATCGCCCAGCTTGATCTGGATGACCCCGACGCGCGCTTCTCACTCCAGCTCGCGCTCAAGCTGCGGCCCGTGCTGCGCAACCGATAACGACATACTGTGACCTCTGTGTCGCAGTGTACTTTGCGCTTCCTTTGCGCCTTTGCGTCGTCGTTAAACCTCTCCGCGCACCCCCGCCGCCAGCTCCAGCGCGAGCGCGCGCACGGCCTCTACGCCCTCACCGCCCGCCGCCTTCACCAGCGCCGAACCGACAATCACGCCGTCGGCAATGCGCGCCACGGCGGCAGCCTGCGCGCCTGTGCCAATGCCAAAACCCACAGCCAGCGGCAGGCGCGTTGCGCGGCGCACGCGCGCCACAAAGTCGGCCAGGTCGGGCGGCAGTTCCGTGCGCGCGCCCGTAATCCCCGTCACGCTCACCAGATAGATGAAGCCCGTGGCATGCTGCGCAACGAGGCGAATGCGCCCCTCGGTGCTCGTGGGCGCAAGCAGGTAAATTGTTGCCAGCCCTGCTGCGCGGCAGGCATCTTCGAGTTCCTGCGCTTCCTCGGGGGGCAGGTCGGGCACGATCAGGCCGTCAATTCCCGCCGCCACCGCGTCATCCACAAAACGCTGCACGCCGTAGGCCATGAGCGGATTGAAGTATGTCATCGCGCAGAAGGGCTGTGTCATGCCGGCGGCGCGCAGCTCGGTCGTCATCGCCAGACAGTCCTTCACAGTCGTCCCCT
>DIAV01000164.1 GCA_002415895.1 Anaerolineales bacterium UBA5069 | reverse complement strand
TATCTGTGTTCCGCGGTTGCTGTGTTCTGCGTTGCTTTGCGCTCCTGCGGACTTTGCGTTGCGATATTGTTTTCATGCCGATATCACTGTAGGACGCGAACGCCGGCTTTCATGAACACCCAGCCGCAGCGGAGGTGAATATGAAATACTGCTTCAGGCAGCGCGTTGCCTTTCTGCTTGTGTTGCTGATGACTTTGCAGCCAACCGCGGCCCTTGCCGCACCCGCCACCGCACCGCCTGCGCAAGATGTTGCGGGCGGTCAGTTGGGCGACTTCCTGGTTCTCTTTCCCACACTGGCGCGCCTGCCCGCGCCTGAGTGGCTGGGGGAAGGCGTGCGCGCGACCTACGCCAGCGCCAGCGCAACCACAGCCGGCAACAACGATACCGACACGGCGGGCGGCGGCGCAGGTCTCATGCAATACGACGTCGTTGCCACCGAACGCCGCACTGTGGCAACCTACAGCCACTTCTATCTGGACCTTGGCGATGGCACTGTGCAGGACAGCTTCAGCGCTGCGTCCGTCACCGGTGCGGGCGTGGGCGATTTCTGGCTCAACCCCACGGTGCTCGCCACTGCCGACGATCTCGACATTGACGGGCTTGCGGTCTATCACATGCCGTACAGCGCGGCCGGCATCGACTTCAACGCCATTCGCTTTCAGTATGAAGGGGACGGTTCCACGCGCGTCTGGATGTTTGATGAGGCGTCGGGGCTGCTGCTCTTCCAGCGCGACGATGTGGCTCTGGCCAATGAGGCGCATCAACTTTCACAGATGACGCTTGAGGGCATTCGCACCCTCAAGCTGCCGTGGAAGGCGGGCGGCCCCGCTTTCACCCTCAAGCACGGCGATGGCTGGGCGTATGAAGGTGCATTCAGCACAATTATCAGCGGCAGCCCCGTCATCCCGCTGCCCATGAGCACCCAGGTTACGGTGACCAAGAACCGGCCGCGCTGGACGCTGACAAGCAACGAGAGCAGTTTCAACGGCCAATCCTCGGGCGATACGAGTGGCATCACGGGTGCAGGGCAACTCTTTGGCGGCATCTGGCTGCCTGCAGGCGCACTCACGGCGCGCCCACCGCGCGCGGTGATCGACACCGATCCGCTCACAGGCGCCACAGTGCGCTTTGCACGCGCAAACGGAGCGATCACCATCACCGAGAGCGGCGCAAGCTGGTCGACTGCGCTGATCTACGATGCCGAGACAGGCTTGTTCATTGGGATGCACAAGGAGATGCAGGTTGGTATCGCCACCAACATCTACGACCTGCAACTGGTGCAATAAACAACAACTCGGCGCAGAGGCGCAGAAGCGCAAAGGAAAAGCAACTCCACGGCGTCGACATACGCCGTGGAGTTGCTTTTCCTTTGCGCTTCTTTGCGTCCTTTCCGCCTTTGCGTTTAGATGTTTTTCTTTGCGTTGAAGGGCTTCGGTTTTTGGCGTCGCGTGCATGGGCAAACTGCCCCCCAAGAGACATTTTAATCGTTTCGGGTGTTGATTGTAGCGTCAATTATGCTACAATGCATACATGAATCGAAGCATTCTTACCAGACAACAAAAAGAGGTGCTGGAAGCGCTCCTCGTTCAACATGGGCTGGTGGTAACGAGCCAACAGGTGGCGCAGCAAGTAGCGCATCTCAGTGACCAGAGCCGGCGCCGCTTTATTGCCAACCTGCGTGGGGCCGGCTGGCTGGTGCGTATCAAAAAGGGGCTGTATCAAATCGCTGATTTGAGCTCGCTGGGCACACTCACTCTCTCCCGCCTGACGATCGCCCAACTGCTCGTCCCTGAGTCCTACGTCTCCTTTCAAACAGCCTTGCAGCAGCACGGCCTCTACGACCAGGGTCTCTCAAGCGTGGGTTCAGTTGCACTGCACCGACGCGCGCCTGTGGAACTGGAAGGAACACGCTACACCTACGTTACGACGCAGGCACGCTACTTCTTTGGCTTTGCAGAGAAGTCCCTGGATGGTCGCGGGGTGCGCATTGCCACTGCGGAAAAGGCACTATTGGATCTGCTGCAATTCCAGCGCACGCAGGCCACTGTTGATCTCGTGTTGGAGTTGCTGCGCGAGAACGCCCACAATCTCGACCTTGCGCGACTCACAGACTACACCCGTAAACTGCCAACCGCCGTACAGCAAGTGACCGGCTTTTTGCTCGAGGCGGCCGGCCATAAGCCATTACATGAATTTCACGACGCGGCGCAGGGCACCAGTGTCGCCTGGCTGACCCCTCAGAGCAGCATCTACAACAGCCGGTGGCGCATCTACACTGACCCTTACTTCACGGCTACTCATATTCACACATAAACATGCCCCACCCTCCTGCGCGGCTCCAACTGCAGACCATCAATAACCACGCACTCAGGTACCCGCTTGACCTGGCCGAGAAGGACTACTTCCTGGGGGCCGCGCTGTCGCTGATTGCTCAATCTCCCCTGGCAGATGTGCTAGTCTTCAAGGGAGGTACGGCCATTCACCATTGTTACCTGCCCCAATACCGCTTCTCGGAGGACATTGACTTTTCGTGTCGGGTGAGAGGCGGCGTGACGCTGGATGAGGTCAAAGCAGCGCTGGAAACCGGTGGCTTGTTTGAGGTGCAAAAGGAGTTCACTTCGCCGGCCACCATCAAGGTTGAGCGTCTACGTTATGCAGGCATTCTGGCCCAGCCCGGCGCGATCAAAGTTGAGATTGACCACTTGCAGAATGTGGTGTTGCCGCCCCATCTGCTCCCCTACCGCAATGTGTGGGGGCTTGATGTGGTGCTGCCGGTGATGGACATTCGTGAGATTGCCGCCGAGAAGCTGCGCGCCGCCAGCCAGCG
>DIAV01000387.1:29741-32677 GCA_002415895.1 Anaerolineales bacterium UBA5069 | reverse complement strand
CGAGACTCTCTTTAGTCTGGTGGGCTCGGAGATGTGTATAAGAGACAGCCTACGCGACGTGCTTGCTGTGCTCCCCTCTCCGCATGGAGAGGGGCCGGGGGTGAGGTGCCGTTTGCGCGTGCAAGCGCGAATCCCTGACTTTTGAGAAGCCCTATTCAGTCTCTTCGTCGCCATTGGGCAACCGGCAAAGCCACGCAATGGCAACGGCCCGTCCGCTGATCAAAGCGAGGCGATTGCTTTCTGGAAGCGTCGCTTTGGGTATTCTATGGCTGGCCGGGCAGCACCGGCATCTCGGCCCCCACAATGGTCAGTGCGTCCACCATTTCGCTGGCATCGAGCGCCCAGCCGGCATCACCTGCGCTGTGAAAGACCACCTGCTGCGCGACGTAGACGCCGGGCGCTGCGGTCGCGTCATAGACCAGCTCGCCCACAATGCCTCTCTCCTTGCCATCCACCTGGCCGCACGTGTAGTTGAGGCGCTTGTCATCAAAGCCAAGCGTTGCGCCAAAGCCTGCGTGCAGGCAAAGTGACCCGTTCTCCAGTTCAATCTGGGCAGCGAAAAACGTAATGGTTTCGCTGGAGTCCAGCACGAAACCATCTGCGCCGCGGCTAATTGTGGCCAGCGTCACTGTCCACACACCCGCGCCGCTGTTGACATCCTGCACCGGATCGCCCAGGATACCAAAAAGGGGCGTGGCGGGGTTGGTGCAGTTGTAATTGAGGCGCTCGCCGTCAAAAGCCAATGTTGCACCGGTGCCGGCAAAGGTGCAGGTTGTTCCGTCGGGCAGAACAAAGATCGTGGAGGCTGTGGTGGGGGCCGTCATGACCTCGGGCAACATGGGCACCGTGCCCATTGGTTCGGCCACGGCCGGTGCTTCAGGCTGTATGGGTTGACAAGCAGCGGTAAGGCCGGCAAGCAACAGCGCGCTGCCCAGAATCATTGAAAAACGCATGGCAAAATATACTCCTTTGGAGATGTTGCACGATCATATCAATCATGTAAGTCGGATGAATCGCATAAATTGCACTGGTTGGTCGATTGTACTCGGATATCGTCAGCTAACCCATTGCGTTCGCAACCGATGAATCACGGGTCTGTATAGATGGGACGGGACAAGGGCCACTCTTGTTCCTTACGGCCCAGCTGCACCATGACCCGCCGCCGCGTATGCAGGGCACGCTGGGAACCTGACCTGCGCCCACTGTCGCCCACTGTCGCCCACTGGCGCAGCGTGGCCACGCTGCCGCGCGGCGCGCGCTTGACAGAGTCGGCACCCATGCATAGAATAAGATCACCAGTCATGTAAGCAACCTATCATTTCCGGTTAACCGCGTTGCAGCGTTGTGGTTTCCGCCGGCCTCCGGTGTTGCTTGCACCGCATACGGGCCACGAAATTGAACACGTTCCCCTATCTCGTGCTCCTGCACACATCAAGTCACCTTATGCTTGTGCTTCAACTCCGCGGCGCGTAAAGGCAGCGCGGAGAGATTGTGTTTGCGCGGGTGCTGCACCCGTTTCGCCTGTACAACATGCGCAGGATTGCAGCGCAGGATCAATGATGACCCTCTCACTTCATTGCCACTGATTCAAGGAGAATTTCAATGACCATTGGAGGATTTGCCAACCGTGTTGCCTGGGTCGATTTGACCAGCGGCAACATCGAATATCGCGGTATCGACGAAGCGGATGCGCGCAAGTACATTGGCGCGCGCGGGTTGGGCGTCAAGTATGTCTTTGATAACGGCCCGGAAGTTGAGCCGCTCTCGCCGGAAAATCTGCTGTGCATCATGAATGGCCCGCTCACGGGTACGAATGTCAACATGAGCGGCCGTCTTGCCGTCGTCACAAAGTCGCCCCTCACGGGCACCGTTGCAGACTCGCACATGGGCGGCTGGACAGCGGCCAAGCTTAAGTGGGCCGGCTTTGACGGTCTCGTTTTCAAGGGCAGGGCCGACAAGCCCGTCTATGCCTATGTGGAAAACGGCAATGTGACCTTGTATGATGCTTCGGACCTGTGGGGCAAGAACATCCACGAAACGCTTGCCATTCTCAAGGAGCGCCACGGCGCCGATTGCGACGGCATGGCGATTGGCCGCGCCGGCGAGAACCTCGTGCGCTTTGCCTGCTGGCTCAATGTCAATGACCGCGCCGCCGGCCGCAATGGCACGGGCGCAGTGGGTGGCAGCAAGAACCTCAAGGCAATTGTGATCAAGGGCGACAAGAAGAATCGCCCGGAGCCTGCCAACAAGGACGCCGACCGCGAAGCGCGCAAGAAGGCGCTGGCCGCGATTATGGCGCCCGAGAACATCACCTCGCCGCGCAAGGGTGGCCTCAGCGTCTACGGCACCAACGTGCTCATGAACATTACCGAGAGCATTGGCGCGTTGCCCACCAAGAACTCGCAGTTCACGGCCTTTGGCGCCGAACGCTCCGAGAAGATCTCCGGCGAGTACGTCAAGGAGCACATCCTCGTTGAGGATCCCACCTGTCACGCCTGCCCTGTGGCGTGCAAAAAGGAAGTTGAAATCACCGAAGGTCCCTACGCCGGGGTGCGCATGGAGAGCGTGGAGTATGAGCCGGCGTGGTCGCTGGGCGCGAACTGTGGCAACGATGACATCAACTCAGTGGCCAAACTGATTGACCAGTGCAACGATTATGGCATGGACCCGATTGAACTGGGCAATGTCTATTCCATGTTTATGGAGACGAGCGGCCTGGGCGCGACCAATGGTGACGTCCTCAACTGGGGCGACCACCCCGCGATGGTGGCCATGACGGAGATGATTGGCGACCGCAAGGGCGTTGGCGACATTCTGGCCGAGGGCACAATGCGCGCGGCGGTGCACTTTGGTCATGGCGAACTGGCCATGACCTGTAAGGGGCAGGCCATTCCCGCGTATGACCCGCGTGGCATGAAGGGCATGGGCGTTGCCTA
>DIAV01000387.1:18630-29636 GCA_002415895.1 Anaerolineales bacterium UBA5069 | reverse complement strand
TGGAAGGGCAAGGGCGAGCTCACCCGCGTCTTCCAGGACGTTCACGCCGTCTCCGACTCGCTGGACCTCTGCAAGTTCTCTGCGTTTGCGCAGGGGATGCAGGAGTACACAGAGCAGTTCAATGCCGTTACCGGGCTGGACTTTTCGGTCGATCAGTTGCTAATGTGTGGCGAGCGCATCTACAATCTGGAGCGCTACTACAATAACCTGGCCGGTTTTGGCGAAGGCTCCGACATCCTGCCGCTGCGCTTTACCACCGAGCCCAGCACGATGCCCGGCTCTGAAGGGCATGTCTGCGAGCTTGATGATATGCTGGCCGAATACTACGCCTCACGCGGCTGGCACAACGGCGTCGTCCCCGAAGAGAAGCTTGTGGCGCTGGAGATCATCTAGCCTGCACGCGCTGTTCCATAGACAAAAGGGGAGGGGCTGCGCAACCGTGCGCAGCCCCTCCCCTTTTCTTGGCGCGTGTCACTGGTTTGCTCAGTCGACGCCGATCATCACTTCTGTCGACTTGACCACGACGTACACCTTGCCGCCCTCCTTGATGCCCAGCGCCTCGACGGAGCCCACGGTGATTGCCGATACGATCTCCTGGCCGCCTTCAAGCCTTACAACTACTTCGGCCATCACAGCGCCCCGCTTGACGGATACAACCGTGCCTGCCAATTGATTGCGTGCGCTTAGTTTCATGGGTGGATTCTCCCCTGGATCATGCGTTCGTGGTTGGACTATCGCGACCTGCTGACAATTGATTATGGTTCCGCCGCCCCCAAAAAGCCAAAGCGCGCCAATGTGGCCTGCCCCTCGGCCGAGAGCACATACTTGACGAAGTCACGCGCCGCCTGTGGTTGGGTGCTGTCAAGGACCAAGGCGATGGGGTAGGACACGGGTACGTTCAGCGCATCCGGAATTGGCAACGTTGCCACCTGTGTGTTGCTCGCCGGCGCATCCGACGCGTAGACGATGCCCGCATCGGCCTCGCCCAGCGCGACCTTCGTCAGCACCGAGCGCACATTCGTCTCGTAGGAGACAACGTTGCTTAGCACAGTGGGGCTATAGGCTTCCGTGTAGTCTGCCGTGGCCGAGGCGTTGGCCAGGAACTCGAGCGCGTATTGGCCGGCAGGCACACTCTCTGCTGCAAGCACGAGTTTGACGCCCGGTTTGGCCAAATCCTGCAAGCTCTCAATGGCCGCCGGGTTGTCGGCAGGAAGGACAACCACGAGGCGATTGCGTGCAAAGATGCTGGGTGCATCTGCACCATCAGCAGCAACGCGCCCGCCCGCCACGGCTACATCCATTTGCCGCTGATTGGCCGCAGCAAAGAGATCGCCCGGCGCGCCCTCCACAAGCTGCTGCGCAAGCTGCTGCGAGCCGGCGAAGTTGAAGGTGATGCTGGTTGCGGGGTGCTGCGCGCGAAAGTCAGCGCCTAGCGCCTCGAAGGCATCCTTGAGCGAAGCCGCCGCCATCACGGTGAGCGGTTCGCTGGAGGGCGCGGCGGGCTGCACCGATGGGGTGCGCGCTTGCGCGCACCCCATCAGCAGCAGCATGGCAAGCAATGCAATCCAGGATTTGCGCACTTGTGGGCTTTGCCTACTTGTTGTTCCACGCTTCGGAATCGGGCACGAAGAGCCCCTGGCCGAATTTATCTACACCAAACTGCGCAATCAATTCCTGCGCAGGGACGGAGATGATCCAGTCGGCAAACTGCGTGGCAAGGTCAGCTTGAATGTTGGGGTTCTTGGCGGGATCGACAGTGATGACGCTGTAGGGATTGAAGAGCGCGCTATCCCCCTCGACGAGCACTTCCAGGTCGGTGCCTTCGAGCGTGCGGGCAAGGTAGGTGCTGCGGTCGCTCAGTGTGTAGGCCTGCTGCTCGTTCGCCATGGTGAGCACGGCGCCCATGCCCTGCCCGGCGGAAACATACCAGTCGCCTGCGGGTTCAATGGCGGCCGCTGCCCAGAGCGTCTTCTCCTTGGCGTGCGTGCCCGAATCGTCACCGCGCGAGATGAAAGTGGAGCCTGTGGAAGCGAGCAGCGCCAGCGCGTCGGCGGCGGATGTCATCCCTCGAATTGCTGCGGGGTCATCGGCCGGGCCAAGAATAACGAAATCGTTGTACATGACGGCGTCTTTGCGCGTGCCATGGCCGGCATCCATGAAGGCCTGCTCGGCCTTGGGCGAGTGCACAAGGAGTACGTCGGCATTGCCGTCTTCGCCCAGCTTCATGGCCTGGCCGCTGCCCACGGCGATCACATCCACGGGCACGCCTGCTTGTGCCTCAAAGTCGGGCAGGATCACATCGAGCAGGCCGGAATCCTGCGTGCTGGTGGTGGTGGCGAGTACGAGACGTCCGGAAGTGGGTGCGGGCGCAGCGGCTTCGGCAGGTGCGGCTGCGGCGGGAGCCGCCGGGGCCGTAATGGGTGCACATGCCGTGAGCAACACGACGGCAATGAGCAATAACGCGAAGAGCTTTCGGTTCTTCATCTTCGAATACCTTTCTGCGTGCGGTTTGTGGCGATGACAATGCGCAAAGTAAGGAAAAGCGTGGCTATATGTGTGCGGTTCTGCGCCCCGGCCCCTTTCCCTGCGAAGAGGGGAGCAAACGTCCGGTGAGGCTGCGTACAGTCGCCGGACGTTCAAGCGCTGGTGGTGGGCAACGACCATGCACTTGCAGGATCGCCGTTTCCCTCTCAAACGGCGTCTGCGCGTGCAGCGCTGCTCGTCTATGCACCTGCACCGTTCTCCCCTCTCCGCAGAGAGAGAGGTCGGGACTCAGAATTCGTTCTGCACTTTCGTTTTGCGCGAAGGCGCGCGAATTGTTGCTAATAAACCATTTCGCCGCGCACAAAAGCCGATGTACGCGTGTCGCGCGGGGCGTGAAAGAAAGTCTCCGCGTCGGCCTCTTCCACCACCTGGCCGTCGAGGAGCAGTGCGACCCTGTGCGCCAGCCGCTGCGCCTGGAAGACATTGTGCGTCACCAGCACAATCGTGGTTCCCTGTGTCTCGTTGAGCCGCCGCACGGTTTGCTCAATCACGCCTACGTTGTAGGGATCGAGGTTGGCCGTTGGTTCGTCAAGCAGCAGCGCGGTGGGTTCCAGAATCATGGCCCGTGCCAGCGCCACCCGCTGCGCCTCCCCGCCCGAGAGCGTGCGCGCGGGCTGGTGGGCCATTGTGTCCAGCCCCACCGCGGCCAGCGCCTGGGCAATGCGAGCGTCGGCGTGGGCTTGCCCGCGCAGCCGCAGCCCATAGGCGACATTCTCTGCGACGCTGCGCTGGAGCAGCACAGGGCGCTGAAAGACGGTTGTCACGCGGCGGCGCAGGGCAAGGGGCGGCTCGCGCTGCGCGCCATAGATGCCCCCCTCAAAGTGGATTTCGCCATCATCGGGTGGCTCCAGCCAATTGAGCAGCCGCAGCAGCGTGCTCTTGCCTGCACCGCTTGGCCCCACCAGCACCATAATCTGGCCGTGCGGAATGGAGAGATCGCGAATGTTGAGCACTGTGCGCATACCACTCTGCGCGCTTGTGTAGCGCCGGGTGACGCCACAAAGCCGGTACAGCGGGGGAGTGCTGCTCATTCAAAGGTGCGCCCCTGCAACCGCAGCACAAAGAAGTTGGTGACGAAGGCAATGCCAATCAGGATGATGCCCAATGCCAGCGCCATGGAGAAGTTGCCCTTGTTGGTTTCCAGCACAATGGCCGTGGTGAGCACGCGCGTGCGCCCTTGAATGTTGCCGCCCACAAGCATGACCGCGCCCACTTCGGAGATAATGCCGCCAAAGCCGGCGACAACCGCCGCAATCACGCCGGTGCGCGCCTCTTCGAGGATGGCCCACGTGCTTTGCCAGGGCGATGCGCCCAGCGCACGCACCTGCACGCGCAGGCTGGGGTCCACACCCATGACCGCCGCCATGGTGAAGCCGGCCACCAGCGGGAAGGCGATGATGGTTTGCGCCACAATCATCGCGGCGGGGGTGAAGAGTGAAGGCACCCACCACCAGTTGAGGCCGCCCAGCACGCCGCTGCGCGAGAGAAAGATGTAGACAAAGAGGCCAATCACCACCGGTGGGAAGGCCATTCCCGTGTAGATCAGGGTGACGACGAAGCGCCGCCCGCGAAAGCGCTTGAGCGCCAGCAATGCACCGGCGGGAATCCCTGCCAGCGTGCTGATGAACAGCGCGATGCCTGAAACGCGCAGCGAAAGCCAGACGATTTCAGCCAGCGCCGCGTCGCCCGAGAAGATGAGCTGCAAGGCCTGGACAAGGCCACTCGACAATTCGCGGATAAATCACCCCCCGCCGCGCATCGTTTTCTGATGCAGACGGATGTAGAACGCTGCCAGCACATCATCTTTGCCGGCGAAAGCGGCGCGTGTGCCGCCAACGCGCAGTGAGCCAATGTGACGCCAGGGTGCGGCGCTGAGGACGGCCTGCCAGCCGTCGCCCTCAAAGTAGCCATCACGCACTTCGCGCCCGCCCAACTGCTCCAAATAGCCCTTCATCATCCACACAGGCACGCTGTAGTAGTCGAAGACGCCTGCGGGTGTGTCATCACCAGTTGGCGGTATTGCATTGGCGTCGCTCATGCGCTTGCGCCTCCGCCCACGGGCGGGAAGATGCGCACGCTGGCCCCTTCGGGAATGGGGATGTCGAGCCCGCCCAAATAGCGCACGTCGCGCCCATTCACGAAGACGTGGATATTGTTGTGCAGCCGCCCCTCGCCATCGAACAATTCAGCCTGCATGGCGGGGTAGCGGGCAATCATTTCATCCAGCAGTGCGCGCACGGATGCGCCCGGCTCTGTCTCCAGTTGCAGTGTCGGCCCGCCCACAATGGGGCGGAGCGTTGCATAGAGTCGTACTTCCATGAATTGGCCTCCTCTGAGCATTCGGCGTGAGCCACGGTCGCGTGCGGCAAGTCGCGCGCGATCAAGGTATCCCCGCACACTCAAAACTCGGCCAGAATGCGGCCCATGCCTTCCGTGCTGTATCCCCCCAGCGCGCCAATGGCACGCAGCAGGTCGGGCTCGGGCGTGCGCAGAAGCGCAAGCAATGGGGCCAGCAGTGCGCCGGTAAAGTGCTCCGCAGGAATCACCAAATCATACCGTTCGTTGCAGAGCGGGACAAAGCCCAGGTCGTGCGCCGACGCTGCGGCCAGAATGCCCAACCCACAATCGGCTGCGCCCGAAGCGACCGCTGCGGTAATGCCGGTGTGCGAACTGACTTCATGCGTGTAGCCATTGACCTGCGCGGGCGCAATTGCCTGCCGCCGCAGGAGATGATCGAGCAGCACGCGCGTGCCTGCGCCCGGCTGGCGGTTGATGAAGCGCACATCGGGGCGCGCCAGGTCGGCAATGGAATGAATGGCTTTAGGGTTGCCGCGCGCCACAATCAGCCCCTGCACCCGCTGCACAAAGCCAACCAGTACGCCGTGGCGGCCTGCGTCGCCCAGCACGCGCTGCACCTGTGCCACGTTGTACTCGCCCGTTTCGGCGTCAAGCAGGTGCGCGCCGGCCAGGTGCGCCTCGCCGCGGCGCAGCGCCAGCAACCCATCCATGCTGCCCACGTGCGACGTGCAGAAGAGCAGCCCCGGGCGCTGGGCGTGCAGCCGCTCGCCCACCAGATCCAGCGTCAGGTCATGGCTGCCCATGGCCAGGATCAGGCTGTGCTCAACGGTTGCCGCCGATGCTGCGGGCAACGTGCGGGCGACATCAAACGCGTACAAGCGCACGCCGCGCAGGCCGTCATAGAGGTGGGGCGCACACGTTAAAATCACGGCATCCAGCGCCACCGCCTGGGCCGCCACCATGATCGCCTCGTTGGAGGGGGCAACGCCTGCAAAGCCACTCTGCTCAAGCGTGGCCAGTGCAGTCGCTGCGGCTGCGCCAAACTCCGCCGTGGCCAGGGGCAGCAGGAATTGCGCAAGTGCGGCGCGGTTGCGCTGCGGGTTGCTGCTGCGCGCGGCACGCAGGTGCAGCGCCGCTGTCGTGACCGCCGAAACCGTCAGCGCGCCGGGTGCGAAGTTTTGCACGGCCTCAATCAGGCGCGCGTCGCGCGTGGCAATCAATGCCAGACAAAAGGAGAGGTCCACCAGCGCGACGGCGGGCGTGGCTGCCGGGGCAATCGCGCCTGCGGGCTTAGTCGTGGCCATGGGCAAAGTCTGCGCTGAACTGGTCGAGGCTGTCGATGAGCGTTTGCCACGGTGCGTGCCAGGGCAACAGGACAACGGCCTGCCCTACGCGCGCGATGTAGACGCGATCGCCTGCAAAGCGAAAATCCCTGGGCAGGCGCACGGCCTGGCTCTGCCCGTTGGCAAAGAGTTTTGCTGTAGCGGCGCTGCGCGGTTCGGTGGGCTGCATGGCAGAAGTATATATCTAGAGTATAGACTATGCAACCGCATTGCGGCGCGCGAAGATTGGAGTTGTAGATCACGTCTCCGGCGTGACGCTGTTGTTGTTGTGCGCTTGGCGGTTGCCACAACAACTGCGTCACGCCGGAGTCGTGACCTACACCTGCCCAGAGAGGGGCCGGGGGTGAGGTGCCTGTTGCGCCCAATTCGGCTATGATATTGCGAATACAGGGGTCGTACCCGCGCTGCGCGGTGTCCAACCACGAAATCACGAAATCACGAAGGAGACAACCGATTCCATGAGCGACAACTTCAACGGGCTGGGCATGAGCCTGGGCAATCTCGCGCGCCTCTCCGGGGCCGTCACGCGCTCTATCAGCGCCGAGAACCCAACGGGGGCCAAGGGGCGCGGCGGCATGGCCACAGAGGGAATGGCGGCCATCTCTGCGCGCGAACTGGGCCAGGGCTGGAAGGTCTCGCCCTTCATCAGGCTGCCGGGCCACAGCGTGACCGTGCTGGCCGACATTGAGGGGCCGGGCTGCATCCAGCACATTTGGATTACATCGCGCAAGGAGACGTGGCGCCACCTGATTCTGCGCTTCTATTGGGACAACGAAGAGCATCCCTCGATTGAAGTCCCCTTTGGCGATTTCTTCTGCCAGGGCTGGTGCGTGCGCAGCGATGTCAATTCGCTGCCCATCTCCGTGAATCCGGCGGGTGCCTTCAACAGCTACTGGGAGATGCCTTTTCGCGCGCATGCGCACATGAGCATTGAGAACCTCTCGCCCGATGCTGTTGAGGAATTCTTCTATCAGGTGAACTACACGCTAACGGAGATACCCGCCGATCGCGCCTACCTGCACGCGCAGTGGCGGCGCAGCAACCCGCTCCCCTACAAGGAGGTGCATACCTTGCTCGACGGCGTTTCAGGGCAGGGACACTATGTGGGCACCTACATTGCCTGGGGCGTGAACAACAACGGCTGGTGGGGCGAGGGCGAGATCAAGTTCTACATGGATGGCGATGACGAGTGGCCCACGATCTGTGGCACGGGCACGGAGGACTACTTTGGCGGGGCGTGGTGTTTTGAGCAGCCCGATGGCGTCTATGCATCCTACTCAACGCCTTTCCTGGGCTTGCCGCAGATTATTCGCCCCGACGGCGCTTTTCGCAGCCAAATGCGCTTTGGCATGTACCGCTGGCATGTGATGGACCCTATCCGCTTCCAGCAGGACTTGCGCGTGACGATCCAGGCGCTGGGCTGGCGCGCCGATCGGGAGGGCAAGCGCCGCTACCTGCCGCTGCAGGATGACATTGCCAGCACCTCATTCTGGTATCAGACAGAGCCGCACGCGCCCTTCCCACCGCTGCCCGATATCAACGCGCTGGAAGTGATTTAGCGCTGCGTCCAGCAAATACGCGAGGGATTGCGTAGCGGCGGCTTCAGCCGCCGTTCTCAAGGACGCAACGGGGTCCACGCCAACGGCGGCTCAAGCCGCCGCTACGTATGCGCGCCGTGTTTGTGAGACACAGCATTTCACCTGCATGATTACGGCTGGGGCGCGTTCTCGGGCGTCGCGCTCTCTACTGCGCCCTCCGGCGTGGGTGGCGCGCTCACAAAGCCGGCGCGTGTCGCATTCACAATCGGCTCCAGCGTGGCGGCCGTTACGCGCACATAGAAGGGCGAGGTGGATGCTTTGACGGCGTAGCTGCCGCTGGCGTCGTCGCGCGCGCCAATCACAATTTGCACTGGCGCCGTGGGTGCAACTGTGCCGGTAATCTCGGCCGTGGCCGTCAAGTCGAGCGTTACAGTTGCAAGCGGTTGGTCAAGCCCGTACTCGGGTTGGGGCGTTGTGCCCAGCACGTCACTCAGCCCCAGCGTGGAGAGATTGCGTGCAAGCGTCTCCACGCCGTCGGTAATCACGCTTTCGCCCGTCGCAAGGTCGGACAGCGTCCATGCGCCGCTCTCACCGCGGGCCAGCGCAAGTGTACCCGCAGCGTTCTCAATCGTCAGTTGGGAGATTGAGGCTGGGTCCAGGTTCAAATATTGGGTATTCACCCATGCCGCCACATCTGTGCGCACATCGCCTGTGGAGAGCGCACTGGTAATGTAGACATTGTCGCTGCCACCGGCGCGCACGTTGGTGGCGCGGGCATTGGGGGCTGTGCCCACGAAGAGAGTCAGGTTCCCACCGTCACTGGATGTCATCTCCACACGCCGGATTGGGTTGGCGTCGTCCACACGCAGGCGCGCGTGGCTGGCTGCATTGGAGGCCACAAGTCGGCTGGTGTCAATCTGCGCGACTTTGGTCAGCAGCTCGGACACTGCAAGCGCGTTAACGGGGAAATCGCCGCGCTCCGGCAGCACCCAGCCGTCGCCTCTGCGCGCAAAGTGCAACTCCTGCTCATCCCAGACAATGGTGATTGCGTTCACCGCGTCTGGGTCCAGGTTGGTGAAGAGGGGGCCGGCTGCTGTTTGCGCGGGTTGCGGCCAAAAGAGCCATGCAATCAGCGCCAGTTGCGCCACCGCCAGCGCGGCCAGAATGGGGATGGCAGGCACGCGCCGCTGTGCCGCTGCGACCGGCGCTCCGTTGCCTGCATGGGCGATGTTGGTTTGCTCCGTCATGATCTCACCTCAGGGTCAAGTTCCATGGGCTGCTCGTTGCGGCGACGCACGAGGAAGTAGCCGCCCACGCCCACCACCAGCAACAGCGCCACCAAATAGTTGCCAATCTCCCAGGTTGTCTGCTCGGCCTCGGTGAGGGGTTCGAGCAAACGCACGCCTGCGCCGCGCCCGCGCAGGGCAACCATGTCGGCATCCTCCACGGCCCAGTCAATGCCATTCTGAATCAACTGCACATTGTTCATGGCCTGATCGCCGATCATCTGCGCCAGCACCTGCAGCACGGCATCGTCGGCAAATTCGCTGCTGCCAAAGACAACGAGGCGCGCTGTCTCGGGCGACTGCGCAATGGTGGCGGGTGTGGGGCCGCTGGGTGTGGCGGTCGTGTCGCTGATGGCGTTGCTTTGTGCCAGCGGCGAGGGTTTGCCGGCAAAGAAGGAATCGAACACGCCCGCAACCGCCACACCCAGCGGCTGTGCGGCCTGTTCGCCTTCAATGGGGAAGCCCATGTCGGGGTATGTTTGCATGTCGGGCGCAAGCAACGTGTTGGTTGTCAGCCATGCGCCGCTGGTGGAACTCAGAATTGTGGCGGCGGTGCGCGTGGGTGCGCTGCTTGCCGCCAGCACGGGTGACGTCCATGCCATGGTGGCCGAGGCGAGCCCCGCTGTAACGCCGCTGTCACTGTTCATGCCATCGGCGCGCACATCCACAAAGGAGGGGAAGTTGACGGCCTGCATCTCCTGCACGATGACACCGCCGACATCGCGCTGCACCGGCAGTGGAAAGGGGACGTTTTGCGGGTCCATGACGATGCCGTCCTGTACATCGACACCGTAATGGTTGAGCATTTCGCGTAGCCCCTGCATTATGGGCACAATGCCCAGGTTGCCGGTTTGGTCTACGTCGGCCTTGTAGTTGCCCGCTGCCACAATCAGCGCACCGCCGCGCATGAGGTATTGGTCAATGGCGTAGCGCTCCATGTCCGTCATGTTCTCGGGCATAAGCACCAGCAGCGCGTCAATGTCCTCGGGTGGGAGGCCGCGGCTCAGGTCAACGGGTGTCACGGTGTACTCGCGGCGCAGGTGCTCTTCCACAAGTTGCCAGCTTTGCAGCGGCTGTTGCATTTGGCCGAACATGTCCTGCACGGGGATAGCAGGAGGCGTCCATACGCCGATATTCTTGAGGAAGCCGCCGGCGCTGCGCTTGAGCGCGCTCTCAATGGAGGTGCGCACGGCGCCTTCGCTGATGGTTCCCGAGGGGTAGATGATCTGCGCGTTGCCGGGGTCACTGGCGCTGCTGAGCACCATGTGCAGATAGTAGGAATCGGCGCCAAAGAGCGATGTGGGAAAGGCCTCCAGCCCGAACTGCTGGACAAGCTGGTCGCGTGTAATGCCGCTTGCCGGATCATCGGGGTTAACCACATTGTAGATGAGCTTGCCGCCCGAGGTGGATGCAATTGCTTGCGCAGCTGTGCCGATTGCAGTGGGCGCGTCCACCAGGTCGGCGGGCAGCATGTTGGGCGTCACATAGAGCGTGAGTGTCACCGGCTCATCCAGTGCGGCCAGCACCGCGCCGGCGCTCTGGAAGCCGTAGACCACCTTTTTGACGGCGCTGGTCAGGTCATACTCAAGATTGCGCAGCCCCACATCCATGCCGCCGCTGCGGTTGGGCTGCACGTCGATCAAATCCTGAAAGTTGAGCACCACATCCTGGTCGCCATAGCGCACCAAAACGTCAAAATAGGCGTTGATGAGCGACGCCTCGTAGCGGCCTTCCACCTGAAACGGTGTGGGCTGGATACCGTAGGTCTGGTTTGCCTCGGCTTCAAGGTCGGGGTTGGCTGCCGGGTCAACAACTTCGGCCGTCACCAGGCTGCCCCCCGCGACAGCGTACTCGCGCAGCATGTCCTCCACCTGGGGGCCCAGCGGCCCCAACAGTGGGTGGCTGCGTTCGGAGATGTAGGCGCGAATCAGCAGCGGCTCCTGCAGGTTGCCCAGCAGTTCCGTGGTGGTGGGCGAGAGGCTGTATTCCTTGTATTG
>DIAV01000387.1:0-18453 GCA_002415895.1 Anaerolineales bacterium UBA5069 | reverse complement strand
GTGAGGTAGTAGACGAGGTCGCGCAGGTCAATGACGCCGCGCTGGATGCTCTCAAAGCGGCTGCCCGTGCCAATGCTGCGCATGAGGCCGCCCACGCCCTCGCCAAAGAAGTCGGTGACGCTGCTCGCGCCCACAAGGTAGAAAATGCCGCCGAGAAGCACGGTGAGGATGAGCGCGACAATCTGGTTATCGGTGAGTGCCGAGATGAAGAGGCCAATCGCGGCATAGGCGGCGCCCAGCAGAAGCGCTGCGAGGTAGCCGCCCACCACAGGGCCCCAGTCCAGATTGCCCAGCATAGCCACTGTAATGGGCAGCGGCAGCGTGAGCGCGAGCGCCAGCGCCACCATGCTCATGACGGCCAGGAATTTGCCCAGCACCAGTTGCCACGGTTTTACGGGCAGCGTCATCAACATTTCAAGGGTGCCGCTGCGCTGCTCTTCGCTCCACTGGCGCATGGTGAGCGCCGCGACAAGGAAAATCAGCAACAGCGGCATCCACTGGAAGAGCGGGCGCACGTCGGAGATGCCGCGCGCGAAGAAGGCATCCACCCAGAAGAAAACAAAGAGGGTGACGCCTACAAACGCACCCAGAAAGATCAGCGCGAGCGGCGAGCCGAAGTAGCCCGCCAGTTCCTTACGCGTGATGGCCAGTACTTGTTTCATAGCCAAACCTCACTCATATGCGAGTACGCGGTATGCACAGGCACACCACGCCTTGTCAATCGTTTTGCACGGCCAGTTGATTGAAGACGCTCTCGAGCGTTTGGCGATCGGCGCGCAGTTCGCGCACGGGCCAGTTGCGCTGCGCGGCAGCGGCATAAATGGCTTCGCAGAGTTCCGTTCCGTTGCCCCGCACGCGCAGCGTTTGTGCGGCCTGTGCGTTGCCGTCGCCGCCATCAGCCACAAGATCGACGCCCTCCACACCGGGCAGCGCCTTGAGCGTACTCTCTGCATCGGCCACGGCGCGTCCCAGCACAAGCAGTGCGCCCGTGCTGCGCGCCAGATCGGCCAGACGCGCGTCGGCGCGCACACGCCCGTTCATGATGATGATGGCGCGGTCGCAAAGCGCCTCGGCCTCGCTGAGGATGTGGCTCGAAAAGAGCACGGTGCTGTGTGCCGAGAGGCGGCGAATCAGGTTGCGCATCTCCACAATCTGCGTGGGGTCCAGCCCTACGGAGGGTTCATCGAGAATCAGCAGGCGCGGCTGGTTGAGGATGGCTTGTGCGAGCCCCACGCGCTGGCGATAGCCCTTGCTCAGCGTGCCAATCGGCTGCGCAAGGCGCTCTGTGAGGCCCGTGGCGCGAATCGCAGATGAGAGGCGGGCGCGTTGCTCGCGCTGTGGGATGCCGCGCAGCGCCGCCACGGTTTGCAGGTAGCCTTGCACAGATAGCTCGGGGTAGACCGGCGCGTTCTCGGGCAGATAGCCAATGCGCGCCTGCGCGGTTTGGCGCTGCGCCTGCACGTCGATGCCGTCGACAAACACGGAGCCTGCGTCGGGCTGCAGGTAGCCCGTAAGGATTTTGATGAGCGTGGTTTTGCCCGCGCCGTTGGGGCCAAGCAGCCCCACAATTTCGCCCTCGGCCACGTGCAGCGAAATATCATCAAGCGCCTGAATCGTGCCATACGCTTTGGAGAGGTTACGAACTTCAATCATGCACGCCTCCACGAACTGCCGGACTGTATTGAACGGGACTGGACAGGACTGGTTGAATGGTGGACTGTGCGACGCAGCACATCCCCGAAGCCGGGATTTCATCGGACGCTTGCCGGCTGCCCCGATGCGCGCCTCCCAGCCGCTTGCGCGATGGTACAATATGCGCAACAACTACAGTACGCGCCCAATCCTGACTTATAGCACCGCCGGCGGCTGCCGTAAAATCGCGTATGGGCGCAATACGTGCGAATTTATCTTTGTTTAATGTAACCGCCGCATCCCGCTTTCTTGAGAGAAGACCCCTTATGCCCGCCGATGCCAGCCCATTGCCCCATCCTGCAAACGCAGCCCAGCCCGCAACCCATAGTCCCAAGCGTGAACGCAGCGCACCCTCGGTGATTATTCGCACCATGCGCCTGCAGGACTTGGCCAAGGTCTTCGAGTTGGGCGAAGAGCTTTTTACAGCCGAAAAGTGGCCCGCGTTGTACCGCACGTGGGATGAATTTGCGCCGGTGGAGTTTTTTGCCAGCGATGGCGAGTTCTGCCTTGTGGCCGTGATCGACAATGAGGAAGAAGCCGGTGACGATGCGGACGCCGATGATGAGCAGATCGCGGGCTTTTGCCTGGGCACGTTGCTCGAGAAGCGCCACAGCGCGTGGAGCTATGGCTACCTGGTTTGGATGGGTGTGGACCCGTCACTCAAAGGGCGGGGCATTGGGCGCAAGCTGTTGGCCGCGCTCACCGATCTCTTTGTGGAAAACGGCGCGCGCATGATGCTTGTGGACACAGCCGCCGACAACGAGGGGGCGCTTAGCTTCTTCCGCAGCCAGGGCTTTGGCCACGAGCTGGAGCATGTCTACCTGTCGCGCAATCTTGACAAGCACCCCAAGGCTATAGAGCGCCGTGCCGCCCACCCGCGCAAACCGCGCCCGCGCACAGACCCGGCGCCCACCGAAATCAGCACACCTTCCACGCACGATACCTCGTTGCTCGACACGCCGCCGCAGTAGCGCCTATCTCCCCTGCCTCCTGGCCCGCAGTGCGATGCGCCGGCTGCAGCTTCTCCAAAGCGCCACGCGGGCGCACAAGTCGAAGGGGCAGGAAGCCAACGGCTTCCCAGCCCCTTCGACGGGCATATCTTTAATTCGGCACTGCGTACAAACGCGGCTTGCAGCCTCTGCCGGCAGCGCTACGCGTGTCCGCCGCTGCTGATGGCGATCTCGCTAATGAGAAAGATGGGGTCGGCAAGAATCGCGAGGTTCTTGATCATGTCGGCCTGCATACCGGGCTCATAGAAGGCGGCGCGGAAGGTCTCCATGTCGGGCCAGTCGGCAATGGTCATGAAGCGATAGGGCACAGGTGCGCCGTCGGGCCACGCCCCCTGCACCAGTGCAAAATCGGTGTAGAGCACGCCCGGTTGGGTGGCGTTCTCCTGCTGGTGTTCGCCCAGCCGCCAGTGCAGAAAGGCTTCTTCGTCCTGATCGGCGGCAAGGTTGTACAAGACAGTTAGACGCACCATGATGAATCCCCTTCGTTTGTTTGGATAGGCTGCTTTTGACAAAGAAAGGGGGCGTCCAGTGGACACCCCCGCAATCACATGTTCATTCGAATCAAGCTGATGTACCGATGAAACGCTTGTGGTCGGCGATTAACGCCAGGCAAAGACGCGTGGGTGCGTGAAGCTATGCCGGCACTGCCTCAACATCGCTGGCGTCGGGCACGACTCCCGCCATCAGCAGCCCCAGCTTCTCCAGTGTGGCCTCGGCGTGGGGCACAATGTCCATAATGCGCCCCTCGTACATCACCGCAATGCGGTCGGCCATTTGCATGATCTCGTCAAGGTCTTCAGAGATGAGCAGGATGGCTGTACCCGCGGCGCGCTGTTCCATAAGGCGGTCGTGAATATATTCGCTTGCGCCCACGTCAACGCCGCGTGTGGGTTGCGCCGCCACCAGCAGGCGCGGCTTGAGCGACAGTTCGCGCGCCATGATGACTTTCTGAATATTGCCGCCCGACAGATTCTTGATGGGTGTTTCCAGAGAGGGCGTCTTCACCTGAAAATCGCTAATCAGCTTGCGCGAACGCTCCGCGACGGATTTGAAGCGCAGGAAACCGTTGCGCGCCACGTGTGCTGATGGCAAGTCGCGCAGAATCAGGTTGTCGGAGACTGAAAAGTCCTTGACAACACCATCATGCATGCGCTCTTCGGGAATGTAGCCAATGCCCATGCCAATACGGTCGGACGCCGATGCTTCGGTAATGGTGCGATCATCAAGCACAATCGTGCCCGACCGCAGCGGCTGTAACCCCGCAATGGCTTCGGCCAGGGCGCGCTGCCCGTTGCCCGAGACACCGGCCACACCCACAATCTCACCTGCATGCACTTCAAGCGTCACGTCGTCCAGCAGCCGCTGGCCCCGCTCGTTGAACGCACTGGCGCCCGCCACGCGCAGCCGCACGCGTCCATTGATCTCAGGCCGTTCGGGCCGCGCAAAGGTAACGGGGCGGCCCACCATCAGTTGTGCCAGTTCGCGGCGCGTGGTGGCCTTGGTGGCTACATTGCCGACCACGGCGCCGTTGCGCAGCACCGTAACGCGGTCGGTGACGTCGAGTACCTCATGCAACTTGTGCGATATGAAAACGAGCGCGTGCCCCTCGCGTGCCATCTGCCGCATAATGGCAAAGAGTTCGGCCACTTCCTGCGGCGTGAGTACGGCGGTAGGCTCGTCCAACACAAGCAGCGCCCCGCCACGATAGAGCGCTTTGATGATTTCCACGCGCTGTTGCTGCCCCACCGCCAGCCGCCCGACAATTGCCTTCGGGTCCACCTGCAACTGGTAGCGCTCGGTGAGGGTGCGGATGCGCGCCTCAACAACCTCGAGATCGAGCATGGGCGCGCGCGTCGAGCGCAGCCCCAAAGCGACATTCTCGGTGACGGTCAGGTTGTCTACAAGCATGAAGTGCTGATGGATCATGCCGATGCCGTAGCGCATGGAATCGCCCGGCGAGCGAATCTCAATCGGCTGCCCATTGAGCAGAATCTCACCGGCGTCAGGCTGGTAGAGACCGTAGAGAATCTTCATGAGCGTGGACTTGCCCGCGCCATTTTCGCCCAGGAGCGCGTGGATTTCACCCGACTTGACGTCAAAGTCCACACGGTCGTTGGCCAGCACGCCGGGAAAGCGCTTGACAATGCCGCGCACAGCCAGCGAATCGATGCGCTTCTGCCCCGAGGGCAACAGCCCGCTATCAGCCATGAATCACTCCGAAATCAAACAGTGACGCAAAGGCGCAAGGACGCAGAGGCAGCGCAAAGAGAAGCAAAAGTGAGATGTGGCTACATGAATGGTCGTAGCTTTCCTGCTTCTGCTTGTCTTTGCGCCCCTTTACGTCTTCGCGCCTTTGCGCCGCGGTTACCGTTTAGCGCGGCTCAGGTGTAATGGTGATCGAGCCATCGATAATGCCCTGCACAGCGGCGTCGGCAGCGGCCTTCGCCTCGGCGGGCAGGCTGTCGGCGTACTGCATGGTCTGCGCGCCATTCTCCAGCGTCAGTTGAATCACCTGGCCGCCGTTGGTGCCTGCGGCGCGCAACGCCATGATCTGCTTGATGATGTCCGTCCAGTCATAGACGGCGCTTGCCATCACAACATCGGGGGCCAGCGGGCTCTGGTCGCCCTGAATGCCCAACCACGGCACGCCCTTGTCTTTGGCTACGCCAATCGCGCCTGAAACCTGCTGCGCCGAGCCGGTGAGCACGTCGGCGCCTGCGTTGATCAGCGTGTTGGCAGCTTCGGCGGCCAGCGCTGTGTCGCCAAAGGCGCCCGTGAATGTGACATTGACCTTGATGTCAGGGTCGACAGCATGCACACCTGCCACGAAGCCATCGACATGCAGCTTGGCGTCGCCTGCGTCCACGGGGCCAACCACGCCCACGTTGCGCGCACTGCTCAGCGCGGCGGCAATGACGCCCAGCACATAACCGCCCTGGTCGGCACGCGGCTCAAAGGCGAAGACGTTGGTCAAGCCCTCGTCGGCGCCGTAATTCGTGGCAGTGCCCCAGGCAAAGGAGGTGTCGGGATAGTCGCCCGCCAGCTCGAAGAGCGTGGTGCCATACTGCGCGCCATGCGCAATCACCAGGTCGTAACCGGCTTCGGCATAATCGCGAATGGCCGGTGCGGCGTCGGGCACGTTCCACATGTTCTCGCTATAGGCGATCTTGAAGTTCTCTTCGCCCAATTCGGCCTGCAGCACGTTGAGGCTGTCGATGATCGACTGGCTCCACGAGAGGTCGTTGATGGTGCTGGGGAGAACGACCGCGACGCTAAAGGCTTCCGCGGCGGCATCGGCCGGGGCAGCTTCTTCGGCAGGGGGCGCCGTGGCATCAGCCGCAGGCGCTTCTGCGGCAGGCGCTTCGGCCGCAGGCGCTGCCGGGGCGGCCACAGGCGCCGCGCAGCCTGCCAGCAAGGCCAGCACGACGACGCCCAGCAATACATTCCAAAGAGTTTTACGCATACATCCTCCTGATGGGTTTGTAGGTAAAGCGTTCGATAACATTTGGACCACACGCCACTGTGTGAAAAGCACAGAATCTCTTTGCGCCTTTGCTGCCCATGCATTGACTTTGCAGTGAGACGGCTGTCGTTACGTCTCGCTGCGCGTGAAGGGTTTGGAGAGCGCTGCAGGCTGTTGCGCACGACGGAAGGGGATTGCCAGCGCAATAATCGTCAACAAGTAGGGCAGCATGACGGCCAGGTTGGAGGCAATGTTGAAGCCCAGCACCTGCACCCACAATTGCAGCGCATTCACCGAGCTAAAGAGCAGGGCGCCGGCCATGACCCCAACCGGCGACCAGCCGCCAAAGTAGACGAGCGCCACGGCAATAAAACCCATGCCGTTTGTCATTCCCTCCTGGAAAATGCCCAGCAGCGCAATCGAGAGCGAAGCGCCCGCGATGCCTGCCAATGCGCCCCCCAGCATAACGTTTTCGTAGCGCACACGGTTGACGCCCACGCTCAGCGAGTCGGCCGCGGCGGGATTCTGCCCCACGGCGCGCACGTTAAGTCCCCACGTTGTTTTGTTGAGCACAAACCAGAGGATCGGCACAAGCGCAAACGCGCCATAGACAAGCACGCTGTGGTCAAAGAAGATCGGCCCCACCACGGGAATGTCCTTCATGCAGAAGGTGGAGTCAATATTGAGCAGGGGCACATTGGCTACGCAGAACTGCATCTCATGGAAGCCGTTGACACCCTCCACAGTGCCCAGCATCGTTTTGAAGAGGAGGCTGGAGACGCCCAGGCCAAAGAGGTAGAGGCCGATGCCGCTAATGCCCTGTTCGGCCTTGAGCGAGACACTGACCACCGCCATGATCAGCCCCATGAGCAGCCCGGCCACAGCCGCCGCCAGCACGCCCAGCCACGGGTTGCCGGTTTGGAAGGTGACGTAGAAGCCGGCGAACGCGCCCATGAGCATCATGCCCTCGACGCCGAGGTTGAGCACGCCCGAGCGCTGCGCCATCATTTCGCCCAGCGCGGCGTACAAATAGGGCGTCGCCAGGCGGATGCCTGAATGCGCAATACCAATGATGATGGCGAGGACGGTGAGTTCTTGGGTCACGGTGTGCCTGGGTGAAGTGGGGTGAACTGGTTGCCTGGTGGACTGGTTGGACTGGGACGGCAATATGCGCGCGTCTTGCTTTGTCTAGTCTGCCGCAGCGCCGGCCGATGCGCTTGTGCCGGCGGGCGTGGGTTCGCGCTTGACGTGAATCCGCGTGGCGCGCTTCTTCGTCCAGTAGTCGGCGCTGACCACAAAGAGCACAACAAGGCCCAGCAGCGCCGTCACCAGCGGCTGGGGAATCTGCATGGCGCGCTGCATCTTGTCGCCACCCACCAGCAGCGCGCCAAAGAGCAGCGCCGAAGGAATGGCCCCCAGCGGGTGCAGGCGGCCAAAGAGCGCCACCACAATGCCCGAGAAGCCGTAACCCGCCGAGACGGAGGTGGGCTCAAACATACGGTGGTGCAGCCCCAGAATTTCCACCGCACCGGCCAATCCGGCCAGCGCGCCGCTAAGCGTGAGCGCAAGCACCACATAGGCGCGCACACGAAAGCCTGCATAGCGTGCCGCCGCCGGGTTGAAGCCCACGGCGCGAATGCGGTAACCAACCGTTGTGCGCCACAACAAAATGTAGACCACAATCGCCGCGATAATCGCAAAAATCAGCCCCAGGTGCAGGCGCGTAGGTTCGGCAAAGAGGCCGTAGAACTCGGCGGTCATACCATCCAGCCCCAATTGCTTGGCCGTTTGCGTAAAGCCCAGGCTTTTGGCAATGTCGGTAAAGCGGGGCAGGTCGGCCACAGCGGGCAGGCGTGCCGAATGGGGCAGGTTTGTGCCGGCGGCGCGCTCAGCCGGGTCCATCATCACGCCGCGCAGGAGGAAGAAGCCAAGCTGAATGGCGATCTGGTTAAGCATCACCGTGGAGAGAATTTCGTTGACGCCCAGACGCGCCTTGAGATAGCCCGGAATTGCGCCCCATGCACCGCCTGCCACGAAGCCAATCAACATGCAGAGCAGGATAAGCAGCCACGCCGGGGCCGCGCTGCCCATTTCTACGGCAAGCCAGGTTGTGGCCAGCGCGCCCATGATCAACTGTCCTTCCGCGCCAATGTTGATGACATTGGCGCGGAACGCAATGCATGTGCCCAGCGCCACCAGCAGCAGTGGCGTTGCCTTGACCAGCATGTCGGAGAGGCCGTTCTTGGAGCCGAAGACGCCGGTAAAGGCGGCGCGATAGGCCTCCCACGGGTTGACGCCGATCAAGAGCAGCATGATTGCGCCTACCAGCAGCGCGCCAAAGAGCGCCACCACCTGCGGCACAAAATCAAAGAGTCGATCGGTCCACGAGCGCAAACCGGTTTCGTTCATGGCAATGGGGTTCTGGGCAGGGTCGCGCGCGCACACACGGCGCCCGACATGTTAATCCTGCGTGTTTCAAATGGAACAGATAGAGGGAATTGGTATTGAAGCATGCACCGGCTGCCATGTGCAATGGCCTGTATCAGGGCAGCCACGGTGCATTTCACTATGTTACCGAACAATCAGCATCTGGACAAACGGCCCGCGCGTTCCTTGCCGCACAGTGTAAACGGGCGCGCATGGCGAATCCAGAGGCAGAGTGCACAGTCTGCGGCGCACCGGTGCTGGTCAGATGCGCGCTTGCTCAGGCGGTGGGCAGCTTCTCCTCATGCGCAAAAGCGCGGCGCACTTTTTGGTAGCCCCAATCGAGCACGAACCATGTTGCCAGGAAAGCGATGCTCTCCAGCAGAAAACTGTGGAATTTGTAGAACATTTCGGCAATAAAGAGCGAAACCAGGAAGACGGGCAATTGCTCAAGAAGCAATGAGCGCAGCGAGTTGTTCTGAATGAGCGAGTACATAAAAGCTCCTGGTGGTACGTCTGGGCGCACGCTGTCAATGGGGGAAGATCGGGTATACGAAGTTTCAGGCCTACCGGGTGAGCCTTATCCTATCATCCCTGCGCCCTGTGCGGCAAGGATCATATCCTCTTCTTCGGGCAATCCACTCACACCGACTCCGCCCACAATCTGTCCCTCAAAGCGCAGCGGCACGCCGCCGCCCCACGCTGTGAAGCGCGCATCGCCAAAGTTGCTCATGGGGAAGCCTTCGCTGACCGAGCGCTCACCGATTACGCGACTCGGGACCTGCTCGCGCGCGGCGCTGAAGGCTTTGTTGATGGCAATTGTGATTGAGGGATATTTGCAGCCGTCGGTGCGCAGGAATGCCATAAGTTCGCCGTGGCTATCCACGACAGCCACGGCTGCACCGCGGTTGGTGGCTTCGAGTTCGGCGCGAATGGCGTCAATGACGCGCATGGCGTCGGCGTGAGACATGTGGTTGCGCTGGTACATGGTTTGCTCCTTCGCAATAAGGGACGTTGATTGATGAATATCTCCAATGATCAATTACCAATTACCAATTACCAATGATTATTGGCAATTGGTAACTGGTCATTTACCCTGCATGATCTCGTCTACGCTCACCCAGCGCTGCTGGCGCGATGAGTGCAGCGCGGCCTCAAGCAGCGCCTGTACGTGCAGGCCATCGGCCAGGCTGGGGCTGCTGGGGCGGCCCTCGGCTACGGCGCGCAGAAAGGCAGCCTGGCACTCGGCGTGCGCGCGCAGGAAGCCGGGGGCCATGGTCCAATCGGGCATCTTCGCGCCGGGGTAGCGGTTGCCCACCTCAATGCGCGTGATGCCGCGCCTGCCGCCCATGGGCGCTGCGGCGGCGCGCACGTCGTACACCTCAAGGAAGGCCGAGTCTGCCGCGTCAAAGCGAATGGATCCCTTTTCGCCGAAGATCTCGAAGGTCAATTCGTTGGTAAAGCCCGTGCCAAGGCGCGAGGCTTCCACCACGCCCAGCGTGCCGTCGCGCAGGCGCACGTGCAGCAGGGCGATGTCGTCCACATCCACCGGGGCCATTTCGGTTGCGCCCACAGCCACGGGGCGCTCGCGTATTACAGTCTCGAGTGATGCCTGCACCGCGCCGAATTCGCCCAGCAGCGAATAGAGCATGTCCACAATGTGCGCGCCCAGGTCGTAGAGCGCGCCCGCTCCCGATGTCTCGCTGCGCAGTTTCCACGACAGCGGCTTGGCCGGATCGATGTACGACGAGCGGTAGTAGCGACCGCGGAAGGAGTAGAGCTTGCCCAGGAACCCTTCGCCAATCAGTTGGCGCGCCCGCTCCAGCGCGGGGAAAAAGCGAAAGTTGAACGTCATCTGCGTAATCACACCTGCGTCATCTGCAGCCTGCACCATGCGCTTGCCCTGCGCCACGGAGACGGCCAGCGGCTTCTCGCAGTAGATGTGCTTGCCCGCCGCGGCTGCGGCCAGCACAATCTCCTCGTGCAGGTGGTTGGGCACGTTGATATCTACGGCCTGAATTTCGGGACGCGCCAGCAGTTCACGGTAGTCGGCGGTCCAGTAGGAGCATCCGATCTCCTGGGCGGCTTTGGCGGCGCTGCTTGCGTTGGAGGTGGCGACGCCCCCAATCTGCACGCTCTCAGCGGGGAGCCCATAGTGGAAGGGAATGGCGCGGTAGCCCAGCGCATGTACGCGGCCAATGGCGCCGTAGCCGATAAGTCCAATCGTTACTGGTTTCATGGGAGTTGCCTTGTAATGATTCAAGTTTGAAGATTGAATATCTGGCGCTCTTTGTGGCGCAGGCTCCGTGCCGGAGGCATAGTGCGCATCATGGTCAGGCGCCGAGTGCCACCAGCCCATAGACGATTAGAAAGCCATCTTCCAGCCAGGCGCGGCGGCGATCAATGCGCCAGCTTGCGCCCACCACCTGCACCGCCAGTTGCTCTGCGGCGGCAACAAACCAGCGGCGCGGCCCCCACACCTGGTGCGCAGCCGTCAATAGAGCAGCCTGTTTCCAGGCGGCAAAGAAATGGGCAATCGGCTCGTCCGGGGCCATGTGGTGGATCAGATTCTTGGGCAGCACGGGCTGGAGCGTGGCGGGGTCGAAGGGTTCGCGCAGCGTTAGCCTGAAGACAAGCGCCTCGTGCTCCAGCGCCGCATTGTCGGCCGATTTGCGCAGCACATTCACAACCCAGCGTCGCCCCAAAGGATCGCTCGTGCCCTCCAGCAGCAGCCCGCTCGGCAAAAGGTGTGATGCCATGCGCGCCCAGGCCGGGGCCACGCCAGGCTCGTCGTACTGGCGCAGCACATTCATCGCCCGAATCAGACGTACAGGCTGCTGCACGGGCAGATTGAAGCCGCCCAGACGAAAGTGCGTTCGTTCATTGGCAAAGGGCTGCGCCGCCGCCACGCGTTCCGGGTCTATCTCAACGCCCAGCAACCCCAGTTGCGGGTTGATCCGGCGCAGGCGTGCGGCCATTTCCAGCGCTGTGGTCGCTTCCGCACCGTAGCCCACGTCCACCGCCCACGCGTCGGCCCAGGGTCCATCAACGCGCCGGATGAGGCCGGGGTCATAGCGCGCGAGGAAGGTGTCCACATGGCGCAGGCGATTGGGATGCGTCTTGCCGCGTGTCGGCTGTCCTTCGGGGCGGCGCGGTGCGGCGCGCGGATGGAATGGCGGCATTGGACAGGTGATTGCGCGTGCGTGTGGTCGGCCTGCGCTGTGCATTTGCATTGTCGGCCGAGTTAGGCGACGAACGCCGCCTGCCACTCTGATTGCGGCCCGATTGCGGCCGGATCATGGTACACTATGCTATGGCCTTGCCCCAAGTAGAGCCGCATTGTGGCCGTGCCAGGCAAGGCACTGCCCGCACTGCGCGGGGTCAGTCGTTCTTTACCCTATGTCAAGCCTATCAACCCTTGCTCGCAGCGGCAAGCGTGCCGCGCGACGCAGGCCAGCAGGAAAATGGAGGATCCCATGGCGGGCCACATTGTTGTTGTTGGAAGCCTGAACATGGATTTGGTGGTGCGTTCGCCGCGCCACCCGTCACCGGGCGAAACGTTGCTGGGCAGCGATTTTCGCACCTTCCCCGGCGGCAAGGGCGCCAATCAGGCTGTGGCTGCAGCGCGCGTAGGCGGTATTGTTTCCATGGTGGGGCGGGTAGGTCAGGATGATTTCGGCACGGCCCTGCTGCAGAATCTGGCGGCGAATGGTGTTGACGCGGTGCAGGTGAAACGTGATGCAGAGGCAGCCACGGGTGTCGCCCTGATTACGGTGGCCGCCAATGGGCAGAATACGATTGTGGTTGCGCCCGGGGCCAATGGATTGCTCGCGCCCAGTGACGTGACCGCCGCCAAGGATCTCTTTACGGATGGCGACGTGCTGCTTCTGCAACTTGAAATTCCCCTGGCGGCGGTGGCGCGCGCGGTGGAAGTGGCACGCACTCGGGGCACGCGCGTTGTGCTCAATCCCGCACCCGCACAGAGCCTGGACTCTGCTTTGCTCAAGCATGTGGATGTGATTGTTCCCAACCAGAGCGAGCTGGGGTTGCTCACCGGCATGGCTGTGGAGAGCATGGAAGATGTGACCGCTGCTGCGCATGCGCTGCGCGCCACGGGCGTGAAGAATGTCATTGTCACGCTGGGCAGCGAGGGCGTACTGGTGATTGACGAAATGAACACCTCGTTGCTGCCCCCCCATCAGGTGGATGTGGTGGACACCACGGCTGCGGGTGATGCTTTTGTGGGCGCATTCGCCGTAGCGCTGGGCCGGGGCGGCACTCTGGTGGAGGCGGCGCGCTGGGGCAACGCCGCCGGTGCCCTGGCTGTGACGAAAGCAGGCGCGCAGCCATCGCTCCCGTCGCGTGCAGAACTGGAGCAATTGCTGGCAACGGCGTGAGTGGCGCAGTTTTGCGCAACGCAGCGTAACTCGTGCGCCCCTTCTGCGTCATAAAGAGTGGGCTTGCCTCGTGAAAAACCGATTTGCAGAGGCTATGGCCTTCAGGTATGCTTGCGGTGTGGCGTCGCTCTGTGCGCGCCACAATGCACGGGTGAATCCAAAACAACACTGCCGCCTTCATTGACGTTTGGAGTATAGAACCCAAATGCATGCAATTCCCCGCTCGCGCCATCTGCTGCGCGCTCGACGGCCTCTCTTTACGTTCTCCCTGATCGCCATTCTGGCGCTTCTGCTTGCCGCTTCTGCAGGCCTGAGCGGCGTGCGCACAGCGCATGCTGACCACGACACGCGCCGTTTGGCCCTGGGTGAGGGCATGGTTGATGTCGCGCTTGAGTACAATACCACGCCCGAAACGCTGCGCTGGCTCAACCACCTGGGTCCCGCCGAGCCACTGTGGAATGGCATGACGATGAAGGTGCCGCCGGCAAATGATCTCGTTATGTACACCGTGCAGCAGGGCGATATGCCCGGCGCGGTGGCTGCGGCGCACGGCATGTCGCTGGCCCAATTGGTGGATTACAACGCAATTTCGCCCGTGCGCAGGCTGCACGCAGGCGATATCCTGCTTGTGAATAATCCGGCGGGTTTCAGCCTTACCCAGGAATATCCGCGTCACATAGTGCAGCCGGACGAGACGCTTGACAGCCTGGGCGAGCAATACCGCGCCGACCCCGTGGTGATTGCCGAAGCCAACGGGCTGGCCTATGGCGCCGACTTGACGCCCGGTGATGTGCTGATGATTCCGCCCCTGGGCATGAGCCAGCGGTTGGGGCAGGCCAAGCGCGACGAGAATGGCTATCTGCAAATCCCGATTGAGGACTTCCCTTCGCTCACCGAGAAGTGGGTGGATGTGGACCTGAGCCATCAGCGCGTCACGGCCTACGAAGGCACGCGCCCCGTGGCCAGCTTCCTCATCTCTTCCGGCAAATCGCGCACGCCCACGGTGACAGGCGTCTTCCGCATTTGGGCCAAGATCTCCTCCCAGACGATGGAAGGGGGCAGCACCGCGGCAGGCGATTACTACAATCTGCCGGGTGTGCAATGGGTCTCCTACTTTTACAGGGATTACTCATTCCACGGCACCTACTGGCACCACAACTTTGGCACGCCCATGAGTCACGGTTGCATTAACATGACCAACCGCGATGCCGAGTGGCTATATGACTGGATGGGCCCCGAGAACCCGGGTCGCGGCTGGTACCCCACGCCTGTGGAGTTGAAGGGGACGCTGGTCATCGTGCACAGGTAGGGGCGCACTCGATGCAGCAAACTCACCCCCGGCCCCTTTCCAGTCTGATGTACAGATGTACAGACTGGAGAGGGGCCGGGGGTGAGTTTTTTGTTGCGCTCATGCGTTTGCTGCGCAAGTGACTTTTGAGAAGCACTGCACACCGCTGCCCAAAGCTTGCTGTGCACGCTCGCGGTTGGTAGAATCAACGCGCGGCAATTCTCCGCACTTTCCCTCTCTTTACCTCTGCCCCAGGAGTGCCATGCACAGCGCCGCGCCCTTCCACAATACACCTTTCTTCATCGGCGTTGCAGGCGGCACCGGCAGCGGCAAGACCACTGTGAGCCGCCGCATTTGCGAGATGGTTGGCTACGAGCACATTGCCTGGCTCCAGCACGACGCCTACTACAATGACCACAGCCACCTGACCCCCGAAGCGCGCGCGCTGGTCAACTATGATCACCCCGACAGCCTGGACACGGCGCTCTTTGTGGAGCACCTGCAGTTGCTGCGCAGCGGCCACGCCGTGGATGTGCCCACCTATGACTTTGCCACGCATGCACGCGGCAGCGCAGTGGTGCACGTGGAGCCGGCGCGCCTCGTACTGGTTGAGGGGATTCTCGTTTTTGTAGAGAAGGCCTTGCGCGACCTGCTGGACATGCGCATTTACGTGGACACCGACGCCGACATTCGCTTCATCCGCCGCTTGCAGCGCGACATGATCGAGCGTGGCCGTTCGCTCGAATCCATTGTCAAGCAATATATGGCTACAGTGCGCCCCATGCACCTTGAATTTGTGGAGCCGAGCAAGCGCTATGCCCATGTGATTGTGCCCGAAGGCGGCGACAACCGTGTGGCCATGGAGATGATCTCGAGCACGCTGCACGCGGTATTGAGGCGCGGCGAACCGCAGCCGCCGCCCGGCCAGTTTGCCCCCGTATTGCCCAGGCGCGCCCGATGAGCAGCGCCCCCGCATGAAGAACATCGCGCAGCCCCTGCCTGTGCTTATGGATGTGGGACCAGCCGTGCACCAGCGCGCCGGGCTCAGCCGCTACACCGAGCGCCTGGCATCCAGCCTGCTTGCAACAGAGTCGGCCGAGTCGGCCGAGCCGGCAGACCTGCAACTGAACCTCTTCTACAATGCGCACAGCGGCCACAGGTTGCCGCCCTCGCTGGCGGCAGCGCCCAATCTGCGCGCGGTGCGCGGCCAGTATGCGTGGCGCATGGGCGCGCTGGCGTCGCAACTTGCGCGCCACCCCTATGCCCCTGTTGACGCAGCGCTGCGCACGCTGGCCGCGGGCGGACGCACGCCCCTCTACCACGCCACCGAGCATCTGCTGCCCTGCGTGGCGTGGCCTGCCGTGCTGACGGTGCACGATCTGATCTTCGAACGCTATCCCGAGCACCACACGCGCCGCAACATGCTCTTTTTGCGCACGGCCATGCCCCGCTTTGTGCGTGCGGCAAATGCCATTATCGCCGTCAGCGCACACACCAGGCGCGACATCATCGAGTTTTATGGCGCCGATCGCTCCCAAATCCACGTCATCCACGAAGGTATCGACGCCACGTTTGCGCCATCGTCAGCCGCCGAGGTCGCGCGCGTGCGCACGGTTTATTCACCGGATCGCCCGTGGCTGCTTATGGTGGGCACGCTGGAGCCGCGCAAGAACCACGCTGCCGCGCTGCACGCACTGCGCCGCCTGCGCACCGAGGGCTTTCCCCATCGCCTGCTCATTGCGGGGGGGCAGGGCTGGCTCTTTGCGCCTATTCGCCGCCTGGTGGAGGCGCTTGGGCTCGTTGATGACGTTGTCTTCACCGGCTATGTGCCGGACGCTGACCTGCCCCCTCTCTACAGCGGGGCAAGTGCGCTGCTTATGCCCAGCCTGTATGAGGGTTTCGGCTTCCCACTGCTGGAGGCCATGGCCTGCGGCGCGCCCGTGGTGGCCGCCAATGTATCGAGCTTGCCCGAACTGGCCGGCGATGCCGCGCTGCTCGTGCCACCGACAGACGACGATGCACTCACCCACGCTGTACGCCTGCTGCTAACACAGCCCGACCTGGCGGCGGCGTTGCGCACGCGTGGCATGGCGCAGGCGCGCCGCTTCACCTGGGCGCGCTGTGCGGCTGCAACCGCAGCGCTTTATCAGGAGACTGCTGCGCAATGGGCAGTCCGGCAGCGTGCAGCGGGCGGTGGCGCGTGAGTGTCGCCACAGCATCACCTGCGCCCTCACTGCCCCACCATGTGGCAGCGTGGCTTGCCACCGGCGCGCGCGCCGAATGGCTGATCATCGCGCTGGCCGCGGTTGTGCGCTTTTGGCGGCTGGGTTACCACAGCATTTGGTTTGATGAAGCAGTCAGCCTCAATTGGGCCGGCGCGGACGTGGCCTTCATCTGGCAAAAGACCTTTGCGCTGGTCGAGGAGAAACACCCGCCTGCCTACTATATTTTTCTGCATGGCTGGCAGCGCCTGCTGGACGTAGCGGGGCTGGGCCACTCCGATGCATTGCTGCGCACATCGGGCAGCCTGCTGGGCGTGCTCACCGTGGCAGGGTTGCTGCTGCTGGCGCGCCGGCAGAGCGGCCGGCACGTGGCGCTGCTGGCGGGGCTGCTTGTGGCGCTGTCGCCCGTGCTCGTCTGGTACAGCCAGGAATTGCGCATGTTCCAGCCCGCCGCAACGGCGCTGGTGTGGGGAGGCTATGCACTCCTGCGTGCGTGGGAGTCCCCTGGGGTGGGGCAGCGGCTGGCGTGGTGGGCGCTCATGGTGGCGGCCTTTGTGCTCTCGCTCTACAGCTACCTCTTCAGCGCCTTCATGCTGCCCGCGGCGGGGCTCACGCTGCTTGCCCTGTGGAAGGCCACGCCGCAAGCCGCCACACCGCGCGCCATCCCGACGCGCAACCGTCGCCTCTGCGAGGGCATCACGGCGTTTGCGCTGATTACGCTGATCTTCCTGCCGCTGGCGCGCAATGCGTGGTTTGTCAACAGCGATGAAAACGCGCCGGGCACGCTCTTTGCCAATGCAGGCGCAACCACGCTTCGCCTGCTGCGCGTCTTCGGTGCGTGGAAGCCGGGCTGGGCCGAGTGGCTCGAAATCGCCATCGCACTGCTCATAGGCGCGCTCCTGCTTGCGGGTGTGCTGCTGCCGCGCCGCACGCGGCTAAAGTCCGGCGGCGCAATCGATCGCGTGTGGATTGCGCTGTGGGTGGGCGTGCCCTGGCTTGTGGGCAACCTGCTGTTGGCAACCACCGACTCAATCTTTGCTGAAGATCGCTACTTCATCTTCCTCGCGCCCTTTGTGCTGTGGGGCGCAGCGCGCGGCGTGGTGGCGCTGGGCGAACGCCTGCGGCCGGTGGGCTGGGCCGCGGGCGTTGCGCTGCTGCTGGCGCTTGCGCTCGCCCTGCCTGCGCTCTGGACGCCCGCACTCTTTCGCGAGAACTGGCGCGCCGCCGCCCGCCTGATTGCGCAGCAGCGTGCTTCAAGCCCCGACCTCACGGCTGCCGTCCTTACCCATGTTGACTATACACACCTGCCTGCTGCGTGGTACCTGGGCCAGTATCCCCTCGACCTGCCCATTTTTTACCCCTTTGGTGGCACGCTGGACCCCGCACTGGTGGATACGCAAGTTGCGCCACCGCTGGAAGGGTTGGCGGCAGACTACAGCACGCTCTGGCTGCTGCAAAGCCATCTTGAGGGGGTGGACGACGGCCACCTTGTGGAGCAATGGCTGGCGGCACGTTACCCGCTCATCACCGAGGCGTATCCGGCGGGGATCAAGCTCACGGGCTATGCGCTGGAGAGCCGCTTTGCCGAACTGCCGCAGTTGGGGCCTGACGCCATCTTCCCCAATGCCGAGGCCGCCCCCGGCCTGACGCTGGCAGCGTGCGAGGCGCTTGCGCCGCATGTCTCTGCGCAGGATGTTGCGCTCCATCCGCCCAGCGGCTGGCTGCCGGTGCGCCTGTGGTGGCAGCGCACGGGGACGATCACGCAGGATTATGTGGCGCGCGTGCGTGTAGCCAATGCGCAGGGCGTGTGGGGTGAATCGCTGGGCCGTGAGGGAGACGCGCTGCGGCGCATGCCCACCAGCCAGTGGGATGACGACGCTTTTGTGCGCAATGAGGTGGATGTCAACATGAACCCGGCCACGCCGCCCGGCAGCTACCAGCTCAGTGTGCGCGCGAT
>DIAV01000104.1:8005-8194 GCA_002415895.1 Anaerolineales bacterium UBA5069 | reverse complement strand
GCACAGCGCGCGCCGTGGGCGCCTCGGGCGAGCCGACATTGACCAGCAGCACGCCCACTGCCGGCGCGTGCGCAGGTGCGGGGGATGTTGCGTCGGTTTGCAAAGCCATGAAGGACTCCAGCGGGTGCAAAGGGAGAAAGTGGAGCGTTACAGCGGTGTTTGTATAGACTGTGTGAAAAGAAGCACAAA
>DIAV01000104.1:0-7858 GCA_002415895.1 Anaerolineales bacterium UBA5069 | reverse complement strand
GCCGCGCACTTCAGAGACGCACCATTTAGAAGCGCGCGAAGATGTCCCGATACGCCTGCGAGCTGTCCAGCAGTTCCTCATGGGTGCCGATGGCCGCCACGCGCCCTTTGCGCAGCACCACGATCAAATCGGCCCAGCGAATCTGCGAGAGGCGATGCGTGATGAGGATAGTTGTGCGCCCTTCGGTCGCGCGCTCAATTGCCTGCTGAATCTGGTCCTCTGTGGCGCTGTCGATGGCGCTGGTGGAATCATCAAGGATCAGGATGGAGGGATTGGTGAGGAAGGCGCGCGCCAGTGCAATGCGCTGGCGCTGGCCGCCCGAGAGGGTGACGCCACGCTCGCCCACCCTCGTTTCGTACCCTTCGGGAAAGCCGCTGATGAAATCGTGCGCCTGCGCGGCACGCGCCGCATCCTCCACCTCAGCGCGTGTGGCGTCGGGCTTGCCAAAGGCGATGTTGTCGGCAATCGTGCGGCTGAAGAGGAAGATGTCCTGTTCAATTACGCTGATCTGCCCGCGCAGCGAGGCCAGGTTCCAGTCGCGCACATCCACATCGTCAATCAGGATGCGACCCTCGTCGGCATCATAGGTGCGGTTGATGAGCTTGGTGACGGTGCTTTTGCCTGATCCGGTTTGCCCCACCAGCGCCACAGTTTGCCCGGCGCCTACGTTGAAGGAGACATTCTCCAGTGAGGGGCGCGTCTCGGCGCCGCCCGCCACGCCGTAGTGAAATGTCACATTCTCAAAGCGAATCTGCCCTTGTATGGGGCTGTCATGGCCGGCATCGTTGCGGTCCAGTTCGGTTTCGCTGCGAATCAATTCAAGGATGCGGCGCGCGCTGGCGACGCCCGACGACATTTGCGAATAGGCAAAGAGCGAGGTGAAGACAGGGAAGCCAAAGAGGGCGATCAGCCCCATATAGGCCACCACATCGCCTACACTAAGCAGGCCGGCACGGAAGAGGATGAGCGCGTGCATAAACGCGGCTGCCTGGGCAATGCCCAGCATGAGCAGCGGCAAAAAGCGTGCTTCCACCCGCCCCTGGCTCACAAAGGCGTCGCGATAGGCGCGCGCGTTGGCGGCGAAACGCTCGGCCTCGGCCCCTTCCTGCGCCGTCCCCTTGACGGTTTCCACGCCCTCAATTGCGGCTGTAAGCCCCGCATTGAGGTTGCCGAAGGTGTGGCGCACCGCCTCGGTGGTGGGGCGCAACTGGCGTAGGTAGAAGACCATGGAGATGAGATAGGCAACCGCGAAGAGCAGCGGCACCAGAATCAATTGCGGGGCAATGGTGGGCGCGACAATCATCGGCATAAAGAGGAACGCGCCTGATCCCAAAACAAGGTTGATGCCCGGCGCCATCATGAGCGCCAGTTCGCGTACGTCATTGGTGGCGCGCGCCANNATCTCGCCCGTGGGGCGCAGATCGTGGAACGACATGCTCTTGCCCAGCAGCGAGGAATAGAGTTCTTCGCGCGCGTCGCGTTCAAGACGCTGCCCCAGCAGTTCGCTGCCGAAGTTGCGCCCCAACTGCATACCTGCGCGCACCGTTTGGCTGACGACAATGGAGAGCGCCGCCACCAGCACCAGCCGCATGCTGGGCGTGGGCTGCGTCGCTGCATCAAATGCGTGTCCCGTGAAGATGGGAATCGCGGCCGCCAGCAGCGCGTTGCCAATGGCCCCGGTAATCATCATGATAATGATCCACGGGTTGCGCTTGAGATGTGAAAGGATCCACGGAATCGGCGCGCTGAGGGTGGTGTTCCACTCCTGCGCTGTAACGAATTCGGATTTGGCCATGTTCTCCCGCTTAAAAAATGTGATTACATTGCATGCCAACGCGCCACTAAAGCGATACCGGAGTGAAACCCACGGCCACGACCAAATCGCAACGCAAAGTCGCCAGTAGAGCAACAGCGCGCAAAGCAACGTAGAGGCAGGGCACAACCATGAACACAGATAACCGCGGAAAAAGCATGGAAACGCGCAGCTATCCGCAGTTATCCTTGCAGTTTCTGCTTTAATCTGTGTTCCTCTGTTGCTGTGCTTTGGGTTTCCTTGCTGTCTTTGCTCTTTTGCGTTGAGATTTTGATGTCATGCCAGTCACACCTCAATCAAGTGCGTAGCCGCTCAGGTCGATCATCAGCGCAGGCGCGAGGGGCGTCACTTCGGGGCCGGTGTACATCCCTACGAGCAGCGTGGCCGGCTCTGCGCCCGGGCGCAAGGCGAGTGTGTGGCGCTCGACGAGCACTTCGCCCGGCTTCCAGAGCGTGGTTGGATAGTAAACGCCGCCCGCAGCTGCATCGTTCTGGGCAATGCGCGAACTTGCTTCATCAAAAATCTGCACGGTGGTCGTATAGCCCGCGGGCAGCGGCGCATCCACCTGCCACACGAGGCGCAGCTCCACGTTGTCACCAGCGCGCTCCCAATCAAAGCCCAGCAGTGTGAGCGGCCCGAAGGGTTGGTTCACCTCCTGCGCGGGTGGCGTGCTGGCGGCGGACCCCACCACTTGCACCAGCGGCGGCGCGGCCGCTTGCAGCGCAAAGCGCGTCTCCAGCCCGGGCATGGGCTTCACCAGAAAGACAGGCGCAGCGGGTGAGGCGTCGAGCGCGGTTTGCACAGTGGCGGCCACATCGCCAAAGCGCGCTTCGGGCGCAATCAGCGGGAAGATGCCCGTCAGGTCCTGCCGCAGCCCTTCGACATTTTGCATGTAGTAGAGCGGCACAATCTCGTTGCGGTCGTTGCTCACCAGCACCGCATTGGCCGGCGGGTTGGCGGCAAGAATGCCATCCCACATTTGTTGTGCCTGCGTGGCGCCTGCCTGATTCAGACGCGGGCTGTAGGTGACAAGTTGACGCATGGGGAAGTAGAGCAGCACCAGCCCAATGATGATGCCCAGAATGTCCCAGTTGATTGGGGGCGCGCCCGGCTCCTGCGCTTTTTTGCCATTGGCGTCGGCCGATGCGCCCATCTGCGCAAAGCCGCCGGCCAGCTGTGCGCCGCCCCAGCCTGCCCAGAGCGCCAGCACCACATAAATGGGAATGTAGTAGACCAGAATATCCTCAATGGCGTAGAAGAGGTTGAAGATCTGCGTCAGCAGCAGCCCCAGCGCCGTAACTGCGAGCAGGGCGTAGCGTTTGTGGGTCACCAGCGCATAGACGCCAATCGCAGCCAGCGCGAGGCCGGGATAGCCAAAGTGCAGACGCCAGAGATGGGCCGCTGTGCCAACGTTCTCCCACGCGCGGTCAATCGCGTAATAGCTCACGGAAATCGTGCGCCCGGTGATAAAATCGCGGAAGCCGCGCAGCGAATGCGTGTAGAGCGTGAGCGTTTCGCTGCCCAACTGCGGGAAGTACCAGGGCGACGCCGACGGCGTTGCGCGCAGGGGCACGTAGAGGTAGAGCAGCAGCGGGGCAAGCAGGGCAATGCCCGCCAGAATCCACGCCAGAGGATGGCGTGTCAGGTGGGCGCGCACCAGCCATAATCCCAGCGCAAGGCCAGGCAACCATAACACCGTTGTGGCGTGATGTGCGAGCGCCAGACCCACCAGCAGCGCCAGCCATACTGGGCTGGCCGTGTGCGTCGCCTTGCGCGAGATGCCCTGGAAGACCAGCAGGATGCTCACCAGCAGCAGCGCATGCAGCGCATAGACCTCGGCAATCAGTCCCTGGCTCCAAAAGGTGGGATTGACGGCGAGGAAGGCCGCGGCCACCAGCGCGCCAATGCGCCGCATTGCCACGCTGCCGGGGATGCCCTCCACGGCCAGCAGGTAGAGCAGCGCCACCGCCGCCGCGGCCTGCACGGCGCTCAGCGCGTTGAGCGACGCCGCCGGGCTTGCCCCCAGCAACTTCCAGACGTGCTGCCAGATGCCGCCGGTGATCAGGTAGAGCGGGTAGCCTGTGGCGTGGGCCAGGCCAAAGTTCCATGCGGCCATTTGGAACTCGCCCGCATCGCCGGGCAGCAGGCCGCGCGCACCCGTGCGCAAGTAGAGCGCCAGCGCCAGCGCAAAGATCACAAGCGCAATTGTGCGCTCCTGCACACGCGGCGCGGTGGATTTCATGGGAGTGGCATCCTCGAGAGGAGCCACAGGCTGCAACTTGACGGCCATTTCGCTTTCACCGATAATCGTAGGGTTTATGCTGCCAACTGCCGACACTTCCCCTGAAGAAACTGCGCTTCGATCCCAGCCCCCTGCACGCATTTGGGCGGGCCAGGCTCTGGTCATTGTGCCCACCTACAATGAACGCGAGAATCTTGTGCGCCTGGTGCTCGCGCTGCGTGCGCAGCCGGGTGACATTCACGTGCTTGTGGTGGATGATAACTCGCCCGACGGCACGGGCGTGCTTGCCGACGCCATCGCCGTTGCTGATGCAGGCGTGCATGTACTCCATCGCGCCGGCAAGCTTGGGTTGGGCACGGCCTACAAGGCCGGTTTCAACTATGGCCTGGCCAACGGCTTTGACTACCTTTGCACAATGGATGCCGACTTTAGCCACAACCCCGCCAGCCTGCCGGCGCTGATTGACATGGCGGCGATGGGCGTTGACCTCGTGGTGGGCAGCCGCTATGTGCCGGGTGGCCGCGTGGTCGGCTCAACGCGCACGCGCCAATGGATTAGCTACGGGGCCAACTCGCTGGCGCATTCAATGCTGCGCGTTTCAATTCGCGACTGCACGGCTGGTTTTCGCTGCTACCGGCGGCGCGTGCTCGAGACCATCGACCTCGACGCCATATTCTCCAGCGGCTATTCGTTTCTGACAGAAATGGCCTATCTGTGCCAGCAGGCGGGCTTCACCTCAGGCGAAGTGCCCATTACCTTCACAAACCGCACGGAAGGCGCGAGCAAGATTTCGCGCACTGAAATCATCAAGGCCTTCTACACCCTCATTCGCCTGCGCACCAGCCGCCTGCCTTGGGAGCGCATCGTGGCGCTGTACAAGGGGGAGTAGGTAGTTGAAGTGGTAAGTGGTAATTGGTGAAGTGGTAAATGGTGAACCGGTAGGCGCGCGACGAGAATTATCAATTACCACTTCACCAATTACCACTTTACCAGTCAGCCACTCAACCAATAAACCACTTACTCCCCAACCTCCACCCAATCCACAAACGCGGCCAGGGGGCGGCGGTCGCGATTCAGGCTCACGCGCAGGAAGGCGTCGGCGGGGTCGATTGTTTGCGCCGCGGTGCCGGCTGCTGCGCCCTGCACGCCCGCCAGTGCGAAGTACTGACTTTGCAGCCCCTCCAGCGTCACGTCTGCACCCAATGCGCGCAGGCCGTCTACGGCTGCCTGCGAGAGAAATTGCCACGCATTCCCATTGCTGGCGACAAGCACATTTGCGCCCGGTTCTATGGTGGTGAGGAAGGCGGCCAGCGCGTCGCTCTCATAGGCGTTGGCGGTGGTGTCGAAGCCTGCCTGCGCGACAACGCGCCCGTCGGCAGGATCGAGCACCGTCACATTCACCCCCTTGCGCCCTGCCGAGGCGTCCGTCTGATTCCCCTTCTCGTCAAAAAGCGCCACAAAGCCACCATCGGCAAAGGCCTTGAGGTCGGCGTCCACGGGCAGGATGACGCCCGTGCTGCCGATCGCGCGGCTGCCGGCATCCACAGCGCGCGGTGCAGCCGCGTAGCCCCACGCGAGTTCGAGACGGCTCAGCCCCTCACCCAGCAGCCCAGGCGGTAGATCCCATGATACTTCCTGCCAGCCGGCGGCCAATGTCTGCGCGCTGCCCACAGGCTGGCCGTTGACGCGCAGCGCTACCGTCTGCGCGGCGCTGCCCGGGTACGCGTAGGGTTGCAGGCGCACGCGCACGGCACCGGGTTGATCATTTTCTGCCAGTGGCGGCACATACAAGGTGCTGGCCTGCGTTGTGGCCCACACACCGGTGGCCCCATCCACGGTACTGTCGCCTGCGTTCCAGCCATCGCCGCGATAAGGCAGTGAGCCGGCAGCGCCCAGATCCAGCGCAAAGGCAGGCACGGTGGCAGGCAGCTGCACGCGATAGGCTTCGATGCCGTCGCCCGTCCAGAAGGGTTCTTCGTCAAGGGGCAGCGTGGTTTTGGCAAAATCCCACGCGGCTTGCCAATTCTCGCTGTAGGGGCGGCGCTCGGCCACGGGGGGAAAGAGCAGCACGTAGCCCACGTTGTAGAGGCGCATCAGATCGGGCGCCTGGGCTTTGGCCGCCTCAAGCAACTCGGGTGAAATCGCGCGCCCAAACTGCACATCGGTGATGGCCTGAAAGAAGGGCAGCCGCTTGAAGTAATCCATCTTGAAGTCGGGCGCGCGGCTGATGTTGCCGCCCAGCATGGGCTTGCCGTGCGCGCTCTGATAGTACTGGAGGATGGTGGCTTCGGGGCCAAAGACGCCAAAGGAATTGCGCCAACCGAGCGGCAGTTGCATGACGGCAACGGGGCGCGGATCGGCAGCGATTTGCGCATAGACAGCAGGCACGCGCATGTCGGTGAGGGTCATCGGCACAACCAGATGCTCGCCAATCACCAACAGGCCGGCCACAAGGGGCAGGGCGACGATCCAGCGCGCGCGTGTCGCTTGGCCGCGCTGCGCCCGCCACGCCCGCAACTTCACCCACAGCCAGGCGATGGCATAGCCCGCCAGGACAGCCAGCGCCAGCATGAGCAGCACACTGTTGCGATTGGGCGCACGGTTGGCCTTGATAATGGGGATGTAGTGCAGCAGCGTATAGGGCAGCGGAAAGGTCGCGTCCACGCCGTCAAGGTCAAAGAGGTATTCGCCGTTGATTTGCAGGAAGGGGCCGAGTGTAAAGAGGCCGAAGACGATGGCCGTCCACCACCAGATGCGCGCCCGCCGCCGCCATGCCAGTGTACCCGTGAGCGCCAACGCCGCTGTAACCCAGCCAAGGAAGACCGTGTTCAGGTCGCGAAAGCCGGTTCCACCCAGGGCGCGCAACTGCACGCGGCGTAACTCCGCCACCAGGTCGCTGCCAAACCAGGGGTGCATGACGGTGGGCGTGAGCCAGCCCATGAGGTCGGTACTCAGCGGGATGGCCTCACCCCAGCCCTTGAGCGAGAAATCGTTGGTGAGAAACTGATTGAGGATGGGCAGCAGCGCCGGGCTCCAGAGCAGAAAGCCCACGCCGCCCAGAATTGCCAGGCTGGGGAGCCAGACGCGCCAGCGCAGCAGCAAGGCCCGTTCACGCGTGTGCGCGTCGCCCGGGTGGGCCAGCAGCACAATCAGCGTAAACATCGCCAGGAAGAGCGCGGTAATCATCTCAGCCAGGCCTGCAAACGCGATGAAAACACCCGCAAGCAGCGCCGCGCGCCGGCGTGCCGCGCTGCTCAGGCGCGTATCCAGGCTGCGCAGGAGCGCCAGCGCGTAGAAGGGGATCCACTGCGTCGTCACCATGTCATAGTGACCCAGCGCCGCGTAGATGGAGCGGTTGGAGGCGTAGGCGAAGATGGCGCCGGCCACCAGCGCCGCCCACCACGCCGTGCGCGCGTCCACACCTTCGCGCGCGAGCAGATAGCGCACCAGCAGCCACGCACCGTAGCCGCTCAGCGCAGTTGCGGCCAGCAGCGATATGTTGCTGGCGAAGACGTAATTTGTGGCCAGCGCCAGCGGCAGGCTCGCGAGTACGTGATAGAAGTTGTAGGTGTAGAGAATGAGGTCCACACCCAGGGGGTAGTAGATGAGGCTGCTGTGCAAAGGCGATTGCAGTAGATCAAGCAGAGCGTGCTTGAAATACCAGATGTTCCAGACAAAGGTGGCTTCGTCGTAGGCCCACGTGGGCGCACCCGGGACGTGCGTGGAAAGATGCAGCGGCAGCGGCCACCAGAGCAGTGCGCCCAGCACAAAAAAGCCGCCCAGCACGGCGGCATGGTTGCGAA
>DIAV01000112.1 GCA_002415895.1 Anaerolineales bacterium UBA5069 | reverse complement strand
CACCCGACACCCGACCACCCGACAACTATGCCAAGCATCTTCTGGGCGCTGCTCGTCCTCTTCCTCTTTGGGGCGCTGCTGCGCATGGACTGGGTCTACTATCTTGTCTATGTGGTGGGGGGCGTCTGGCTCTACACCACATGGTCGGTGCGGCGCAGCGTGCGCCGCCTGACAGTGTCGCGCCATTTTCTGGACCACGCCTTCGTTGGCCAAAGCATCCCTGTGCGTGTCGCCATTACCAATGAGAGCCGCCTGCCCATTCCCTGGCTGCGGCTGGAAGAGCGCGTGCCGCTTGATCTGAAAGACATCTCCGAATACAAGGTGGCGCTGAGTGTTGCCGGGCGCGCCACAACCGAACACACCTATATGCTCGCGTGCAAGCGGCGCGGCTACTACGCCCTGGGGCCGCTAAGCCTGCGCACGGGCGATCTCTTTGGCTTTAGCGAGGCGCGTTGGGAAGAGAGCGACCTCCGCCACGTCACCGTCTACCCGTTGATCGTGCCGCTGGAGCAGTTGGGCTTGCCCAGCCGCCTGGCACTGGGCGGCAGCACCACGCGCCCCCGCCTTGATGAAGACCCGGCGCGCCTGAGCGGCGTGCGCGCCTACACAGGCGGCGACAGCACGCGCCGCATCCACTGGAAGGCCAGCGCCCACGCCGATACGCTGCTGGTGAAGAAGTTTCAGCCGGGCATTGGGCTTAATGTTGTGGTGGCGCTCGACATGGCGCGCAGCGCCTACAAGGGGCGCTACGTTGTTGGAACCAGCGAGTGGGCCGTGAGCGTTGCGGCCTCAGTCGCGGGCTACATTGCAGGTACGCGCCAGCCCGTGGGCCTGCTTTGCAGCGCGCTGGATGCCGCAACGGGCGCGCCGCCGCCGCCCCTCAAGCCGCGCAGCGGGCAGGGGCAGCTCATCGCGCTCCTCAGCACGTTGGCGCGCGCCCAGCTTTGGGAGGAAGGGCCTCCGCTGGCCGAATGGCTGGCCCCCCAATTGGCGCTGCTCGAATGGGGTACGGCGCTCGTCGTGGTGACACCCCACGTGCAGGAGGAACTGCTTTGGGTGCTGCATCAGGCCATCCGCCGCGGCACCACCGTGACACTGCTGCTCTGTGATGACCAGTTGGAAGCCACGACACTGGCCGGGAAGGCGCGCAAGCTGGGCATTGCTTTCCATGCTGTGCAGTGGGAGAAGGACTTGCAGAACGTGAGCGAAGGTGTTGCACCATGAGTACGCCATTGCCGGAGCAGAATCCCAACGTGGAGAACGCATCCGCGCCGGATGCCGCACCCCTGCGCACCAGCGAGATGTATGATCAGTCGTGGCTCGGTTCCATTCTGCGCCCCCTGCTCATTGTGGTTATGGTGGGCTGCCTGGCGCTGGTGATGACAACGCTGATGGCGCGTTTCTTCACCGATACCGCCCCCGCCTTCTTTGTGGGGGTCGCGCTGCTGGCCGTCGCTGCCGCCATTGTTGGTTCTGTCACCACCACGGTGCTGGCGCAGCCATCGCGGCGTGCCTACCGCTCGCTGAGCTACCGCGCCGCCGAAATTGGTCTCTTCCTGACGGTCACGCGCATCTATGTCTGGATTGTCGCAGGCAATCTGCCCGACCCGATGCAAATGTTCATGCGTCCCCTCGACACTCTGCTGGATGGTCTCTTTGTGGGCAGCGCATTGATCGTCGGCCTGACCTGGTTCTTTGCCGTGGAGATGACCGACGATTTCAACAGGCTTGCACTGCGCGCCGACGAATTCCTGCATGGCAAACCGCGCCCGGGCCTTGCCAATGAAGCGGTGCGCGGCGGCGGTGTGGATCGGGGCGCCGTGCTGAGCGAATTCACCATTCGCTGGGTAACGCTGGGGCTGACAATGATCATGCTGGCGGCGCTGCTGCGGCGCGAATTCACCTTTACCAGCATCTTCGGCGTTATGCGGCAGGATGTGGAACCGAGCGTGCTCGCGCCCATTATCATCTATTTCATGGCGGGGTTGCTGCTGCTTAGCCATGGCCGCCTTGCCCAGTTGCGATCGCGCTGGACCATGGAGCAGACGCCCGCGCAGACCAATGTGACGCGCCGCTGGCCCTGGGAGGTGGTGGCACTGGTGGGGGGCGTGGCGCTGCTGGCGCTCTTCCTGCCGCTGGGCGGCACCTTTCTGCTGGGCACGATTCTGGCCACGACGATTAGCGTGCTCTTTGCTTTTGTACTCATCCTGTACAGGTTGGTGGGTGCAGCGCTGATGTGGATCTTCTCGCTCTTTGCCGGGGAAACGCCGCCGCCTGCGCAGAGTCTTCTGCCCGCCACGCAGTCAGTGCAAACGGCCCAGGTGCAGCCCTACCATCCCGTGCTGCCGCCGTGGGCAGGGGGCGCTTTCTTCTGGGCTGTGCTGGCGCTGCTGGTGGCCTATGCAGCCTTCATCTACCTGCGCGACAAGGGTGTGCGCTTTGCCTGGCTGGACTGGCTGTGGCTGGCGCTGGCGCGCCGCTGGGCGGGTTTGCGGGCATCCATCAAGAATGTGCAGCGCAGACTGAATCTGGCTGGAAATTTGGGCCGGCCGAGTCGCGGGCGGGCCAATCGGTTTGACTTTGGGCGGCGCACGTGGAACGATCCCGATCAGCAAGTTCGTCATTTGTATCTGACTACATTGAGCAATGCTGAGGTGGCGGGGCTGCCCCGTCGACCAGGCGAAACGCCTTACGCCTATGCGCCACGGCTTGCAGAGCGTTTGGCGACAACCGCAGCGGTGGACGCAGGCGAGACAGCGAGCGCCGCTGCGGCGCAGGGGGAGCAGCCTGATCAGGCGCAAACCGCCGCGCAAACCGCCGCGCAGGCCGCCGCGATGGATGCGATTACAGACGCGTTTGTGGATGTGCGCTATGCTGGTGCACACGCCAACGCCGAGCAGGTGAGCGCTTTGCAGCAACAGTGGCATCGTCTGCAGGAGGCCATCCGCAAGCAGGCCGGGGATGACCAGGCTTAGCAACAGCAGTGCAGCCCAGGCTACATTTCGCCTGTGATTGCGTGGTGTAGGGTAAGAAACGCGCAAGCATCCATAAATCGTTGTTGCGTTGTATGCAAATTGCATAAATTTGCATCGTCGGCAAAACGTAAAGGCAGCGGTATGGGTGCAAATACCACAAAAATTGCTTGACAGCCACTCCGGTGACTGTTACAATTCAATCTGGACACTAATCGAATGTCCTGCGCCGCTGCATTGATTGCGCCGGGATGGCTTTTCGGCACAATGCAGAGACGTAAACTCTCGGGAAGAAGGTGGGGTAATTGGTTTCTATGTCGGACACGGCACAGGCAAACGGGCAGACCGGCGGTCAATCCGAAGCGCAACAACAGGCGGCAGACCTGGAGCTCTTTGAGCAGTTTCTGGACAAAGATGTTTCCATGGAGCAGCCGGACCGTGGCGAACTGCGCACGGGCACCATTGTTGAAATTCATTCGTCGGAACTGGTTGTCGACATCGGCAGCAAGCGCGACGGCGTCGTTCCCCAGGCAGACCTGAATAAACTCGACCCCGAGTTTGTCAAGGGTTTGCAGGTGGGTGACGAAATTGATGTCGTCGTTAGCAAGCAGATTGACGACGACGGCATCTTCCAGTTGAGCATTGCCGACGCGCTCCAGCAGCGCGACTGGATCATCGCACAGGATCTGCTTGATAGTGGCGAGACCACCGGGCACAAGGTGGTGGGCTATAACAAGGGCGGGCTTACGGTGGAGTTCAACCGCTTGCGCGGCTTTGTGCCTGCCTCGCACATTGTGGACATGCCTCGCAATATTCCTGAGGAGCAGCGCCAGGCCGAGTTTGAGAAGCGGATTGGCGATATGATGCGCCTCAAGGTGATTGAGGTTGACAAGAAGCGCCGCCGCCTCGTGATGTCGCAAATGCTGGCCGAGCGCGAATACCGCGCCGGACGCAAGGAAGAACTCTTCCGCACCCTGCACGTGGGTGATGTGATCAACGGCGAAGTGCGCAGCCTGCGCCCCTTTGGCGCTTTTGTCGACCTGGGCGGGGCCGATGGCCTCCTCCACGTGAGCGAAATCGGCTGGACGCCCATCAGCCATCCGCGCGAGGCGCTGGATGTGGGCCAGATGGTTGAGGTGCAGGTGATTCGGCTTGATCCTGAGAACCAGCGCATTGGTCTCAGCCGCAAGCGCGTCATGGCCAACCCGTGGGAAACTGTGGAAAAGCGCTATGAAGTGGGCCAGACGGTTGACGTCACCATTACACGCCTGGTTGAATTTGGCGCCTTTGCCCAGATCGAACCGGGCATTGAAGGGCTCATCCACATTAGCGAACTGACTGACATTACCGTTGCCGAACCGCTCAAGGCCGTGCATTCGGGTGATGTTGTGCACGCCAAGATTCTGCGCATTGACGCCAAGCGCCAGCGCATTGGTCTGAGCCGGCGGCAGAGCGAGCAGGCTGAGGATGTGGCAGCGGACGAGCCAGCCGATGTAGTGGGCGAAGCGGCGGCCTCTGCAGGTGTTGCACCCGCAGATGCCGTGCAGCCGGAAGGCGACAGTGATTCCTACTCGTCCACGGAGCCCGAGGCTTTGCTGGCGGACGTGCCCGAAGCGGCCAGTGAACCGATGACGGGTGTCTCTGAATCAGCCGCCGCCACCATGCCCGAAGCGCTGGCTGACAGTGCAGCTGCAGATGTGGCTGAAGGTGTGGCTGAAGGTGTGGCCGATGGCGTGGCCGACGCAACGCCGGAGGTTGATGCAACGCCGGAAAGCGAAGCCTGACACGCTGCCCTATGATTGTGTGCGTGGCAACAGTGTGTGGCGTTTGGCATGGGCCGGTTTTGGCTACTCCAGAGAGCGTGTGTTAACATTGTCTGTCTGGGGTGCCCAACAGGAAGATACAGACCTGCTTGGAAGTCCCAGGCAGGTTTGTTGTTTGGGTGGGCGGCGCCCTGTCACCGTGGGTGGCAATGGGACGCTCCGCTTCCAGAGACTCTTAACGGAGAGGGGGTGAATTTTCATGAGTGTCGAACTGCGCCCGGGTGAATCCCAGGACAGCATTCTCAAGCGCTTCCGCAAGTCTGTCGCTGAAGCGCGCATTCTGCCCATAGTGCGGCAGAAGAGGTGGTTTACTCCCAAGAGTGAAGTGCGCCGCATCAAGCGCCAAAAGGCAATTCGGAAGTCACAGCGCCCCCCTCGCGAATAGGTTGCGCAGTGGTTTAGTGCGCAGCATGCGCGCAGGTCGCGCTGACAAGTCGTAAATCCCGCGGTTGTGCTGTCAACGGGCAACGATGCAAACGCATTTGTAAATGCTCGGTGGTTTCACGCCGCAGAACGTGTTGGAGGAATATGTCTTCAGAAGAGACCATTACCCTGGACGGCAAGATCGTTGATACACTGCCCAACGCCATGTTCCGCGTGGAGTTGGAGAATGGGCACACCGTGCTCGCGTACCTTTCGGGCAAGATGCGAAAGTACTATATTCGCGTTTTGCTGGGTGACCGCGTGAAGGTGGAAATGAGCTCATACGATCTGACCAAGGGGCGCATTACATACCGCCACCGCACCTAGGTAGTTTGTGCGCGGGCGAGCAAGTGGCCTGCGCGCGTGCTGCAACGCGGTGGCAGTCTCCAATACGCAGTGCAGAGCCGAAACGAAAGAGGCGGCGCCACAGTGGCGCTGCCTCTTTGCTTTGCGTATATAGAGGGGCGACGCCTACGCGCTTTTGGCGTGCGCCGCCAACGCTGCGACTGCCACTGCCTGCTCGGCCTCAAAGGTCAGGCGGGCCACGGCCTCATCCAGAGCCACCCATAAGACAGTAAACTGGGCGGCGTCGTTTTCCGTGCGGCGCGTCATGCGTTCGCTGCGCAAGCGCACAAGGAAGTAGTGTTCGGTGCGCACGACATTCTTGTTGCCGTTGGTAAACTCCACATCATTCATGCCCAGATCCGTCACAATCTCGAGATCGGCGTAGCCGCTCTCTTCGGTTGTCTCGCGCAGGGCGCACATGGCAGGGCTCTCGCCGGGGTCAATGTGCCCCTTGGGCAGGCGCACTTCGCCGCGCCCGGGGCGATCGAGCAGTAGCATGTGACCATTGTGAATGACCACGCTGCCGGCGGATTCGTAGTAGATTGTCTTCATGGGGCCGCAATTCAGGAGCTTCAGGAGAAAGTGGATGGCAGTACAAAGAGCTGCTCGGCCAGTTCATGGCCCAGAATCTGGGTAGTGGCCGGCGCGCCGCCATTGTGCGTGCCGTTGACCATGCCATTCTTCAGCGCGCCATCACCATTGACGCCATTGACATATGCAGCGGGGGTCTCGCCCAGCAGTTCCATGGTCACAGGGCCGCGAAAGGGGGCAACGTCCACCATGCGCAGGCTCTGGCCCGGCTCCAGCGAAAGGCGCGTGAGATAGCGTAAAACACGCGCGTCGCGTATGCCCACGCGCCGCAGCACACCCGCTTGCCCCGGCTTAAGCGAGGTCAGCGGCAGCAACGTCTCCACGGGCAGCACGCCATCCTTGGTGGGAATCGGGTCGCCGTGGGGGCAGTGGCTGGGGAAGCCGCAGAGCGCGTCCATGCGTTCCTCAAAGGCACTGCTCACGGCGTGCTCCAGGCGGTGCGCTTCAGAATCCACCTGGTCCCACGTAAAGCCCATCACCTGGATCAGAAAGACCTCAAGCAAGCGGTGGCGACGGATAAGCTGGAGCGCGGCCAGCACGCCCTGCTGTGTGAGGGTAATGCCGTCCACGTTCGAGCGCTCGACAAAGCCCGTCTCCTCAAGGCGCTTGAGCATGCTGCTGGCGGCCGCAGGTGAGACATGCATCTTCTCCGACAGCGCCGTTGTGGTGACCTTGCTGGTCGCCGTGGCGCTATCCTCACCTTCGATGAGTTTGTAGATGGCCGCCAGATACTCGAGCATGCCATCGGTCGTCAAGCCGCAGAATGTTTGCATGGGTGGGGCTGAAGTACATTATTATGATCAACGTTAGAAATATTAAGGCGAATTATAGAGCAGCGCGCGTGGGCTGTCAATTTGCCGGCGTGGTCGCAGGTCACGTTTCCTCTGGGCGGTTGCGGCTACGTCCGATCAGGGAGGCTGCGCGCCTGTGTATGGCTGTCGGCGGCGCGCGTTATGTTATGATGCCCTGCACGCCAATGATCATTCAGTCTTAATCCTTCACCTATGTTCTCACCAACCCCCGAATTCTCCCTCAAGGCCATCACGTCCGGGCGCACCATCAACCGCGCCACCTGTGCAGGCCGCCCGCTGCTGCTGCTCTTTCATAATCAGCATGGCATTGAGACTGTGCGCGCGCTGCAGAATGCTGTGCGCACGCGCTGGCCGTTGGCGCAGACGCTGCTTGTGGGCAGTGTGGTCAGCCTGCAGGGTGTGCCCCGCCTTGTGCATGGCGTGGCCGAAGCAATGCTTGGCGCAGCCTACCGGGATGCGGCGCGCGAACTGCCCGTCGAACTGGATCCTGCCGATTACATCCTTATCCTGCTGGATGGTGCGGGCAAGGTCTCTGCATCGCTGGGTATCCACGATGGCGGCAAGCAGCCCACGGCGCTTGTGATTGATGGCGCATGGCAGTGTTACGGCCCTTTTACCGGGGCCGACCTTGTGGCGCAAAGCGTTGCCTGCCTGGGGACACTACTCACCGGCGCGCCTGCCGACGCCCGCCGCGATTCTCTGCCTTCCACGCCATCGGGTACAATCGGCCCAGCGGCCTGATCTCTGCTGCCGCTCACATTGCCCTCATTGCCTGTGCGCTGTTGTGCATTGCAGCCAAGCATTGCCGCCACGCGCAGGCGCACCCTAACCCCGCGGTGAACCGTGCGCTGGAACCGTCGCGATACCATTCTGCTGCTGGCAATCACCCTGCTTGGGGCTGCACTGCGCTTCTATCAGATTGGCGCCGTGCCGCCCGGTTTTCAGTTTGATGAAGCGTACAACGCCCTTGACGCCGAGCAGGTGCTGGACGGCAACTTCCCGCTCTTTCTGCCTGCCAATGGTGGGCGCGAAGTACTCTACACCTACTTTCAGGCCGGGCTGATCTGGCTCTTCGGCTCGTCGCCCGCGGTCTTTCGGGCGGCTTCGGCCATCTGGGGCACGCTGGCGGTGGCGGCAACCTACCTGCTGCTGCGCGCGCTGCTGCGGCGCAACAGCCGCATGATGGCCGCGTTTGGCGCGCTGGCACTGGCCATCTCCTATTGGCACATTCACTTCAGCCACTACGGCATTCGCGTCATCACGATGCCGGTCATTCTCAGCGCGCTCTTTGGCATGTACTGGGCGGCCACACATGCCGCGGGGCGCACGCGCCGGCTGCTCTGGGCCATTGGCGCGGGTGTGGTGCTGGGCCTCAGCGTCTACGCCAACCCCACGGGCCGCCTTGCCCCCGTTGTGCTGATTGCCTATACCATTGTCCTACTCATCCGCCACCCGCACGAGCGACGGCTGCGGCTGGAGCGCGCGGGCGGCCTGCTGCTGGTGGCGGGCGCAGCGGCGGTCGTCGTCTTCCTGCCTTTGGGATTCACCTTTCTGCGCAACCCTGCATTCTTCTTTGGCCACAGCGCCGAAGTCTCCATCTTTGCCGAACGCGTGAGTGGTGAAGCCAGCCCCCTGCTGCTGCTGGCCGACAATGTGCTGCATGTGCTGGGCATGTTCTCCTTCTACGGCGATCTGGACTGGACGCACGGCATGGCAGGCAGGCCCACGCTCGATTGGGTCATCTCCATCCCCTTTGTGATTGGCGTGGTGGTGTGGGCGCAGCGGCTGATTGTGCGCGGGCGGCGCGGCGGGAATCCGGCCCGGGAGCCTGGCCCGGCCCAGGAAGCGGACCCCGACATCGACGCCCTGTGGCTGCTGCTGCTCTGGGTTATCGTCATGCTCGCGCCGTCGGTGCTGAGTGAGGCGGCCCCCAACTACTCGCGCACGCTGGCCTCACTACCTGCGGCGCTGCTTCCCGTGGCGCTGGGGCTTACGTGGATTGTGACGCGCCCCTGGCCGCGCCCCATGCTGGGCTACGGGCTGGCGGGTGCAATGCTGGTGGCAAGCCTTGTGATTACAGTGAACGACTACTTTGTGCGTTTCCCGCGCCAAACGCAGGTCTACTACGCCTACGACGTTGACAAGCTGGATGCGCTGGACACCCTGCGTGCCCGTCAAAGTACGCACCAGGTCTATCTGTCGCCGTTGTGGGCCGAGCACGCAACGCTTGTCTATGCGCGCGAGGGCAGCGGCATCAAGATGCTTGACGCCACAGACACGGTGGTGCTGCCCGCCACAGGGGGCGCCGCCTATGCCTTTACCCCCGAAGAAGGCGCGCAGGCCGAGGCCTTTGCCGCGCTGTGGGAGAATCCCACGGTGGAAACGATACCCGATCGTTACGACCGCCCTTTGTTGACACTGGTGACCCTTGACGCGGCTGCTGCACAGGAATGGCCCCCTGGCTTTGCACCCCGGGACCCCATTGAGGCGCGCTTTGACGACGCGCCCACCTTCCTCGGTATGCAGCCTGTGCCTGGTACCGCGTCCACCGGCGCCATTAACCTCTTCTGGCAATCCGAGGCGCACACCTTTCGCAACCTCACGAGCTTTATGCATTTGATTGATGTGGACGGCACGCGCGTGGCGCAGGCCGACCGTCTCCCCGGTGACGGTTCCTACCAGACGCCCTATTGGTCGCCTGGCGAGCGCGTGATTGATCGCATGCAGCCCGAACTGATTGATCTCTGTGCAGGCGGAGATCATGTGCAGGCGCTGGTGGGCTGGTACGAATATGCGGCAGAGAACGCACGCCGCCCGCGTTTGGGCGCACCGGGCGACACTGCGCTGGCCGGAGAGGTGACGCTGCCCGTTCTGCCGCTGCCGGATGGTGCACTGACGCCCACCATTCCCATTACGCAGCCGCTGGGTTCGCTTGTGGTTGAGGGCTATGCGCTTCACGGCACGGAGGAGTTGCAGCCGGGCACTCCCTTTGCACTTGATCTTTACCTGCGCGCCGCAACACCCCTGCACGCCCTGCCCGCAGTTGTTGGCCTGCAACATGGGCAGGGCAGCGCGCCGCTGGGCGAAATTGTACTGGCCCCCACCGTCGCCATGCAGGCGGGCGATTTCTTCTGCCAGCGTGTGCGCCTGCGCGTGCCTGCCGATGCGCGTGAAGGCACTGCAGCGCTGACACTGGCCCTCGGCAGCGCGACAGAGGGCAGCGCGACAGACAGTGGCGCAGCGGCAGATGCCATTGTGCTGGGGCCGCTGCTCGTGCGCCCCTCCACGCATGTGATGACGCCACCCCCTTTTGCCACGCACATTGCGGCACAGGTGGGCGATACGGTTGCCCTCGCGGGCGCAACCGTCGGCGAAGCCGCTGCCAATCTGCTGCCCGTCGAGATCGTCTGGCAGGCGCTGGCGCCGCCCGCGGACCCCTATGTGGCCACGTTGCAGTTGCTGGCCGGCGATGGCGCCCTGGCGGCGCAAAATGATGCGCCTCCCGGCGGCAGGCCCACAACGCAGTGGGTGGCAGGCGAATATGTTACGGACACGCGCACGCTCGCGCTGCCGGAGGGGCTGGCGCCGGGCGCCTATCGCCTGATTGTCGGGCTGTACGATGCGCGCAGCCTTGCGCGGCTGCCTGCGCTTGACAGCAACGGCACTCGTTTCCCCGACGATGCCGTGGACCTGGGTATGGTGCAGATTCCCTGAATGGCTCTGCCCATATCAACCATGATGCGCATGCGAGCGATACGCCGCTGTGGCGCAACCTCGCCCACTGCGCATGCATGACTCTTGGCCCCGATGCACCGAAAGGGAGAAAGCCTTGGGAACACAACAAGATCCCAGCGACGCCGAACTCCTTGCGCGCTATGTACGCGACGGCCGCTTGCGTCAGTATCCAGCGCGCGCCGCAGCGCGTGCGCTGGTGCTGGCGTGGCTGGCAGAGCAGTTTGCACCGGGACAGCTTTATCGCGAGGCAGAGGTCAATGCGCGGCTGGCGGGCCATGCCATAGATCATGCCACCCTGCGGCGCTATCTGGTGGATGCCGGGCTGCTCGAGCGCTCGCGTGCGCATTACTGGCGCGCGAGCAATGAAATGCAATCGCCTGTAGACTGATTGCATTCGTTTTGCAAATCTTCGGATCAATTTGCGCGCGCATCTTGACAATCGTGACGCAGTGCGTTATATTGGAGTTGTAACGCGCTGCGTCACGCCGCGGGATGGGCATGAACCGTGTTGTGATGGCGCTTGACGCAAGCGAATGCGATGATGCGTTTTTGACAGGCAAATGCAATCATTGGCAATGTGCCAATGTCAGCTAACGTAAGCCATAGTCACAGCAGCAGGCAACACCTGCACGAAGGAGCACAAGATGACCGCCAAGATTAACATGCGCGCAGTTCAGGAAAACGTTGAAGACAATTCCAAGAAGGCGCGCGAAATGGGCCGCAAGGCCATGCTTGCCTATCTGGGCATGTGGGGCATGGGGTACGATGCCGGCAAGTCCGTTTACGCCGACGGCTGGAAGTGGGTGGAGAAGGCCGAGAAGCGGGGCGAGCAGGTCGAGAAAGAATTGACCAAGGTCGTCAAGGCCTATCAGAAGGATTTCCCCGGTGAAGTGACGAAGCTTGCGCACACCGCTGAAGAGACTGCCAAGGATGTCGCGAAGGATGTAACCGTTCAGGCCGATAAAGTAAGCAAGTCCATGCAGAAGGTGTGGAGCCAGTATGTGAGCCACCCGGCCGCCGAGACCGTTGAGGAGATTGGCGTCAAGGCCGTGGAAGCCGCAGAGAGCGTTGTGGCCAAATCCCAGATGGTTGTGAACGAGGCCGCAGAGGCTGCACAG
>DIAV01000153.1:10294-10496 GCA_002415895.1 Anaerolineales bacterium UBA5069 | reverse complement strand
TGGCACGCCGGCCAGTTGCACCGATGCGGCATTCAATGCCGCCCTGCTCACTGCCAGCAACGGCGGCGGCGTGATCACCTTTCGCTGCGGCCCGGCGGTGCACACGATCCAGTTCATCTTGTTCAAAGTGGTGAACTTGAGTAGTGTGACCATCAATGGCGGCGGACGAATTGTTCTGGCCGCTGGGCCGAACGAGCGCCAC
>DIAV01000153.1:0-10048 GCA_002415895.1 Anaerolineales bacterium UBA5069 | reverse complement strand
GGCGATCGAAGCATCAGGGGCGCAGGTCATTCTTGAGAATGTGCAACTGCTTAACAACCGTTCAGTTGTCTCAGGCGGGGCGATTTACTGCTTTGACGGCTCGTTGACGATACGCAACAGCCTCATCTCCGGCAGCCGGGCCGCAAACGGTGGTGCGATCTACAACGACGGCTGTCAGGTGGACATTGACCGATCCACCTTCACCGACAATCGGGCGGGTGCGACCGGACGTGGCGGGGCAGTTGAAAACGTAAGTCCAGGTGTGCTGACTTCCCGGAACAGTCACTTCAATGCCAACTTCGCTCTTGATGGTGGCGGCGTCTACAACGGTAGTGGCGCCAGCGCCACCCTGTCCGCAGTCACCTTCTACTCGAATACGGCCGGTTATGGCGGCGGTGTGGAAAACAGCGGCACGCTGACTGTGACCAACAGCCTGTTCGACAACAACAATGTCACGGGCAGCGGCGGCGGGCTTTGGAATCTCAATGGCGCCGCCCGCATCGAAAGGAGCACTTTCTCCAATAACTTCGCCTTCGAAGGCGGGGGCGTCAATTCATATGGCACCCAGCTGGAAATGCGCGATGTCAACCTGGTTAGCAACGTCGCCAACGCCCTGAGCGGCACGCCCAACGGCGGCGGGCTGTATCATGCCGGCGGCACAGCCTTCATCACGAACGCCACCATTCAGGGGAACTATGCTGCGAACAACGGCGGCGGCATCTACCAGTCATCCGACGACAACCTGGTTCTCCGCAACGTCACTATCGCCGAGAATGTCGCAACGGGCTTTGGCGGCGGCCTTTATCATCTCGGGCGTTATGCCCTGCTGACCAACGCCACGCTGGCCGACAACCAGGCCGGCACTGCCGGTAACGCGATTTACGAGGATTCGCCGCAAACCCCGGCCAACCCTGGCGTGGTGCAGCTTGCAAATTCCGTGATCTTTGGCTATTCGGTGAACTGCGATGGAGGACTGTTCCAGTCGCTTGGCTTCAACCTGAGCAAAGGAAGCTGTGGCTCGCTCACCGCCGTCACCGACCGGGACTCCTTTGCGGGCGACCTGCTCCTCGGTGGGCTGACCTATAACGGGGGGAACTTCCCAATGGAAACCCTGCTGCCGCAGGCTGGCAGCCCATTGATCAATGCCGCTGATCCCGCCGCTTGCGACGCGACGGACCAGCGCGGCGCAGCCCGTCGGGGCACGTGCGACCAGGGCGCGGTGGAGTATGGCGCGGTCGCCTTCTCCATCTATCTGCCACTGACGCGGCGCTGAGATAGGGACACCCGCCACGACGCATTGAATCACACTGTCGGTACATTTGGTCTGTGCTGCGGCTGACCGCCCATAACCAGCAGGGAGCGCGCCAGTGGACGGCGCGCTCCCTGCGCCAACGGTGGTTCTCTGGAGAGGTGAAGCAGGAATTCGTCCCCCAAGAGCTTGATTCCACAGGATGTCTCACGGTATCATAATTCATGCAGCGCCGAGGCTCCTGGAAGCACGGCGACCCCAGTCCGCGCACAGTGAGACATACAACTGGAGCCAACCAACCGTCCCCCACAAGCAAGAGAGGGGAATACCATGGCTACTTTGGATCTCCTTGACCGCCTCTTCATCTTTGCAGCGTTTACCTACCAGATTGTGCTTACCGTCCATTTCGCCATGCGCAAGTGGCGTTTCGAGACGGCCATACACTACGGCTGGATCGTCTATGCCTTGAGCATTCCTGCTGTCCTGCTGAGCGTTGCCCAGTGGGCAGGGGGCAAGCCCTGGTACTTCTGGCTGGCGGGCGTGCTTTACCTGGCGTGGGCTTCACTCGGCTACGTCGTCGAGTACGTCTATCGCATCGAGTGGCGCGTTCCCATCTTCTGGCCCATCTTCGGACCCTACGTGCTGTTCTTCCTTGCCACCTCGATGTTCTACTGGTGGCCGCTGGCGCGATTCAGCTGGTGGCTTTGGGGCATCTTCACGGTGCTCTATGTGATCGCCACCATCTTGAACATCACGTCGCATACGCCTGCTCAGGATTCGACTGGTCACGCTCCACCTGCGTCGCCCGCGCGGCTTTGAAGTGCGCCTCCGCCAGCTGGATGCGCGCATGCCATTGCGCCGTCACCCAGGCCAGCGGCGCGTGCCGGCAGCATCGCAGCTATCGGGTTCGTCGCTGAGCAGGGCGCGCTGGCGCAGCGCGTGCAACATGACGTCACCGTCGAGGGGCAAAATGCAATGCGCAGCGAAGGGATTTCCCCGCGCTGCGCATTGCATTTTTCCCGGCGATTCAGTTATGGCTAGCGAATGAGCACCGGCAGCATGATGCTGTACGTCAGGCTGACGGGCTGGATGCGTGTTGCGACGTTGGCGCCGCTGGCGTCCTTGTAGCTGTTCACAACGGCGGTGCTGCCGAGTGTCAATGCCGATGCAGTGTCAAAAATCTGCGTGGCGGGCGTTACGATGAAGTTCTTGCCGCCAATCCGCCACACGTTTGCCGTGGCGCCCACTGCGGCCGCAGTCGGGTTGTCGTCACCCATATCATCGACGCGGCCAACGCTGTCATCGTCACCTGCACCAGGGGGCACTTCGACTTCAAGCTTGAGAAGGATGCGCTGGTCACCATCCAGCTTGTAGGTTGCTTCGACATACGAGCTCACCGTGAAGAGGGAAGTCGAGTCGTCGAAGATGGTGGTGGCTGTCGCCGTAAAATCCTGCCCGCCAATGGTCCAGACGCCGATGAAGGCAGTGGGCTTTGCTGTGACCCAACCCACGAACTTGAAAGCATTGGTATCGTCGACGCCACCTCTGTCATTGGTGATTTCGATTTCGGTGGCAACGCGCTCGCCGGCAGCCGTGGTGAAGTATTCCACCTTCACGTTGACGCCAGGGGCGAAGGTGCCTTCATCGTCCAGCACTGTGCTGCTTGTCACCGAGTAGTCCAACCCGGCAATGACCCACGTTCCGATCATGCCTGCGGGCAGGCTCACAATCGGTCCAAAGGCCTGGCCGTCGTGGCCATCATGGCGGCCGTCATCGTCCCCATTGTCGTCGCCACTCTCATCATCGAACTTTGATTCAATGCTGGAAGCGATCTTCTGGCCATTGTCCTCGCGGAACTCAACCTCGACGACAACACCCGGTGCAAAGGCGATATCTTCCTGCTCCAGTCTGGTTTGGGTGGTTACGGTTACCGTCTCGGAGCCGACGACCCATGTGCCAACGAAGGACGGGCCGGCCGGCAGGCTAATGATCTTGCCGTAGAACTTCCCTTCGTACTCGGGGCTGCCGTCGTCATCGTCGTCCGACCCGTTGCATTTGTAGGATGATTCTGTACCGATCTTGGTTGCTAGGGTCGGGGCGCTTGTGTCCGCCTCAACTTCTACGCAAATGCCCGGGGCGAAACCGCCATGCTCCGTATCAAATTCAGTCTGCGCGTCGGCAAGGTAGGTCACGCCACTGATAACCCAGGAGCCTGTGAGGCCGCCACTCGGCATTGTGTCGATTACACCATAGACCTTGATGTCGTCGTTACTGTTGTCATCATTGCCACCATTGTCGTCTGCAGCGCCGTCCTTCTGCACATCGATCACCGTGAGGGTCGGGTGCAGCGGTGCGTCGGCGGCCTGCGCAGACAGCGTGCGCCAGCCCAGCGCAAACAGGACTGCAAAAACCAGAAAAGCAGCGCTTAGAAGCTTGAATCCTCGAAAGTTCATCGTTTCTCTCCTCGTCAGTTGGGTTCTGCCGAACCACTCCAATCCTGGCTCGACATCGGTTGCATATCACTAGAGCGCAGCGCGAATCCAGAAAATACATGAGTTTTGTGAGACTGGGCATGTTGCATTGAATCCCCGGGGGATCGCAATGGCCCGAACCACAATCGTGGTCCGGGCCATCCGAAACGTCGGGCATGCGCAGCGTTGGTTAGGCAGCAAAATGCTGCATCTGCGCGCCTGCCGTGGAATTGGCACGCGGGCACTTCATATGGCGCGCCGCATGATCCACCTCTGTCTATTGTGCAGCGACCACGGGCAAGTACATGTGCAGGTTTGGCACTGGGGTTGGTGGTGGCTTGATGCCTACAGCGGCGGCCACATCCAAAGTGCCCCCAATGTCTGCCACATCCGGCCCAATCGCGGCCGTCGCAGTCATCACAGCGCCCACTTCTGCACCGGCTGCACCGCTGCGCAGAACCAGCGCGGCGCCTCCGCTTACAAATGCGGTGGACATCGACGTGCCCGACCATGCGGCGAATCCCATACCGCCGCTGAAGGGGACAGATGAGGTGATGCCTTCACCCGGGGCGGCAATGTCCACCCAGGGACCATAGTTCGAGAAATCCGCACGCGCTGAATCTGCACGTACAGCGCCGACGGCGAGGACGCCCGGGAAACCAGCCGGATACTTGATCGAGGTTACGCTCTCGTTGCCCGCGGCTGCCACAATGACAACACCCTGCGCCAGCGCTCCTGCGATTGTCTCGCTCAGCACGCGNNNNAAGGAATTGCCGCGCCCGTTTGCATCCAGCACGCGCACAGGCATAATCTTTGCCTGCGGGGCCATGCGCGCCACAACGCCCGCCACATGGGTGCCGTGGCCCCACCCAAAACCGGGGCCGGTATCGTTGGGCGCGTTGTCGTTATCCACCAGATCGATTCCAGGCACCAGGCTGCTCGGCAGGAACGCCGGGTGCGTGAGTGCCACGCCGGTGTCCAGTATGGCAATCGTCACGCCGCTGCCGCGGTTCACAGTGTGGGCCGCGTCAAGGCGAACCTGTGCAAAGGCGGCCTGATTCACATAGCCCGAAGCATCTTCACCGCCCCAGTGCCATGTCTTGAAGCCCTCGCTGTCGGGAATGGTGTTGATGAGGTTGAACTCAACCCAGACAACGCCGGTTGCGGCGCGAATTTTGTCGATCTCGTCATCCTCGTCCTCGGTCGTGGCAAAGAGATGGATATTTGCCGGTGAGACCAGCGTCGCGATGGGCGTCAAGTCATTGGCAATGGCAAAGGTTGACGAAATGACGCCAGGCTCCAACCGGATCACAAGTTCCATTGCACTGTGATCCTCGGCGCGCACTCTTTGCGCCAGGAGGGATCCGTCCGGCTGCGGAAGGCCGCGCACTTCGATCCAGGCGCCCAAAGCGGGAATACCGTCTTCGAGTCTCGTTGTCGTCGTCACGATAACGGTACAAGTGAATGCCGGCTCGCACTCGACGAGCCAGGTGCCCAGCCCGCCATCGGGCCGGCTGGTCAGGAATCCACTGATCTCCTCATCTTCACCGTCATTGCCGGAGTCTGGGCTGCCACTGCCGTCATGCGCTTGAGCAGTGACAGGGCCGGCGCTCTGGGCTCTGGCGAGGCCGGCATTGGAGAGCAATGCCATCATCACCGCCAGACAGATTACGGCGACAGATGGCATCAGGGATAGCGCGAGCACGCGCGCGGCGCGATTCTTCATTGGTCACTCTCCAAGTACGTAGAAGGCGCCCCAAAGGTAGGGGTGCTGCCCTTCGGCAATTGCGTGCCGTTGGGCCACGCGCAGCGCTGCGGCTGGACGTGTGCCATGTGAGTCGGCCGTCAGTGCGGCATAGAAGCGTTCCATAAGGCGTGCCGCGCTGTCGTCATGTACGTGCCACGCCCCAGCAACCAGGCTGCGCGCACCCGCACCCAGGAAGCCGCGTGCCAGGCCAATCACCTCGTCGCCCGGGTGCAGCGCACCGGCCCCGCTCTCGCAGGCGCTGAGGACGACAAGGCGCGCGGCAAGGCGCAATCTGTAGAGTTCGCGCACGTCGATCCATCCGTCGTCCAGCTTGAGCACCGAGAAGAAGGGATTGTCGCCGCGGTAGAGTCCATGCGTGGCAATGTGCAGGATATCGCTTGTGGCCGCTTCCTGCAGGCCGAATCTGGAGGCATTTTCATCGAGAAAAAGGCGCGGCGCAGCGAAGAAACCGGCGGCGCATTCAACTTCGGCGCGAGCAGATGGGATTGATGGATCTGTGAGTGCGAGCCCCGCCCATGTTTGCAAGGGCGCGCTGGGCGCGCGTGCCAAATGCACGGCGAGCGACGCGCTGGGGGCAATGGCGATCTCGCAACGCTCAACAAGGTGGCGACTGCCGTCCCACAGCGCATGAAACGGCGTGGCGTGGAGCGCACCTGTGGGGATCACGAGCAGCCGCTCGCATATAAGTCGCTCTTCAATCGGCCGGAGCACCAGAGCGTAGAGCTGGTGCAGGGCTGCGCGCAGCCCTTCTTCAAGACGGCGCGCATGACGCGCCAGAAAGTCGGCCCCCAACGCGCCGCGGCCCAACTGGAAGCGCAGCTCGGCCGCAGCGGCGTCAAGCTGCTCTGCCCGGCAGAGGTGTCGCTCCAAATGAACGGCGTGCGCCGAAACGACAAAGGCCATGACCTCGGCGCCGGCGATGGCGTAGACAATGGCCTGCTGGTCATCGGCAAGCACGGACTGGAAATCGTGCAGTGTGGCCGGTGTGGCCAGGTTGAAGGAGGCCGCCCGCTGCCATTCCAGCCGCTGGACCTGCGCCTCTTCGTGTAGCAAAATGCGTGTCATTGCCGCATCCAGGCCGCGGCTCCCTTGCTCGCCAAGCAGCTGGTTATAGAGGGCGTGCAAGCGGCGGCGCGACTCTTCCAGCCCTGTTGCATTGGCTTGGGGTGCGTCTTCAACAACGGCGAGTAGTTGTTCGAGCAGTGCGCGCGACCGTGACTGCTCAATGACTGCAAAGGCAGCGCTCACATCTGCAGCGGAGGGCGAGGGCATATCCAGCAGAGAGAGCACGAGGTCTGTATAGACTTCGGCCTTGTCGGCGAGAAATGCTGTACGCACCTCCTCGAGAGGTAGCGTGGAACGCTGTTTGTCAACGAGTTCAACCGCAGCAGTGAACCAGCGCCGCGCGCCGGTCATGTCGCCGCGGGCGCGTTCAATGCGCCCAAACGTGTGGTAAATGCGCGCTGCCCAATGGGGCAGCGCGGGGGCGGCGTCGAGTGTAGTTGGCGTGCGCGTCACATCTGCCGCGCGCACGGTGAGTTGCTGCGCTGAATTTGTGTCGCCCTGCTCGAGGAAAATGCGCGCGCGCAAGAGAAGCGCTTCGGCGCGTGACTGGACATCCCACTGCAACGCGCCATCGGGGGTGGCGTCCTCCGTGGGCAGGAGATCAAGGCGATTGGCCGCGCGCATGTCATCGCCAAGCAGAAGATCAAGCGCAGCGCGCACAACGGCGGTGCGCACGCGCCAGTAGCCATTGCCCAACGCCTCAAAGATCGCGAGCGCCTCGTCCAGCGGTTCAACTGCGGCTGGAGCCTGGCCGCGCAGGCGCACGAGTCCCAGCGCGTAAAGCGCCTGCCCCAGCTCATAGGATTGTTCGGCGTTGCGGAAGAGGCGCTCGGCGCGGCCGAGGGCAAGCTCAGCTTCTGGCAGCAGGTTTAGCGCGAGGTAGGCATAGGCGTGTTCAAGAAGCAGCTCATCGGCGCGGCGCAACTGTTCATCGCCTCTGTCATCTGCAAGCGGCGCGCCGGCTTGCGCAACGCCGAGCAGGTCGGCTGACGCGAGCTCAAATGTGCGCAGCGCCATGGTGTAATCACCCAGACGCAGTTGAAGACGCCCCAGGTTTGTGTGCGCGCGGCCGCGGTTGACGACGTCACCCAGTTCATCAAAACCGGCAATGGCCTGTCCAAGCGCGTCCTCTGCTTCAGCCGAGCGATCAAGGAAGGTGAGCGCGCTGGCGCGGTTGAGCTCTATGTGGGCCGCCTCTGCGCGCAGCATCGACGCCATATCGGGGTCGAAATCGGGATCGGTGGTGTCGATTGCAGCAAGCAGCCGGCGCGCCGACGCGTATTCCTCGAGGGCGGGCGCGTGCCTGTCCTGCAGCACAAGGAGGGTTGCCAGATTGAGATGTGCGCCCGCTGCGTGGAATTGCGCTTCGCCCGCGCCTGCGCGCACACCGGCCTCGAACCCCTCTAGCGCCAGGCGCACGCTCTGCTCGGCTTCGGTGTAGCGCCCTTGCATTGCGAGCACCTGCGTCAGGCCCAGCAGCGAACGCGTTGCGCCTGCCGCGTCGCCGGCGGCCTGCCAGCGCGTGCGTGCTGTGCGCAGCAGCTCCTCGGCGGCGGCGAGGTTGCCAAGGTGAACCGCCTGCCTTGCCTGCGCATAGGCCAGTAGACCCAGTTCCGGCGCGTCAGCAGGTAGGCTCGCACGGAGGGTCTCGGCAGCCTCTATCCAGATGGCCGCCTGCGCGGTGTCATGTTCGGCCACTTCCAGTGCGGCCTGGGCCAACAATGCAATCGTGTCGGCGGTCGCGGGCGCGTCGGTGGTGAGCGCTGCGACGACTCCGCGCGCGTCAAGGCCATGCAGGCTTGCTAGTGGGTCACTTGCGGCCGCCATCGTCAACTGATCTCCAGCATCTCGAGTACGACTTCGGCAGAGTCCGCGCGCACGATCCACAGGCGATAGACGCCAGGCTGTACATGCCGGAAGGTGAAGCGGCCGTCCGCGGATGTCTCGGTATCAAATCGCGTCTTCTCGCCGTCCTCCAACTGTACGAGGGCAGTGTCACCCTCGTCGCCCTGCGTGTGCGGGAGGAGCGCGCCGTGGATTGTGCGCGTGGCGTTGGCTGGTTCGACCATTAATTCAACGTCCAGTGCAGGCGCGGCGTAGAGCAGGCGGTAGGCGACGTCCATGCCGCGCACGCCACTCGCCAGCGGTGCAGCGCGCGTGTCCATGGCAAGTTGCGCACGCAGCCAGCCGACGATGCGCTGGCCAGTGCTGCTGGTTTGCACCAGGCTTGCGAGGGCCAGCAGACGCTCCCGCTGCGCGGGGGATGGCGCGCTGAAACGCGCAACCCGCAGGGCGTCAGCGATATCGCGGCTTGCAGAAGCCCGCGCCTGGCACGCCGCGCATGTGTGGAGATGGGCCGCAGCTTCAGCGCCGAGCGTCGCGTGTTCGAAGGTCAGGCTGTATATGGAGTCGTCGCTCAAGTGCACCATGCGCAGGTCCCTATCGTTTCAGAGCAATTACAAGACTGGTCAAGGTTGCGAGCGGGGTCACAAGGCTGGGGCATCCGCACGCTCTACGCATTATGAGGTCCGCACATGCCAAAAAGATACACGAGATTGCTGCTCCCGTTATGCGTCCGACTGCGTGTAACCCAGTCCCTCCAGAATGGAGCGCAGTTGTTCCAGACAGCGGATGCGCGTGGGGCCAATTGAGCCTTTGGGGATACCCGTACGCGCGGCAATNNGCAGCGATCACCAAGCGCTCTCATGCTGCGTGCGAGGTATTCCTGGCGGTGCCACTCGTCCGCAATCGCGTCCATGCCGGGCATTGCAGGAAAAAGGGGACGTCCACCCGCGTCGGCGTCATCCTCGCTCAGGTCGGCTCCCTCTGCGGGGTGTTCGCGCCGCCGCTTCTGCACCACGCGCCAGCACAAACGCCGCGTTGTCGTCATGAGCCACGCGGGCAGGCGTTCGGGTTCATCAATCGTGTGCAGCGCTTGCGCAAGCGAAAGAAACACCTCCTGTGCAACGTCATCGACTTCTGTTGCAGAGAGGCCATGCCGGAGCGCCACGGCGCGCACGAGCCGCGCATACTGATCGATCAGCGCCGCCCACGCGCCGCTTTCGCCGTGCAGGCAGCGCCGGACAAGCTCAGATGCCGTCAGTTCCAGGGCCATAGACTGTGCGCGTGTCCAGTGAAGTTGGTCAATTGCGTTGCAGGTTTCGGGCCATATTAACCCAGTCTCGTCTGATCTTCGCAATCCTACAGTGATACCTGCGTGAAAACCACGCCGCAAATGCAAAGGCCCACCGGTACACAAAGAAACGCAAAGAAAAAACGACAGTGTTGAAGGAGTGTTGCAGTCGGCCTGGCCTCATACGGCTGCCGATAATTTCGGCACGTAGGGCTTCTCAAAAGTCAGGGATTCGCGCTTGCACGCGCAAACGGCACCTCACCCCCGGCCCCTCTCCATGCGGAGAGGGGAGCACAGCAAGCACGTCGCGTAGGCTGTCTCTTATACACATCTCCGAGCCCACCAGACTAAAGAGAGTCTCG
>DIAV01000011.1:5479-6149 GCA_002415895.1 Anaerolineales bacterium UBA5069 | reverse complement strand
GGCGAGCGCAGCCTGCGCGCCAACCTCGCCCTGCTGGAAAACAATGCCCGCATTGCCACACAAATTGCCGTGGCGCTGGGGTAAATGCGCGCCGCTGCAAGGGCAGCCCACCACAGGTTTGTGAGCGTGGATGCAACAGAGAGCGCACAGATGAGGGGTAATTCCTGCCGCTCATCGGTGCGCTCTGTTTGTTCTGTGCAATGTGCGTGCTTGGCTCAACGCAGCGCGTTGAGCAGCGCCGCGGCGCGTGCGCCCGTGGCGGTAAAGGTGATCATGCGCGTATCGGCATCTGCGCCGTAGGCAAATTGCACGCGCAGCCCATCTTTGGGCAGCAGGGCGGCAATGCGCTCGCTCCACTCCACCAGCAGCACGCCACCATCTTCCAGCAGATCGGCCAAGCCAAAGGTGTCCACCGCCTGCTCACCCTGTTCGGCAAAGCCCAGGCGATAGGCATCCATGTGATGCACAATCATACCAGCCGCTGTGGGGTAATCGTTGACGAGTGCAAAGGTTGGGCTTGTAACGCGTCCTGCACCGCCCATGGCCGCGACCACGCCCTGTACAAAGGTCGTTTTGCCCGCGCCCAGGTCGCCCTCAAGGCGCACAACATCGCCCGCGCGCAGCAGCGCGCCCAGGCGTGCACCCAGGGAGCGCGTGGCCTCCGCCGCAG